>NZ_JAQYWZ010000470.1:0-10091 GCF_036290945.1 Streptomyces sp. BE303
CCTCTCATCAGCGTCTCCGACGACACCTCCGGGCCCGGTGACACCACCCCCCAGGTCATCTCTTCGACAGGGGGACACAGTCATGCCGGGGCCCGGAGGCCAGCGGCCCTCTTGCAGGACCGCGAAAAACATAACGGGGGCGATGGCGTTCGAATTGTTCGCGAGTTTCGGCAGCACCGGATGCGGCGGAGTGCCTCGGGCACCTTGGTACCGCAGCACGGTGGTGGAGCATTTCTCGGATTTCACCCGGCGTCCCCTGAGTCGATGTGGGCGAGCACCGTGGCGGCACCGTCCTCCGTGGCGATGCGTTGGGCGAGTTCGGCCGCGCGGCGGCGGTAGGCGGGATCGGATGAGCAGGCTGTGATCGCGTCGCCGAGGGCTTCGGCAGTGAGCTTCTGGAACGGCAGAGGCCGGGGGGCGACCCCCAGGCTGTGCAGTCGAGACGCCCAGAACGGCTGGTCGGCCATGACGGGTACTGGTACGGCGGGTACTCCGGCCCGCAGCCCGGCTGCGGTGGTACCGGCCCCGGCGTGGTGGACGACGGCGGCGCTGCGAGGGAACAGCCAGTCGTGCGGCACGTCGCCGATGGCCAGGACGTCGTCGCCGCAGCCATTCAGATCGGCCCACCCCGCCTGCACCACCGCGCGCACGCCTGCCCGTTCCACCGCCGTGGTCACCAGCTCACTGAGCCGTTCCCCCTGCCCTACCGCCATGCTGCCGAACCCGATGAACACCGGGGACGGACCCGAGCGGAGGAAGTCCACCAGTTCGGCCGGGGGTTGCCAGCCGTCCGGCCGTGCGGGCCACCAGTAGCCCGCCACTTCGACCCGCGGGGGCCAGTCCTCGGGGCGCGGCACCACCAGCGGGCTGAAGCCGTGGAAGACCGGCCGGATGTCCATCGGTGCCGAGGACGCGTCGGCCGGTAGCCCGAGGCGGGTGCGCAGCCGGGTCACGGAGCCGGCGAGGACGCCGTCCGCGTGCCTTAGCACTTCCCGGCCCGCGGCGAGGTTGCCTTCCGGTCCCAGGCCGTCGGTGTCCCGTGCGTTGGGCAGCGGGAACTGTCCGGTGGCGAACGATGGTGCGAGGTAGGTGCCGATGACGGGGATGTTGAGCGCTTCGCCGGCGGTCAGGCTGAGCGGTGACGGGCCGAAGGCGGTGAGCAGTAGGTCGGCACCGCCCGCAGCGGCCTCCGCCACGCCATCGGCGAGCCCGTCCGTGTACGCCCTTGTTCTTGCCTGGGCCTCCTCCCGTGACGCCGCCCGGGACAGGTCCCGGATCAGTCCCTGGGGGTCGCCCGGCACCGGACGGTAGTCCAGACCACACCCCGCGACGAGTGCGGCGAAGGATGGGTGAGCGGCCACGGCGACCTGGTGGCCGACGTCCAGCAGGCGCCGACCCAGGCCCGTGAAGGGCGCGACATCTCCACGTGAACCGGCAGTAATGATCAGAATCCGCATGCGGCGATTCTCCTGCGCCGATGCCGCCCGGTCACCGTCGCCGGGCCAAGGGGACGCCTCAGCGCGCCTTCGGCCGTATCTGACGAGGTCCGACAGCTGACCAGGCACGACTCCACTTTCGGGAAGCGATCGGCGGCGACTCGGGAAGGGGTCTTCGGGACGTGCTTCGCGATCCTGGTCAGCCGCACCCGTCAACACCTCAGTGCTGGTGCCGCTTGTCGGAGCCGTTCGGCTGATCCCGCAATGCCGTCAGGTCAGCGAGGCGTTCCGGGTGACCTCCCGGGCGTGGCGCGGGACCGCCAGGCGTCGCTGGGCCTGGCGGTCCTGCGGCTGGCCGAGCAGAGGTCGTAGCTCCAGTCGACGGTGGCGCGTAGCGATTGGTGGCAGGGGGTGGTGTGGTGTTGGCGGCGGGTGAGGAGTTGGTGGTGCTCGTTCTGGCGTTGGAGGAGTTCTTCGACGGACAGGGTGTGGACGCGGACGGCGGCGAGTTCGATGGCCAGGGGCAGGCCGTCGAGGTGGCGGCACAGGTCGGCCACGGCCTGTGCGTTGTGGGGTGTGAGGGTGAAGCCTGGGGCGGCGGCGGCCGCGCGGTCGGCGAACAGGACGACGGAGTCGGCGTGGGTCCCGCCGGGATGGGTCCCGTCGGGGTGTTCGTCGGGGAGGGCCAGGGGTGTGACGGCGAAGACGCGTTCACCGGCGATGTCGAGGACCTCGCGGCTGGTCGCCAGCACGCGGACGCCGGGGCAGGCCGCCAGCAGGCCGGCGGACAGCTTCGCGCACGCGCCGACCAGGTGCTCGCAGTTGTCCAGGACCAGCAGCGCGCGCTTGTCCCGCAGGTAGTCGGTCAGCAGCGTGGTGGCGTCGGGGCCCATGGTGCGCAGGCCCACGGCGTTGATCACGCTCTGTCCGACCTGGTCCGGTTCGCCGATCTCCGCGAGCGGCACCCAGTACGCGCCGTCGTGGAAGGCGCGCCGCACCTCGCGGGACAGTTGCAGGGCCAGGCGGGTCTTGCCCACACCGCCGGTGCCGGTCAGCGTCACCAGACGCGAGTCGGCCAGCAACCGCTTCAGCTCGGCGAGCTCGGAGCGGCGACCCACCAGGCTCGTCACGTCGGCGGGGAACCCGCCGTCCGTCAAGGCGCCCATACCAGCGAGCGTAGTCCAGCCCCGGCCTCCGCGCGCTCGCCGACCGATCCCATGAACAGAGCCGGTCCCTCGGCGTCTTGCCGCTGAGGGATATCCCGTGCAGGACGGGAGTGTGGACGAGGTGCCGGCACGCGCTTGGGGTGGTCCCTCACCGGCGACCCCGGCCTTCGTGATCGCCGGGGTCCTGACCCAAGGCCTGTCCTTCGCCGTGCCCCGACAGCCGCACCGGTGAACCGGGCGGGTCCGCCGGGTGGTCTGAAGGTTCGTTCCCCCTGGTTCGTGCCCCCTGAACGGACCTTCACAGGCGCGCGGGTGTGAAGGTCGTTCATCCCTGCCGCGGGGTGGGCAGGGTGTGGGTGTGAGTGGAACGGAGTGCGGCTTCGACGCGGCCAGGCTGCGTGCGGCGCGGACGGCGGACGGCGGCCGGGGCGTCGGCGGCTCGGATCATGCGGGTGACCGGGGTGTCGGAGCGCGCTGTGTCTTTCTATCTCGCGGGCTCGCGGGTGCCGCGCCCGGAGCATCTTGTTCTCCTGGCCGCCGCCGTGGGTGTCGCGCCGGCGGACCTGTGTGTCGTCGACCAGGAGCGCCTCGCGCATCTGCGGGTGTTCACCGGCCGCAGCCGCGCGCGGATGGCCACGGTCCTGGGCATGGCCGAGGCCACCTACCGGGAGCTGGAGAACACCGGCCACCGCGGCCGGGCCGCCCGCGCCCGCTACGACCCGGACCAGGACCGGACACTTCCCTGGCAGGAATGGGCGG
This sequence comes from Streptomyces sp. BE303, assembly GCF_036290945.1. Taxonomy (NCBI): domain Bacteria; kingdom Bacillati; phylum Actinomycetota; class Actinomycetes; order Kitasatosporales; family Streptomycetaceae; genus Streptomyces; species Streptomyces sp. BE303. The sequence goes on from NZ_JAQYWZ010000470.1 coordinate 3,362, forward strand.
CGCCCCTGTTCGGCGTCACCCCGGAGCGCCTGGCCGCCGCCGAGCAGCGTACCCGGGAGCACTGCCGGGCCGAGCGCGAGCGGCGCTGGGCGAGGATGGACGAGCGCGACCGGGCCCGTGTCGCCGCCGTCGAGGTAGCCGGCCGACAGACGCGGGCGATCCTCCACCCCGAGGGCTGACCGGCCCCACCGGAGCGGGACCTACCAGTCGGTGCCGGCCCGGCCGACGGGGCGGGCGGCGCGGCCGGACACGGGCGTTCGGATCTTCCCGGCCCGCCGCGAGGGTTGCCGGGACCGTGGACGGCGGTGACCCTACGGTGGCCGGTCGTTGGGCAGCGGTGAGCACCGACCACCTCGCCCGGATCGAGCGGGCGACCTGTGCCGCGACCGGGACGGCGAACGACCTCCCCGACGCGTTGCTGGACGCCGAGGCGTTCCCGGCCAGGTCCGCGCCCGCCGTCCTGGAAACGCTCGACATCCTCGTTCCTGGTCGAGGGCCGGCCCGGGCGCGTCGTGTTCGCCGTACGCCGACCCGACCGGAGCCTGGCCGGCTGGATGGAAACGGGCGACGACGGCCGGACCACCTACGTCAACGGCCGGGCGATCATCGACCCCGACGTCGGACGCCCTGGCTCGCCCAGACCTCCCATCACGCGGTCACCCTCCTGACCGCAGCCCTCGGCCGACGCCCCACCTGATCCCCGCCTACCCCCTGGAGTCCGTAGCGGCCGACCGACGACGTCACCGGTATACCCGACACCACCGGTGAGCTGTGCCACGATCCCCTCCTCATCGGCCGCACCCGCACCCGCCCCCGCCTGCCCGCACGATCGATGGGGACCAGGACCACGCACACGAAAGGCCGGCCCTTGCAGCACCGCAAGGACCCCGCAATGACCACCTGCACACGCTGCACAGCCCTCGTCGAACTCATCCCGCAACGCCCCGGCAACTGCCCCGGCTGGCCCTGCCACGCCCGGCCGCGGCCCGAGGCCACCGCCCGCCTCGAAACACTCCTCCAGCCCAGCCACCCCGACCCCGCGCCCCGCAACGCCCGGCCACCGATCAGGCCCGCCACCTCCACCGAGCTCCCACCGGCCCGCACTTCCCGATGCCCGGCTGGCTGCGCCCCCGCAGGCGTCCGGCCGCCCGGATCCCCGTCCAGGGCGTCGCCGTCGTCCTGGTGACTGGGGCCGTCTTCGGTCGTTGAACCGGGCAGAGCGCCCCGACCAGGGCGCGCGGTGGTGCCCTGCTCCACGCCCGACGCCCTGACACCCCCCTCGGCGCCGGGTCCGCGCGGCACCGTCCGCAGGGGCGGCCGGACGTACGCACCGGCTGCCCCCGAACACGCGGAAGGCCACCACGGAGGTGTGCCGTCAGGTAGGCGCGGATCTTCCAGGGGGGGGAGTGGATCTGCATAGTTGTCGCGAGGCGCGGCTGAGGTCGCGGCATCGCGTTCGGGTAGGGCATCGCGGGTTCGTCCGTGCCGAGCAGGGGCCGGGCAGGCTCCGCCGGTAGGAGGCGGCGGTTGGCCGAGGTGGCAGGAGCCTGATGCGCTTGCCATGAGCGAGGGTCCGTCTCCGCTTTCACGGGTCACCCCGGAGGCTGGGGGCGGTTGATCCTTATGCCGGCAAGGAGTGGTGGTGTCGGGTTCCCGGGGCTGAGGTACGGCAACGCGACCGGGCTATGCGGCCTGGTCGGTGATGACCACCTCCAGCGTGCGGGGTCCGTGGACCCCTTCGACGCGGTCGAGTTCGATGTCGCTGGTGGCGGAGGGGCCGGAGATCCAGGTGAGTGGCCGGGTGGGTGTCAGCAGGGGCAGGGCCTGGGGGAGAGAGGCGACGATCTGGTGGGCGCCGATGACGCAGATGTGGTGGTCGGGGACGAGGGTCAGTGTCCTGTGGCCCTGTCCGGGGCCGCCGTCCAGGACGATGGTGCCGGTTTCGGCGATGGCCAGCGCGCATCCGGTGATCACGGTGTCGACCCGCTCCAGGAGCGCCGGCGTCCGCGCGGGGGCGTCGCTGTCGCCCAGGATCGTCGGGGGAACGCGGGACAGCCAGGCCCCGGGGAGTCCGGTTGCGGCCACGACGGTGCGTGCTCCGCGTCGTTCGAGGAGGTCGGCGAGGAACTGGGGAAGGTCCGTGGTGGGGCACCGGTGCACGATCGCCCGGTACTCGGTGAGGTTCTCCGCGAGGAGGTCGACGATCCATCCCGGGTCGTCGCTGGTGTGGCTGAAGGCGTAGGCGCGGGTGAGCGGGGCGGGTTCGGGCGCGTCGGCCACGGCGGCGCGGATGCGGGCCAGGATCGTGTCGCGGGTGTTCATGCGCGGTTCCTCTTCCACCAGGTGCGGAACGGTTCGGCGGGGACAGGGGGGAGGTCGCGGGTGTCCGTCCACGCCCTGGCGGGGCCGCCCGGGCGCCGGGGGTGCGCCTTGCGGGTGCCGGAGGCGAGGCGCAGGGCGGCGGTCATGGCCGCCGGGTGGTCGAGCAGCCAGGTGGCGGCCTTGACCGTCGCCCGTTCGGCGGTGTGCCCGCCGGTCTGTTCGACGACCCGCTCGCGCAGGTGCACCAGGACCTCGGGGATGTCGATGGCGACCGGGCACACCTCGTAGCAGGCGCCGCACAGGCTGGAGGCGAAGGGGAGGGAGGCATCGATGTCGCTGGTGACGCCGCGCAGTTGGGGGCTGAGGATGGCGCCGATCGGTCCGGGGTAGACGGAGCCGTAGGCGTGTCCCCCGGCTCGCTCGTAGACCGGGCACACGTTCAGGCAGGCGGAGCAGCGGATGCAGCGCAGGGCCTGGCGGCCGACCTCGTCCGCGAGGGTGTCGGTGCGGCCGTTGTCGAGCAGGACCAGGTGGAAGTCGCGGGGGCCGTCCCCGTCGGTGGTGCCCGTCCACATGGAGGTGTAGGGGTTCATGCGTTCGGCGGTGGAGGAGCGCGGCAGCAACTGGAGGAACACCTCCAGGTCCTGCCAGCGGGGGAGGACCTTCTCGATGCCGACGACGGAGATCAGTGTCTCGGGGAGGGTCAGGCACATCCGGCCGTTGCCCTCGGATTCGACGACGACCAGGGTGCCGGTCTCGGCGATCATGAAGTTGGCGCCGGAGACGGCGACCTTGGCCCGCAGGAACTTCTCCCGCAGGTGCAGCCGGGCGGCTTCCGCGAGTTCGGCCGGGCGGTCGGACAGCCCCTCGGGTGCGGGGCGTCCCCATGCCGCCATGTTCTCGGTGAAGATGTCGCGGATCTCACCGCGGTTGCGGTGGATCGCCGGCACCAGGATGTGGGACGGCCGGTCGTCGGCGAGCTGGACGATGAGTTCGGCGAGGTCGGTCTCGTAGGCGCGGATCCCGCGGGCCGACAGCGCTTCGTTGAGGCCGATCTCCTGAGTGGCCATCGACTTGACCTTGACCACCTCGCTCTCACCGGTCGCCTCGACGAGATCCGCGACGATGCGGTTCGCCTCCTCGGCGTCCGCGGCCCAGTGCACCGTGCCCCCTGCTGCGGTCACCTTCTCCTCCAGTTGCAGCAGGTAGGTGTCCAGGTGGTACAGGGTGTGGTCCTTGATGCGTTTGCCGGCCTCCCGCAGCTGTGGCCAGTCCGCCAGTTCATTCACGGCGGCGGCCCGCTTGTCGCGGATGGTGTGCGTGGCGTGTCGCAGGTTGCGCCGCAGACGCTCGTCGCGGGTGGATTGCTTCGCGGCTTCGGGAAAGGACGGCATGCCCAGATAGGTCGCGCCGCTCATCGGGGGCTCCAGGGGTCGTCGACGGTGCTGGCGAGGATCTCCGCGAGGTGCAGTGGGCGCAGGGGCGCCTCCTGGCGTCGGAGCAGGCCGTCAAGGTGCATGAGGCAGGAGTTGTCCGCGCCGCACAGGAAGTCGGCGCCGGTGGACAGCGCGTTGGTGATCTTGTCCTGCCCCATCGCGGCCGAGACGTCGGCGTTCTTCACGGCGAAGGTGCCGCCGAAACCGCAGCACTCCTCGGCTCCGGGCAACTCGGCGAGCCTCAGCTCCTTCACCTCTTCGAGGAGCCGGCGCGGCCGTTCCCCGAGGCCCAGCGTGCGCAGCCCGTGGCAGGAGGGGTGGTAGGTGACGGTGTGGGGGAAGTGTGCGCCGACGTCGACGACGCCGAGGACGTCGGTGAGGAACTCGGTCAGCTCGTAGGTGCGAGCTGCGAGGGAGCGCGCGCCCGCCTCCAGGCCGCTGTCACGTCCTTCGGCGGATGCCTTGGCGGCGATGCGTGGGTAGTTGTCGCGGACCATCGCGGCGCAGGAGCCGGAGGGGGTGACGACGTGGTCGGCGTCGTCGAAGGCGTCGATCATGCGTTTGAGCAGGGGCTCGGTGGCGGTGCGGTAGCCGGTGTTGAACTGTGGCTGGCCGCAGCAGGTCTGCGCGAACGGGAACGTCACCTGGACCCCGAGGCGCTCCAGCAGCTTGACGGTCGCGATCGCGGTGGACGGATACAGGGCGTCGTTGATGCAGGTGACGAACAGTGCGGCACGCATGTGGTTCTCTCCTTTCGGCCCGTGGGCCGTGCGTCGCCGCCCGGGCGCGGCTGTCGATGCGCACGGCGCCTCGAAAACGGAGTCCAGGGGGTGCGGGCGTGCGGATCGGGCCGGCCGTTGTCTACGGTGCCGCTGCCGGGGCCTTCGAGGCGGCGTTCGGTTCTGCGGGGCGGGCTTCACGTGCCGGCCGGCGAGGGGGGATGCGAACTCCCGATCGCCGTAGGTTGCGCCCTGCCGCGATCAGGGCCGCGTGTCGTCCCTGAGCTGGCGCTGGAGGCTGTGGGTCAGGTGGTCCGTCATGGCTTCCGCCGCACGATCGGGCTTTCCCCGCAGGACGGCCCGTATGACGCGTTCGTGTTCCTCCAGCGTGGGGTCCTCCGTGAACCTGACGCTGGCGAGCCGGAAGACGTGGAGGTGCGCGTGGAGACGCTCGACCGCGTCGGCGAGCAGCGGGCGGTGCGCGGCCAGGGCGATCGCCTCGTGGAAACGTTGGTCCAGGGCGGCGAAACCGTGATAGTCGGCGTACCGTCCGGTCGGTCCGGGGTGCCCCCGCATCTCCTCCATGATCCCTTCGAGGGCGTCGAGGTGTTCCTCGGTGGCGTGGTCGGCCGCCAGCGCCGCCGCTCTGGGTTCGAGCAGCAGACGCATCTCGAAGAGTTCCTCGAGTCCCTGGCGGGTCAGCAGCTCGGTCGCGCGGTAGCCCGACAGGGACCGCTTGACCACCAGACCGTCCGCCTCCAGTCGGGCCAGGGCCTCACGTACCGGCGTCGGTGACACGCCGAGGCCGCGGGACAGGGCTTCGATGCCGACCCGGGCGCCGGGGGCGATCTCATGGTCCATGACCATGGCCTTGATCTTCTCGTAGACGCTGTCGGAGAGGACCTGCCGCACCGGGGGCTTCGCGTCCGGTTCCTGTGCCCCGGCCGCGGAACTGGCGTGCGGGGGCATGCGGTCTCCTGCGATCCGGGGCTTGTCGGTGTCCCCGCAGTTTAGCGAGACCACGGCGGCGAGTGGGGCCGCGTTCGCTGCGAGGGGGGCCTTGGGGCTGTCGGGCCGGTCCGGGCCGGGGTCGTCCAACATGGTCATCACGCCTGTCCGAAGGTCTGCCGCTGTGTTCCGAGTCCGTCGATCTCGAGTGCCACGGTGTCTCCCGCGCGGAGGTAGGGCGTGCCGGGGAGTCCCAGCGCGACTCCTGCGGGGGTGCCGGTGTTCACCACGTCGCCGGGTTCCAGGACCATGTACTGGCTGAGGTACCAGACGATGTGGTCCACGCCGAAGATCATGTTGTCGGTGTTGCCGTTCTGCCGCTGCACGCCGTTGACGCTCAGCCGCAGGCCCAGATTCTGGGGGTCGGTGATCTCGTCGCGGGTCACCAGCCACGGTCCGAGCGGGTTGAACGTCTCGCAGGACTTGCCGAGGTCCCACTGCGGGGAGAGTTCGAGCTGGTACGCGCGTTCCGAGACGTCGTTGCTGATCGCGTAGCCCGCGATGTGGCCGCCGGCTTCGGCGGGGGTGTCCAGATAGCGCGCCCGCCTACCGATGACGACGGCCAGTTCCACCTCCCAGTCGGTCTTCTGCGATCCGCGCGGGACGAGGACGGTGTCGTACGGGCCGACGACGGTGTCGGCCGCCTTCATGAAGACGACGGGGCGCTCGGGCGGTTCGGCTCCCGTCTCCTCGGCGTGGTCGCGGTAGTTCAGCCCGATGCAGACGACCTTGCCAGGGCGGGCGATCGGCGCGCCGACACGCAGGCCGTCGCCGTCCAGGGGCGGCAGCTCACCGGCGGCCAGCGCCCGTGCGGCGCGGGCGATCCCGTCCGAGGCCAGGAACGCGCCGTCGATATCGCCGGTCAGCGGGGTGAGGTCGTACAGCCGGCCGTCGCCCGCGAGGACCGCCGGGCGTTCGCTGCCGGCGGGGCCGAGGCGTATGAGCTTCATGGGTGTCCCCCTGGGGATGGTCGGCGGTCCGCACGGACCGGGTGTGTGAACGCGATGTCTGTGGGTGACGAGCCGGCCCGATCGTCGGGCCTGTGGAAGGCGTTACGGGCCGCAGCGCCCCTGTACCGGTAGCCGGGCGGTGGACCGCGGTCGAGGCCTCAGCCGGTAGACGCGGTCGGCCGTGCCCCCGAGGACCAGGGCCTGATCGTGGGCGTGGAGTCGGGAGATCAGGCGGCGTGTGGTGTCCACGACGGTGGTGTAGTCGGCGGCCAGGGTGCACACGGGCCAGTCCGAG
>NZ_JAQYWZ010000471.1:0-342 GCF_036290945.1 Streptomyces sp. BE303
CGGCGGGCACTGGCCAGTGTGGAGGGCGAGCCCACCGTGATGTTCGTGGGCGTCCAGCTCGATCCGTCGGCCCCGGCCGACCCGGGGGCGGTCAACGAGGCGCTGGGGCGCGCGCTGGTCCGCGGGCCCCCCGGCCCCCCCCCCCTTCTCCCTCCCCCCCCCCCCCCCACCCCTCGGTGGGGCCCCCCCCCCCCCCCCCCCCGCCCCCCCCCCCCCCCCCCACCCCCCCCCCCCCCCCGCCCCCACGGCCGTCGCGACGGACCCGGCCGCCTCCCCGACCGGCCCCGCGATCGTCACGGCCACGGACGCCGCCACCGCTACCACCCGAGGGGCGGTCGTCAC
>NZ_JAQYWZ010000472.1:0-330 GCF_036290945.1 Streptomyces sp. BE303
CCGCCCCCGCCCCCCCGCGGGCCCGGCCCCGGCCGCGCGGGCCCCGGGGGCGGCCCGGGGGGGGGGGCGGGTGGCGGTTTGGTTCTTTGTTTCCTGCGGCCCCCCCGCTGCGCCGCCCCCCGGGCCCCCCCCCCCGCCCCCCCCCCCCCCCCGGGCCCGGGCCGCCCCGCGCCCCCCCCCCCCCCCCCCCGCGCCCCCCCCCGCCCCCCCCCCCCCCCCCCCCCCCCACCGGCCCGGCCGCTGAGAACACACAGCATATCCAGCACCGACCTCCGAGCAGTTCACACGTGAACAGAGAGGTTCCACGAATCGTCGTTGACATTGTTCACA
>NZ_JAQYWZ010000473.1:0-304 GCF_036290945.1 Streptomyces sp. BE303
GGGGGGGGGGGGGGGGGGGGGGGGGGGGGGGGGGGGGGGGGGCGGGGGGGGGGGGGGGCGGGCCCCCCCCCCCACACCCACCAACCACCCCCCCCCACCCACCGCCACACACCACCCACCCCCCCCCCCCCGCCCCCCCCCCCCCCACAACACCCACACACACCACACCACCCCCCCCCCCACCCCCCACCACCCCAACAACCCCCCAAAAAAAAAACAAAACACCCCCACAACGCCACAAACACCCACAACCCACACACACAAACAAACAAACCAACCCAAAAAAAAAAAAAACAACCACCAC
>NZ_JAQYWZ010000474.1:0-330 GCF_036290945.1 Streptomyces sp. BE303
GGCCCCCGCACCCTACAAAAACAACACAAAAACAAACAACAAAAACACCAATTCACCCAACAAAAAACACACCAAAACCACAACAACCCCCACGAACCACCACCCCCCCAACCACACCCCAAACCACGCAAAACAACCAAAACCCCCCCCACACAAAACAAACCACCAAAAAAAAAACAAAAAAAAAAAAAAAAACAACAACAATAAAAAGACAAAACCAACAAAAACAACAAAAAAAAAAAAAAAAAAAAAAAAAAACAAACCAAAAAAAACAAAAAAACAAACCAACAATCACCCCCCCCCCCCAAAACAAAACCCAACAACCACCAA
>NZ_JAQYWZ010000475.1:0-318 GCF_036290945.1 Streptomyces sp. BE303
GTTCGCCGACCCGCAGGAGCGGACCGCCCCCCAGAACGCCCTCGCCTAAATGGGCCTGGTGGCCGGTACGCCCCAGCGCGACGTAGCGGTCGACGCGGTCTTCGTCCGCTCCACCACCAACAAAAAGTAAACCACCAACCCCACAAGAAAAAAAAAAACACACAACAACAACACCAAAAAAAAAACAAAAAAAAAAAAAACAAACACACCAAACAAAAAAAACCAAAAAAAAAAAAAAATAAAAAACAACACACCAAAACAAAATATATAAAAAAAAAAAAAAAAAAAAAACCCCACACCCCAAAAAAAAAAAAAAAA
>NZ_JAQYWZ010000476.1:0-300 GCF_036290945.1 Streptomyces sp. BE303
GGGGGGGGGGGCGGCGGCCCCCCCCCCCCCACCCCCAACACCACACCCCCCCACCCCCCCCCAAAAACCAAAAACAAAAAAAAAAAAAAACAACCAAAAAAAACACAACCCCAACCCAACCACCCCCCAAAACCAAACAAAAAAAAAAAAAAAAAACAAAAAAAACCACAAAACACACCCCCCACCCCCCCCCCACAACACCCCCAAAAAAAAAAAAAAAAAAAAAAAACAAACACAAAACAAAAACCAAAAAACAAAACACACACAAAAACACACAAACCCACACAAAAAAAAAAAAAA
>NZ_JAQYWZ010000477.1:0-6300 GCF_036290945.1 Streptomyces sp. BE303
AGTTCCGCAGCAGGCCCGGGGAGCGGGTGTCGGCGGTGAGTTCGCAGTGGTTCGAGCGGGGGGCCGCTTCCGCGGGGAGGATGCCGGGCGTGGTGGTGACGGCGCGAGGCATGGTGGCTCCTCGGCTTGTGGGGGACGGTGTACACCCGGCCCGGGCGGCGCCCGCACGGCGACCGAGGGAACGCCTCAGGTCGTCAGAGTCGAATTTAGTATACGAATCTGCCGCCAGGCAATACGTTTACGGAGAAGTACTCAAAGACCGAGGTGGGGAGCTGGTGAATCTTCCCGGAAGGGGATCGCAAGGGGGCGGGATATCGCATACGATGAATGGATGGGACAAGGTAGCTGGGCGGAGCGCATCCCCGCCGTGAAAAGCAAGGCGGACCTCGTCTACGAGAGCCTGCGCAACGCCATCGCCCAGGGCGACCTCAGGTCCGGCGAGCGGATCAACATGGACGAGCTGGCGCGCACGTTCGGGATCAGCAAGATCCCCATCCGCGAGGCGGTGAAGCGCCTGGAGTCGGACGGCCTGCTGGACTCCCGGGTCCACGCCGGTGTGACCGTGGCCTCGGTCGACGTCGCGGAGATGCGCGGCGTCTTCCTCGCCCGCGAGGCGATCGAGGCGCTCATCGCCTCGATCGCGGCCGAACGGATCGACGGCACCCGGCTTGGCGGGCTCGAAGGCGTCCAGCGCGCAATGCGCGGCGCCCTGGACGCGGGCGAACTCGTAAGGATGGCGGAGCTGAATTCCCGCTTCCACCGGGTCCTGGCCGAGGCCGCCGGCTACCGCGTCCTGGGCGAACTCACCGAACAGCTGCTGCTCACCATCCGCCGCTACCGCATCACCGCGCCGATGGGCGACCGGAACTGGCGCTCGGTGGTCGACGAGCACGACGTCATCATGGACGCACTGCGTCGGCGCGACCCCGAGGCGGCCGCGGACGCGGCCCGTGCCCACATCAGCTCGCAGGTCGTACACGAGGTCGAGTGCGCCTCGTGAACTGGCAGGGCGTCCTGCTCCCGGATTCGTGCGGGGGCGTACTCGCGAAATCCGCCGCCCTGGCCGGCGGTCAGGGCTACCCGCATGGACGCGCCCAAGTGTGACACCCGCTGCGAGGCCGATCCGGCGCACTGATGAGGTGCGGAACGGGGCCCTTCGGGCCGCAGGCCGAGAGAGAGCGGCCCTGTTCGGCGCGACCTCGCGATCGCACCTGGTTCTCGCGTGCTGGCTGGTGCGCCCCGCCCTGAGTGTTTACGGCTGCGCGCGATCCTCGCGCGCCACCGTCCCGTCCCTGTGGAGGTCTTCCTCCGGCCGGTGGCTCCCCGTCCCGACCGCGCCGCCCGTGGGGTTCCGGTCCCGGCCGCCGCTACTGCGAGCGCGAGCGTGCCGAGGGCAAGCGCCATACCCAGGCGGTCCTGGCCCTGGCCCGGCGTCGGGTGAACGTCTTGCGGCCCTGGTTCGTGACGGACAGTACTGCCAAGTTGGACTCCCTGTTATCTCAGCTGTTTGACAACGGCTTCATTAGGGGGTGTCGAGTAGGGGTAGGCCCATGCGCTCGCGGTGGGTGTCGCGCAGCAGGCTGGCGGGGCTGACGATCGAGGCGCCGGCGTCCAGGACCAGTTCGGAGCCGGTGAGCGCGGCCGCGGCGGGGGAAGCGGCGAAGGCGACGGCTTCCGCGATGTCCTGGGCGTCGACGATTGTGTGCATCGGATTGCTCTCCCGGAGCCGAACCAGGTCTTCCTCGCCGGGGGCCAGTCGCGACTCGGTGGCGGGGGTGCGCACCCAGCCGGGGGAGAGGGTGACGAAGCTGATGCCGTACCGTCCGTAGTCCACGGCAAGCTGTCGCGTCAGTGCGGCGATCGCACCCTTGGCGGCGGCGTAGGCGGGCAGGCCCGGTGCGGCGGTGCGGTGCAGCACCGAACCGATGGTCACCACGGCTCCGCTCCCGGCCTCCATCATCGTCGGCAACACCTCGCGCACGCACAGGAACACCGAGTCGAGATTGGCCGAGAGGACCCGCTGCCACTGCTCGTCGGAGGTCAGGTGCAGCGGGAGCCCCTCGGTGATCCCGGCGCAGGTCACCAGGACGTCCGCCGCTCCCAGCTCGTCGACGGCCGCCCGGACCGCGGTGCGGACCTGGCTGGCGTCGGTGACGTCCGCGCGGTGGTGGGCGACGCCGGGCAGTCGGGGGTCGGTGAGGTCGAGGCCGGCCACGCGCAGGCCGTCGGCGGCTAGACGGCGGGCCACGGCGCTGCCGATGCCGCCCGCCGCGCCGGTGATCAGGGCTGTTCGGGTCATCGGGGGATACCTTTCGCCGGGCAGGGCGGGAAACGGCGGGCCGGGGTGGACCCGCAACACGAAAAGTATACGATATCCTAACTGTCGGTCCTGAGTCCTGTGCCCCGGAGGTATCCGTGCAAGCCGACGACCTTCTCCACGCCCTGCACACCCGCAGAATCCTCGCCATCGTGAGGGGCGACGACCCCGCCGCCGCCCTCGACACCGTCCTGGCCCTGTTCGCCTCCGGCATCGACGTGGTCGAGGTGTCACTGACCACCACCGACGCCCTGGCCGTCCTGGCGCGGGCCCGCGCGGTGCTCGGCCCGTCGGCCGCGCTCGGCGCCGGGACCCTGGTCACCGCCGCCGACGTCCGCGCCGCCGCCCGCGCCGGCGCCGCCTTCGCGGTGACGCCCGGCGTCACCAGGGCCGTGGCCGAGGCGAGAGCGCTCGGCATGCCGGTCCTCGCCGGAGCCGTCACGCCCACCGAGGTCGCCCTCGCGCTGACCGAGGGCGCCACCGCGGTCAAGCTGTTCCCCGCGAGCCTCGGCGGCCCCGGCCTTCTGCGTGCCCTGCGCGATCCCTTCCCGACCACCCCATTCGTCCCCGTCGGCGGCATCGACGCCGAATCAGCCCGCGCCTTCCTCGCCGCAGGCGCCCTCGCCGTCGGCGTCGGCGGACCGCTGATCGGCACCGCCGCCCACACCGGCGGGGACACCCGCCTGCCCGCGCGCATCGCCGCCTTCCGCGCCCTGGCCCAGGAGACCCCGTGCCCGACGTCCTGACCCTCGGCGAGGCCATGGCCGCTCTGCGCTCCGCCCGCCCGCTCCACCTCGGCGGCACCCTCGACCTCTCGGTCGCCGGAGCTGAGTCCAACGTCGCCATCGGCCTGGCCCGCCTCGGCCACGACACCCGCTGGATAGGCGTCACCGGCGACGACGAGCTCGGCCGCCTGGTCCTGCGCACCCTGCGCGCCGAGGGCGTGGACGTCACACACGCCGCCGTCGACACCGCCGCCCCCACCGCACTGGTGGTCTTCGAACCCCGCGTGGCCGACGTCGTCCGCGTCGCGTACTACCGCACCGGCTCCGCCGGATCCCGGCTCACCCCCGACCACCTGGCCGCCGCGCTCGCCGAGGGCGCCCGCGTCGTCCACCTCACTGGCATCACCGCAGCCCTCGGCCCCGGCCCACGCGCCGCCTTGGAAGCGGCGGCCCGGACCGGGCACGCCACCATCTGCCTGGACGTTAACCACCGCTCCAAACTCTGGTCACGCGCCGCCGCGGCCCGCGTGCTGCGACCACTGGCCCCCCTGCTCGACATCGTCGTGGCCTCCGACGACGAACTTGCCCTCGTCGCCCCGGCCGGCGCGACGACCGAGACCGACCGCGTCCAAGCCCTGCTCGACCTCGGCGTCGGCGAGATCGTGGTCAAGCGCGGCGCCGCCGGCGCCGAAGTATTCACCGGGAACGGCACGGTGGCCCGGCCCGCCGTACACGTTCCGGTCAAAAACACCGTCGGTGCCGGGGACGCCTTCGTCGCCGGCTACCTCTCGGCACTTCTGGACGGCCTGCCGGCAGCCGGCCGGCTCCACCGAGCGGTGACCACCGGCGCCTTCGCGGTCGCGGCCGCCGGCGACTGGGAAGGCCTGCCCTTCCGGCACGAACTGGACCTGCTCGACAGCGAGCCCGGCACCACCCTGCGGTGAACCGACCGCACGAGCCGACACGGCACGCGGCGAACGAGGAAAGGAGACGGCGATGACCACCCACGACTGGCAACCCTGGACACCCGGGCGCTACCAGTTGGGCGAGGGCGCACGCTGGCACGAGAGTCGGCTGTACTTCGTCGACCTCCTCCAGGGAATCCTGTACGGCTGCCACCCCAACCGCGCACGCCACCCCTGGCGCGAACTCGACCTCGATATGCCGCTGGGCGCCGTCGCCCCGGTCGCCGGCCGCCCGGGGCAGTGGATCGCAGCGGTCGGCACCGGCGTCGCCCTGCTGCGCCCGGGCTGTCAGCCGCACTGGCTGGCCCGGGTGCCGGCCGCCGCCGGACACCGGCTGCGGATGAACGACGGCGCCTGCGATTCGGCCGGCCGATTCTGGGCGACCAGCATGGCCGTGGACGCGGCCCGCGGCGTCGGCGCGCTCCATCGGATCGACCCGGACGGCTCGGCGCACCGCGTGCTGACCGGCCTCACCGTGCCCAACGGCCCGGCCTTCGACGCCACCGGCACCACGCTCTACCTGGCCGACAGTGCCCACGGAACGATCACCGCCTACCGGGTGCACTCCTTCTCCGGGCGCCTCGGCCCGGCCCGCACACTGGTGCGCCTGGCCCCTGAGGAGGGGAGGCCGGACGGTATGACGGTCGACGACCGGGGCCTGCTCTGGGTCGCCCTGTGGGGCGCGGGACGGGTGCACTGCTACAACGCGCGCGGGCTGCTGAAAGCCGTGCTCGCCGTGCCCGCCGCGAACGTCAGCAGCGTGGCCTTCGGCGGCGGCCGGATGTACGTGACCACCGCGCTGCACCGGCTGGCCGCCCCCGGCCCGTTGGCGGGGGCGGTACTGGCCCGGCCCTGCACGGTCACCGCTCCCGCCGCCGCCCCCTTCCGCCCCCACCTCCCGTGACCGGGGACCGCGCGCGGGGCGACCGGGCCGGGAAACGATCCGGTCACACCCATGGCCCTGAGTTCGTATATCAAATACCGTTAAGGGGTTCGTTTGCTGCCAGAAGCATCCTCGTCGTGCCACCCGCCACGATCAGCGCCATCTGCAAGGACTCGGTCTTCGGCCGCCAGGCCGCACTCGCCGCCGAACCGTGCGAGGGCCGCATCAGCATCGGGCCGCAAGTTCGTAGGCGCCCCGTCATCGCCGCCCCCTCGTCACGCACAGCAACGCACCAGTCGCCCCTTCGGCATCGCGGCTTCGCCGCCACCGCGACCGCGACCGCCATCCTCACCGGACACGAGATTTCCCACGACGAGATCACAGACACCTGCCCCTCGATGACCTTCCCTCGACCGGAGGGCGGGGACCGTACTCAGGAGATCCCCATGAAGCTTCTATGTCTCGTCAACCCCTGGCGCCGTCGCGGCGGCGTTGTTGAGGTGGCGGTAGAGACGTCGGGCGACGTAGCCGAAGCCGCCCGCATGGGCCGCACGGGTCGGCGGCACGGCAACAATGAACTCGGCGCCGCGCATGTCGCCAATGCCAGGCATGCTGGTGATCGCTTCGACGTGGGGACGCTCACGAAGCCGGCCCTCGACCAGGGCTTCGAGCTCGACGATCGTCGGGCCGAGGGACATCACCTGCCTGGCCAGGATGTGGACCACCTTCGGAGGCATTCTCTCCCGGGGACGACGGTGTGCCCGGCCTCGGCCGAGCCTTGTGCGACGTGGGCCGTGCCCCTCGCCATGGAGGCTTCCGCGGGTGGCTGACCAGGAACGCGACCCACAGTGTGCCTCCGCTGACGTTCACGACCCAGGTGACCAAGCCACCGTCAGCCAGCTCCAGTACGTCGCTGCGCAGTTCCGGGAGTTCGGACTCGCTGTTCGACACTCGTCGGGACAGCACGGAGTTTCTCGTCCTTGTGGATCAACGTACAACAGTGTGCGGCCTTGCCCGCGTCCGTACCGTCCCACAGTTCCGGTATCCGGTTCTCCCCGTCGACGCGCGTGTACTCGTCCCAGCAGACGGCCTCCCCGACGTGTCCATACGAGCGATTTGGTTAGCGCATCCCAGTCAGCGGCCGAGTCGTCGTGAGGTGCCGGACGGTCAGTCTCCTGAAGCCACCCCGCGGTGTCCTGATCCTACGAATGACCAGAACCACCCCACGAAGAAAGGTATGAACACACTTGCGTACCCAGCCACTGCGCGTCACCAAGGTCGAGGCCGTAGCCCTGTCCGCCAGCTTCGACGACCTGTACGACTCGCCCGAGGACGTGCCGGACTGGCTGCGGTACCCGGCCTCCAGCCACCTGGTGCTGCCCCGCCGGGGCCAGTACGCGACCCTCGTCA
>NZ_JAQYWZ010000478.1:0-48558 GCF_036290945.1 Streptomyces sp. BE303
CAAGCCGCCACCGAACTCACCGACCGCACCACCGCCGAAACCACGGCACTGCGCGAAGCCGCCGAGGCACACGCCACCCGCGTCCGCACCGAAGCCGAACAAGCCGCCACCGAACTCACCGACCGCACCACCGCCGAAACCGCCCGGCTGCGGGCCGAGGCCGAGCAGACGCTGGAGGCCGCCCGGGCCGCCGCCGAGCGGCGCCGGGCCGAGGCCGAGAAGGCCGCCAAGGAGATGCGCGAGCGGGCCGAGGCCGAGCTGGCGCTGGCCGACGAGCAGGCCGGGACGGTCCGCGCCGAGGCCGGCCGGGAGCTGTCCGAGGCCCGCGCCACCGCCGATTCGATCCGCGCCGAGGCGGGCGAGGTGCTGGAGCAGGCCCGTCTGGACGGCGAGGACCTGATCGCCGCCGCCGATCTGGAGGCCGCCGCGCTGATCGAGGCCGCCGAGGAGGAGGCCGCCGAGGTCCGCCAGTCGGTGGCCGGCCTGCACGCGACCGCCTCGCAGCAGATCGCCGATCTGCGGGCCGCCGCCGAGCGGGAGGCCGCCGAGGTCAGGGAGCGGGCCGAGCAGGCCGCCGCGGACCTGCGCGACACCGCCGACCGGGAGACCACCGAACAGCGGGCGCTCGCCGACCGCGAGACGACCGAGCTGCGCGAGCGCACCGACCGCGCGGTGGCCGAGCTGCACGACGCCGCCGACCGCGAGACCACCGAACAGCGGGCCCTGGCCGACCGCGAGACCGCCGACCTGCGCGCCCGGACCGCCGCCGAGACGGCAGCCCTGCGTGAGCAGACCGAGCTTGAGCTGACCGCCGAGCGGGAGGCCGCCGACGCCGAACTGTCCCGCCGCCACGCCGAGGCGCACGCCTACGACCAGCAGGTGCGGGCCGACGCCGAGGCCGAGCTGCACGCCGCCCAGGAGGCCGCCGAGCAGCAGCGCGCCGAGGCCGAGGCACTGGCCGCCCGGACGGTGGCCGCCGCCGGGGACCGGTCGGCCGCGCTGGTCGCCGAGGCGGAGGACTTCGCCGCCCAGCTGCGTGCCGAGGCCGAGGAGTACGCGTTCGCCACCCGCAGCCTCGCGGACGACTACGACACGGCGACCCACGCCCGTGCCGACGCCTTCGACGCCGAGATCCGCGAGGCCGCCGAGCACTTCGACAAGGCCACCCGCGACCAGGCGAAGTCGGTCCTGGAGAAGGCCTTCGCGGACGCCGAGTCGCTCGGTGAGGACGCCCAGACCACCGCGCTGGCCACCACGGCCGCCGCCGAGGAGCAGGCGGACGCGATGGTCGCGGCCGCCCGCAAGGAGGCCGACCGGCTGGTCGGGGCCGGCGAGGCGGCCGGTCAGGACGCGGTCGAGAAGGGCCGGGCCGACGCCGACGCGCTGCTCTCCGAGGCCCGCCGGGACGCCACGGCGATCCGTGAGCGTGCCGAGGAGCTCCGCGAGCGCACCGACGCCGAGGTCGAGGCCCTGCACGAGCGCGCCCGCAAGGAGAACGCGCAGGCCATGAAGTCGGCCGGCGAGCGGGTGGACGCGCTGGTGACGGCCGCCCAGGAGCAGCTGACCGAGGCCGAGGAGCAGGCGGTCGCCACCGTCGCCGAGGCCGAGGAGCGGGCGGCGGCGCTGGTCACGGGCGCCGAGGACCGCGCCAACGAGCTGACCTCGGTGGCGTCCGCGGAGGCCAGCAAGGTCCGGATCTCGGCCGTGCGCAAGGCCGAGGGCCTGCTCAAGGAGGCCGAGACCAAGCTCTCCGACTCGACCAGCCGCGCCGAGGCGCTGATCATCAAGGCCGAGGCGAAGCTGAAGTCCTCCCAGGACGAGGCGGAGGAGCGGCTCGACTCGGCGGCGGCCGAGGTGGAGAAGCGGCTGCGGGCCGCCGACGAGGCCGCGGACGAGCAGGTCGAGCTGGCGAAGGCGGAGGCCGAGCGGCTGCTCGCCGAGGCACGGGCCGAGGCGAAGCGGGTCACCGACGAGGGCCGTCGCGAGTTGGACGAGCTGGTGCGCCGCCGCAAGGACATCAACACGGAGATCTCCCGCGTGCAGGACGTGCTGTCCGCGCTGGAGGCCTTCGAGGCGCCGTCGCCGGTCGCGCAGGCAAACGGGGGAAGCACCACCAAGAAGGACGGGGGTGCCAAGGCCGGTGCCGGAGTTGGCGCTCCCCGGTCGAGTGGCAATCGCTCCAAGAGCGCACCACCCGATTGAGCGGACATTGTCCGCGAGACAACGGCGTTTCGCCGTCGACACTCCGGTACCGTGTCAGGATTCCCTCAACCACCTCAGCGGTTTGACGACAGGAAGCCCAGAACCCCATGAGCGACAGTCACTCCCCTCACGGCTTCGACCTGGTGCGCCGTGGGTACGAGCGCGCCCAGGTCGACGAGCGGATCACCAAGCTGGTGGCCGACCGTGACAGTGCCTTGACCCGGATCAGCGCACTCGAGAAGCGCATCGAGGAGCTCCACCTGGAGACCCAGACCGCCCAGGCGGCGGTCGCCGAGGCGGAGCCCTCGTACGCGGGTCTCGGCGCCCGGGTCGAGAAGATCCTGCGGCTCGCCGAGGAGGAGGCCAAGGACCTGCGCGACGAGGCGCACCGCGCCGCCGAGCAGCACCGCGAGCTGGCCGAGGCGGCCGCCCAGCAGGTCCGCACGGAGGCCGAGAACTACGCCAAGGACCGCAAGGCCAAGGCGGAGGACGAGGGTCTGCGGATCGTCGACAAGGCCAAGAGCGACAGCGCCCAGCTGCGGGCCGAGGCCAACAAGGACGCCCAGAACAAGCGCGAGGAGGCGGACGCCCTCTTCGAGGAGACCCGCACCAAGGCCGCCCAGGCCGCGCTGGAGTTCGAGACCAACCTGGCCAAGCGCCGCGAGCAGTCCGAGCGCGACCTCGCCGCCCGTCAGGCCAAGGCCGAGAAGCGTCTGGCCGAGATCGAGCACCGGGCCGAGCAGCTCCGCCTGGAGGCCGAGAAGCTGCGGACCGACGCCGAGCGCCGTGCCCGTCAGACCGTCGAGACGGCCCAGCGCCAGTCCGAGGACATCGTGGCCGACGCGAACGCCAAGGCCGACCGGATCCGCAGCGAGTCCGAGCGCGAGCTGGCGGCGCTCACCAACCGCCGCGACAGCATCAACGCCCAGCTGACCAACGTCCGCGAGATGCTGGCGACGCTGACCGGCGCGGCCGTGGCCGCCGCCTCGCTGCCAGGCGACGACTCCCTGGGCGTGCCCGCCCAGCAGTCGCGCTGACGCCCTGACCGACGGGCCCCCACCCTCCGGGGTGGGGGCCCGTCGTGCTGTCCGGGACCGGCTCCCCCGTTTCCGGGGCCGCCTCCGGGGGCCGCCTCCGGGACCGGCGTGACCGCCGGCGTCACAGGGGCCCCGGAGGCCCCCAGGAAGCCCGGGAGACGGCCGGGGGCTTCCCGGGCCGCCCCGGGGCGCGTTCAGCGCGGGTACGCGCCGTCCGGCCGCTGGTGCCCGCAGCTCAGTTGGTTGCCGTCGTCGTCCGAGACGGTGCCGAACCACGAGGTGCACCAGACCGACACCGAATCGGGCCAGTACTGCACCTCGAACGGGTGACCCGAGCCGAAGTCCCCGTACGAGGAGACGATGAACGTCTCCCCCGGACGCATCCAGTAGTCCTCTCCCAGTGGCTCCAGGGTCAGTTCGAGCAGTCCCTCGCCCCGGTTGGTCACCGGCATCCGGCCGGTCACCTCCAGCGCCGAGAAGTCCCAGCGCTCCCGCTCGTCCTTCATCCGGCGGCCACCCGGACCAGCAGCCGGCGCACGGCCGCGTTGAACGCCTCCGGCGCCTCGATCGCGCTCAGGTGACCCACCCCGGGGAGCACCGTCAGCTCCGCGTCCGGCCGGGCCCGCGCCATCAGCTCCGCCTCGGCGAGCGGCACGAGGCCGTCCTCCGCACCCGCCACCACCGTGGTCGGCACCCGCAGCCCGGCCAGGACGTCCAGCGTCTCCGGCCGGGCCGCCATGGCCCGCTGCGCCCACGCGACGGCGGCCGGCGGCGCGGCGGCGATCAGCGTCTGCACCCGGTCGGCCAGGTGCTGCGAGTCCGGGCCGAGCTGGCCGGCCGCCATCCGTTCGTCGAGCAGCAGCCGGACGCTGTTGCGGGCCAGCACCGCGGAGGCGATCCGTTCCCGGTTGGCCCGGGCGGCCTCCGTGTCGGCGGTGGCCTTGGTGTTCGCCAGCAGCAGGCCCGCCAGCCGGTCGGGGTGGCGGCGGGCGAAGGCCAGCGCCACGTACCCGCCCATCGAGAGGCCCCCGAGCACCGCCCGGTCGACCCCGGCCGCGTCCAGCAGCAGGGCGACGTCGTCGGCGACCGCGTCCAGCGAGGGCTCGTCGGTGCCCAGCACGGTGCCTCCGAAGCCGCGCTGGTCGGGGGCGATCACCCGGGCCTCGTCCCCGGTCGGTCCGGGCAGCTCGTCCAGTTGGGAGGACCACATGGCGGCGTTGAGCGGAAAGGCGTGCAGCAGCACGAGGGGAGTTCCGGTACCGCTCTCGCGGACCGACACTGCGGAGGGGAGCTGGGTCATGGGCACACCGTATTCCGGTGCGCCCGGCGGGCCCACTCAGCGGGCCGCATTGTCCCCTTTGTCATAGCCTGACGGAGAGTAAGGGAGCGCGAATGATCGAGTTGCACGAGCTGACAAAACGTTACGGCAAGACCCTCGCCGTGGACCGGCTGAGCTTCAAGGTCCCCCAGGGCGTGGTCACCGGGTTCCTCGGCCCCAACGGCGCCGGCAAGTCCACCACCATGCGCATGATCCTCGACCTGGACCGGCCCACCGGCGGCCGCGTCACCATCGACGGCAGACGGTACGGGCAGCTCAGCGAACCGCTCAAGTACATCGGCGCGCTGCTGGAGGCCAAGGCCGTCCACCCGGGGCGCACGGCCCGGGACCACCTGCTCTGGCTCGCCCAGAGCAACCGCATCCCCACCCGCCGGGTCGACGAGGCGCTCGCCCTCGTCGGTCTCACCCCGGTCGCCCGCAAGCGAGCCCGGGGCTTCTCGCTCGGCATGGGCCAGCGGCTCGGCATCGCCTCCGCCCTGCTCGGCGACCCGGAGATCGTCATGTTCGACGAACCGGTCAACGGACTCGACCCGGAGGGCATCCTCTGGATCCGCAACCTGATGAAGCGACTCGCCGCCGAGGGCCGGACCGTCTTCGTCTCCTCCCACCTGATGAGCGAGATGGCCGTCACCGCCGACCACCTGGTGGTCATCGGCAGGGGCCGGCTCCTCGCCGACCTGTCGATGGCCGAGTTCATCCGCCGCAACTCCCGCTCCGCCGTCCGGCTGCGCACCCCCCAGCCCGAACGGCTGCTCGACGCCCTGGCCGGCGCCGGAGTGCGGCACGAACCGGGCCCGGACGGCTCGTACGAGGTCGTCGACGGCAGCCTCGCCGCACTCGGCGAGCTGGCCGCCGCACAGGGCGTGGTGCTGCACGAACTCAGCCCGCAGCAGGCCTCCCTGGAGGAGGCCTTCATGCAGATGACGGCCGACTCGGTGGAGTACCACGCCGGGGACGGCCCGGGCCGCGACGCGGCCGGCGCACCCGGCGTCTGGGGCGCCGACTGGCAGGGAGGCAAGGCGGCGCAGCCGGCGGCCCCCCGTACCGAGGAGAACTGAGATGGCGTCCTTCCCCGCGATCCTGCAGTCCGAGTGGACCAAGATCCGCAGCGTCCGCTCGACGATCTGGACGCTCGCCCTGACCTTCGTGATCACGCTCGGCATCGGCGCCCTGCTGTCGCTGCTCACCCGCAACAACTTCGAGGAGTTCCGGAGCGACGACAGCCCCTTCGACGCCACCGGCACCGCCTTCTCCGGCATCATCCTCGGCGAGCTGGCCATCATCGTCTTCGGGGTGCTGGCGGTCGGCAACGAGTACAGCACCGGGATGATCCGGGTCACCCTGGCCGCCGTCCCCCAGCGCGGCACGCTCCTCACCGGCAAGGCGGTGGTGCTCGGCGGACTCGCCCTGGCGGTCTCGCTGGTGACGGCGTTCCTCACCTTCTTCGTCGGCCAGGCCCTGCTCGGCGACCACTCCACCGACCTCGGCGAACCGAACGTCCTGCGCGCGGTGTTCGGGGCCGCGCTCTACCTGACGATGCTCTGCCTCTTCTCGGCCGGCGTCACCGCGATGCTGCACAACCAGACGCTGGCGCTGGGCGTGCTGGTCCCGTTCTTCTTCCTGCTCTCGCCGATCCTGTCGGCGGTGCCGAAGGTCAAGACGCTGGCCCACTACTTCCCCGACTACGCGGGCTCCCGGATGATGCTGGTGTACGAGCAGAACGGCCAGCCGTACGGGCCGTGGACCGGCTTCCTCATCTGCCTGGCCTGGACGGTCGCCGCCCTGGCCGGCGGCGCGCTGGTGCTGAAGCGGCGGGACGCCTGACGGCGCGCGCCGCCTCCACCGCCGCCCCCGCACGGTCCACGCCCCTTCCCCCTCCCGAGCCGCGGCCGGCCGGGGGGAAGGGGCGTCGCCGTCAGTACCGGGGCGCGCCGCGGCCGCGGAGCAGGTTCGAGGCCCGGCGCTCCCTGGCGCCCCAGCACGCCCGGTGCCAGTGCCGGCGGTCGTCCACCCCCGCGCCGTGCATCGGCCAGGCCACCACATGGCCGACACCGGGCGGGATCTCCTGGTCGCACCCCGGGCAGCGGTAGTGCCGGCCCGCCGTACCCGCCACCGTCTGCACCACCCAGTCCTCGCCCTGGTAGTTGTCGGTGCGGCGCAGCGCACCCCCCGGCGGGGCGGCCTGCTCGGCCGGCTCGCGGTCGGCTGCGATCTTGATCCGGTTACGGCGGGGCGACACGGCGGGCTACCTCTCTACGGTGGTCGCGGAACCGTTCAAGCCTACGGCCGGGGGCCGCCCGCCGGGTCTCTATCACGGCATCGGACCGTGCTCCGGTGTTTCCCGTGATATCCACCCGTTCTTCTGGGAAATTGGTGGTTCGGCGTGCCATTGGCACATGACATGGGCTACTCACGAGGGGACAGGCGGGGCCCGCAGACCCTGCGCGCACCCGAGGAGGCTCTCAGTATGACCAGAACCAGCGCCCGCGCCGAGACCCGCCGACCCGTCGGGGTCCGCCCGCCGGCACCCGGCCCGGCGCTGACCACCACCGCCGCGACGGGCACCGCCGGCACTCCCCTGCCGACCGTCCAACGGGCCGGTGCCGCACCCGCGGACACCGCTCCCGTGCTCGTCGGCGCCTTCCTGCTCTCCGCACAGTTCCCGGGCCAGACCCACGGCGAGGCGCTGGACCGCACCGTCCGCGCCGCCGTCGAGGCCGAACGCGCGGGGCTGGACAGCGTCTGGCTCGCCGAACACCACTTCGTCCCGTACGGGGTCTGCCCGAACGCCGCCACCCTGGCCGCGCTGCTGCTCGGCCGCACCCGGCGGATCGGCATCGGGACGGCGGTCAGCGTGCTCTCCACCGCCCACCCGGTGGCCCTCGGCGAACAGGCCGCGCTGCTCCACCTCACGTCCGGCGGGCGGTTCACGCTCGGCGTGGGGCGCGGCGGGCCCTGGATCGACCTGGACGTGTTCGGTGGCGGCGTGGAGGCCTTCGAGCAGGGGTTCCCGGAACGGCTCGACCTGCTGCTGCGCTGGCTGCGCGGCTCCCGGGTGGGCGCGTCCGGACCGCAGTTCGAGTTCCCCGAAGTGGCCGTGGTGCCCCGGGCCACCGAGCCGCCCCGCCGCCCCGACCTTGGCGCCTGGCTCGGCGTCGACGAACGCAGCGGGCTGCTCCGGTTCCCCCGCCAGCGTCAGGACGCCGACGGCCCCGGCGAGGAGCTCACCGCCGTCGGCCGACCGGTCGCCGGCCCGCCGGTGGTGGTCGCCTGCACCTCGCCGGGCGGGGTGCGGAACGCCGCCGAACGCGGCCTGCCGATGCTGCTCGGCATGCACTCCGGCGACGACGACAAGCTGCACATGCTGGAGCTGTATCGTTCCGCCTGGCTGGCCGCCGGGCGCAGCGAGGAGCAGCTGCGGCGGGTCGGCCGCCAGCACGTCGCGGCCGGCGTGGCCCAGGTGGACGACCGGACCTCGGCGGCCCGGGCCACCCTGCTGCGCGCGATGCCCGGGTGGTTCGAGTACGGGCTCGGCGCCCACCGCACGGTGGACGGCCGGGAACGCAAGATGCGCGACCCCCGCGAGTACACCGAACTCCTCTGCGACCTGCACGCGGTGGGCACGCCGAGGCAGTGCGCGGACCGGCTGCTGGCCACCGCCGAAAGGACCGGCATCCGCCGCTTCGCGCTGCTCGCCGAGGGAAGCGGCGACCACGAGGCCACCCTGCACAACATCGCCCGGCTGGGCTCCGAGGTGCTGCCGCAACTGAGCTGAAGCCGGTCGGACCCGGCCGCGCGCACCGAACCGAAGCAACCCGGAGGCGAGCGGGCGACACCCGCCCCGAGCAGGCCCGGAGGCGAGCGGGCGACACCCGCCCCGAGCAGGCCCGGAGGCGAGCGGGCGACACCCGCCCCGAGCAGGCCCGAGGCGAGCGGGCGACAACACGGCCCGGGCCGCCCGTCCCCCTTCGTGGGGGCGGGCGGCCCGGTGGCGTATCCGGCGCGAGCCGACCGGTGCTCAGCAGTCCCGCAGTTCCTCGGACTGGTTGAGCAGCTGCGCCCGAACGGAGGTGAACCGCTCGTACCGCTTCTTGTTGGCGGACGACGGCACGAAGACCGCCACCCGGTGACAGTTCTGGAAGGCCAGCTGGACACCGAAATGCCGCTGCAGGGCACCCCGGATGGCGTCACTGGCGAGCGCCCGAAGGAGCTGGCCGCGGGCCTGCTCGCTGGGCGGAGGTACCTGGTTGTCGGCGAAGTCGGTGCCGTCGACCTTCGCCTGGGCGACCAGCGAGCTGATCAGGTCCCAGGCGTACGGCAGGGAGACGCGGACGCAGTCGACGAACTCCCGCTCGTCGACCTCGTCCCGCTCGGCCTTCTCCAGCAGGGCCGGTGAGACGTCGAGCGACATGGATTCTCCTCTCGCGGTCCACCCGCGCGGCGCACGGGTGGTGGTGCGTAGTCCAAGTCCGAGCTGAGGGTGAGGGTGAGGGTGAAGCGCGGGATGTCCGGAACACCGTCGGACGGGTGTGACGCCGTCGGACGGCCTTGTTTCCGGCACCGCGCCGAGGCGGGGGCGCCGAGGACCCGTTGAGGGACGTGGTCGGGGGCGCCAACCGCTCAGAACAGCGTGGCAGTCAACGGCGGACCGGACCGGTGGTTCCGGCTGATTGCTCCGGGAATGAGCCCCGGTGCACCAGATTGGCCGGATCCCGTCGGATCGTTCATCTGAAGTCTCCATCCCCGTTGACAGCGATCCCGCAAGCAAGCCGTCACACACCGTAGCTGCCAATGGTGGTGGCCGCCAGGGTGCCGACAGGCTTTCGAGGGATCGCAGGGCATCCATGTTCGCGGGGTTCGCGGATTCTTCACCCGGCCGTCGCGGAATCGCATCAACTGGCCCCGGTGGGCTAGCGTGGTCGACCGTGCGTCTCGTAATTGCCCGCTGCTCAGTCGACTATGCCGGTCGGCTCTCCGCCCATCTGCCCTCCGCCACCAGGCTCATCCTGGTCAAGGCCGACGGCAGCGTCAGCATCCACGCCGACGACCGCGCCTACAAGCCGCTCAACTGGATGTCCCCGCCGTGCGCCCTCAAGGTCGCCGACGGGGTCTGGACGGTGGAGAACAAGGCCGGCGAGAAGCTCATCATCACGCTGGAGGAGGTGCTGCACGACTCGTCCCACGAACTCGGAGTGGACCCGGGTCTGATCAAGGACGGTGTCGAGGCACACCTCCAGGAGCTGCTCGCGGACCGGATGGAGGTGCTCGGCGCCGGCTGGTCCCTGATCCGCCGCGAGTACCCCACCGCGATCGGACCGGTCGACATCCTCTGCCGCGACTCGGACGGCGCGACCGTCGCCATCGAGATCAAGCGGCGCGGCGAGATCGACGGTGTGGAACAGCTCACCCGCTATCTGGAACTGCTCAACCGGGACCCCCTGCTGGCCCCGGTGAAGGGCGTCTTCGCCGCGCAGGAGATCAAGCCGCAGGCCCGTGTGCTGGCCACCGACCGGGGCATCGGCTGCGTGGTCCTGGACTACGACGCGCTGCGCGGCATCGACGACGACAAGCTGAAGCTGTTCTGACCCGCACCTGACCTGACCCCACCCGCAGACCCGACCCGGCGTCGCCGACCGTCAGCCGGTCGGCGACGCGGACGTCGTGGACGCCGTCGGACTCCCCGAGTCCGGCGGCGTCGTCGTGGTCGAGGGGACCGTTGTCGTCGGGACGGTCGTCGGGGTCGCCGGGGGCTGGGTGGTCGGCGGCGTGCCGCCTCCGGGGGGCTGCGTGGACCCTCCGCCCGCCGTTCCCCCGTTCGTGGTGCCGTTCCCGCCGGTGCCGCCTCCGCCGCCCGTGCCGCCGCCCGGGGGCGGCGGGTTGCCGCCCGTTCCCCCCGCGCCGCCCGCCGACTGCGACTGGCCCGGGGCCGTGGACTGCGGGGCGGTGCTCGTCGTCCCCGTGCTCGGCGACCGGCTCGGCCGCTTCGACGCCGACGGCGAGGCCGACCGTGACCGCGAGGCGACGGCGCCCGTCGAGGGCCCGTCCTCGGGCTCCTCGGCCGTGGGCGGGGCCGTCGGGGCGGAGGTCTCGGGCGCGGCCGTGGAGGAGGGCCCCGAGGCGGTCGGCCGGGGGCTGCCGGAGCGGGGCGACGGCCGGGTGCCGGTCGGCAGGGAGCCGTCGTCGCTGCTGCTGTGCGGATCCGTTCCCTTCGGCTCCCCGTCGGCCGTCATCGCGACCGCCGTACCGAGGACGCCCAGCGCGAGCACGGCCGCCGAGGCGGCGATCACCGTGCGCCTGGTGCGGCCGGGGCCCGTGGTGGTGGCCCTGAGCCGCAGGGGCACCTGGGCGATGGCCCGGATGACGGGCCGGCGGGCGGACCCGGAGCCGGCCGGCGCGGCGGGCGGCAGCTGCCGGCCGTCGGCGCGCAGCAGGTCGAGCATCCGCCGGGCGCCGGGCGCCCCGCGCTGCTCGCCGAGGGCGGCCCGCAGGGCGAGTGCGGCCTCCAACTCGGCCGTGGCCCGGCCGGGTTCCCGCACGCAGATCGCGTAGACGCCCAACTCGTGGTGGAACCACGCCTCGTCGACCCGCGCGCCGGTCTTCCGGGCGGCTTCCAGACCCAGTTGCAGGGCGCGTTCCCAGGCCCCCCAGCGCAGCGCCAGCGCCAGCGCCGGGGCGGCCGCCCGGGCCAGCCGCAGTACGGAGGCGTGCCGTCCCGCGGCCCGGTCGGCCAGGAGTACGCCGATCACCACCTCGGCCTCGGCGGCGATCTGCGCCAGCGAGACCGAGGAGTGGCCGACCCACCAGGCGAAGTGCTGCGCGGCGCCGTCGACGCTGCCGCGGGCGGGCCAGTGCGGGGCGAGCAGCTCCAGCGCCCCGGCGGTGAGCCGGTGGTGGCCGCCGATGGAGACGGCGAGCCCCGCGTCGGCGAGCTCGGCGAGCGCGTTCTCGCCCTGGCCGACGTCGATCAGCGCGGGCAGGTGCGGGGCGGTCGGGCACTCGCCGCCGAGCGCCACGGCGAGCCGCAGTACGGCCTGGGCGGTCTCCCCGAGGCCCTCGGCGAGCCGGACGGCGGGGAGCGTGGACTCGGCGACCGAGGGCAGTGGGACGTTCCCGCGCAGCGCGGCTTCACGGACCGCCGGGTCGGGGTCGTGGACCGGCTCCCGGACGGCTCCGAAGACGTCCATGCGGTCGTCCTCGGCGGCGACCAGGGCGTCCACCGCGACGTCCCGCTGCCGCAGCAGCGCGGCGGCCTGGACGAACCGCAGCGGCAGGCCCTCGGACTCGAACCAGAGGTCCACCGCCCAGGCCTTCTCGGCCGCGTCCAGGGGCCGCCCGGCCAGCCGGGCGGCGAGTGCCAGGCAGGCGGGCCGGGAGAGGCCGGCGACCAGGTGGTCGCGGAGCCGGGAGTCCGGCGTCAGCTGCGGGCTGTCGGGGGCGACGGAGATCAGGAAGGCGCAGTCGGGCGCGGCGGCGAGGAACTGCTCCAGCTCCGGCCCGGAGGGCTCCACCTCGTCGACGACGACGATCGCGCCGACCCGGGCGAGGTGCTCGGCGAGCTGGGCCGGGTCGGGGCGGAAGCCGGGGGCGTGGTGGGTGGCCGCGAAGAGGTCCTGGAGCAGGTCGGCGGCGGTGCGGCGGTGGCCGCAGAGCTGGACGACGCCGCCGGGGGCGAGGTCGCCGGCCGACTCGGCGACGGCCGACAGCAGGGCGCTGCGGCCGGATCCGGCCTGGCCGACCAGGCGTATGGAGCGGCCCTCGGCGAGCAGGCCGAGCAGCTGGGCGACGTCGGCCTCGCGGTCGAGCAGCGGCAGGTCGGCGGGCCCGGCGCCGAGGGCGAGCGGACCGACCTGGCGGCCGGCGTCACCGGACGGGCCGCGGGCGGGGCCGCTGCGCTCGGTCCGGCGGGGGCTGGGGCGCCACTCGTCGGGGCAGGGGCGCACCTCGGATCCCTCCGGGGTGCCGACGGTCACCAGCAGCCCGCCGGTGACCAGCTCACCGCTCCGGGCCCGTACGGCCTCCTGCCGGAACTCACCGGATGGCTGTCCCACGATCTGCTCCGCCCCACGCTCGCGCCGACGACTTCGTCCGGCCGCCCGCGGACCGGGGGCACCTCCCGGTCGAAGGCCGGGGGGCCGGGCTCGGCCCCGGCGGCCGTTTCCTGACGCCAGACTCTCGCACATCCGCGCCCGCCCGCACAGCGGCCTCCCGGCACCGGGCGTCCGCGGCCGCGCGACCGCCGGTCAGAGCACCGGCAGGGTGGCACCGCGGGGTTCGGCGATCATGCCCTCGACGGCGAGGATCCGGTGCAGCCGGGTGGCCACCAGCAGCCGCTGGAGCTGGGCCGGGACGGAGCGGAGCACCAGGCGGCGGCCGATCCGGCCGGCCCGGCGGTGGGTGCCCATGATCACGCCGAGGCCGGTGGCGTCCCAGAACTCCAGCCGGGCGAGGTCGAGCACGAGGTCGCCCAGGCCGCCGTCGACGGCCTG
This sequence comes from Streptomyces sp. BE303, assembly GCF_036290945.1. Classification (NCBI taxonomy): domain Bacteria; kingdom Bacillati; phylum Actinomycetota; class Actinomycetes; order Kitasatosporales; family Streptomycetaceae; genus Streptomyces; species Streptomyces sp. BE303. The sequence goes on from NZ_JAQYWZ010000478.1 coordinate 13,065, forward strand.
GTGCAGCCGGGCCCGCGCGTCGGCGGCGGTGCGCACGTCGAGGCGGCCTTCGATGGCCAGCGCCACGTGGTTGCCGGTGATGCGCATGCTCTCCTCCTCCGCGTGGCGGACCTGCGTGGCGGATCTGGTCGGGGTCGTCCCGCTGCGTCCGCCCCGGCCGTGCCGGGTCAGGATGCGGGGGTGTCGGTGTCGGTCGGTGGTCGATGTCGGTATCGATGACGGTGTCGATTCGGGCGGGCCTTCGGCCCCACGCCCGGCCCCGGCCGGAATCCCGGGTTCCCCCTCATCTGACGGCGAACCAGCCCCGCGGGTTGCTGGTTCCGGCCAGATCTGAAGCAACTTCACTCGTCCGAGGGAATATACGCAGGAACTCTCCACACCTACGCTCGATTACCGCCCAAATCACCCGTCTGCGACACCGGCGTGAGGAAACTCACCCACCCCGGAGCGGGGCCGTGCGGTGCTCCGACCGCACGGCCCGCGGGCTCAGCGGCGCCGACCGGTCACTTGGCCGGGTACGGGTAGAAGCCGCGGCCGCTCTTGCGGCCCAGGTCGCCGGCGGTGACCATGCGGGCCATGATCTCGGGGGCGGCGAACTTCTCGTCCTGGGTCTCCTCGTAGATGTTCCGCGCGGCGTGCAGCAGGATGTCCACGCCGGTCAGGTCGGCGGTCTCCAGCGGGCCCATCGGGTGGCCGAAGCCGAGCCGGCAGGCGGCGTCGATGTCCTCGGCGCTGGCGACGCCCGACTCGTACAGCTTGGCGGCCTCGACGACCAGCGCGGTGATCAGACGGGTCGTGACGAAGCCGGCCACGTCGCGGTTGACCACCACGACGTCCTTGCCGACGCCCTCGGCGAAGGCCCGGGCGGTGGCCAGCGTCTCGTCGCTGGTCTTGTAGCCGCGGACCAGCTCGACCAGCTTCATCAGCGGCACGGGCGAGAAGAAGTGCACGCCGACGACCGACTCCGGGCGGCCGGTGGCGGCGGCGATGCGGGTGATCGGGATGGCGGAGGTGTTGGAGGCGAGCACCGCACCCGGCTTGGCGAGCTTGTCGAGCTCCTTGAAGACGCCTTCCTTGACGTCCAGCCGCTCGAAGACCGCCTCGACCACGATGTCGGCCTCGGAGACCGCGTCCAGGTCGGTGGTGGTGGTGATCCGGCCGAGCGCCGCCTCGGCGTCCTCGGCGGTCAGCCGCCCCTTGGAGACGAATTTGTCGTACGAGGCGCGGATGCCCGCGAGGCCGCGCAGGAGCGCCTCCTCGGTGACGTCGCGCAGGACCACGGGGTGCCCTGCCTGCGCGGAGACCTGGGCGATGCCGGCGCCCATCAGGCCGGCACCGATCACGGCGATCCGCTTACTGGACACATTGCTCATGGCTTGGTCTCCCGATGCCGTCGCCGCCCTGGCGGGCGGGCCCTGAAGGCGGCTCAGGGCAGGGATCACCGGCGCCGAGCCGCGTCGCTCATGGGCCGGACTTTAGTGCCCGAACGGTCGGCATGGGGCGATCCGAAGGTGTGATCTGCGCCGGACCCGAGCGGGCGAGAAGGTCAGCTGATCAGATCGTCAGCCCAAGGTCCTGGGCGAGGATCGCCGCCTGCACCCGGCTGCGCAGACCCAGCTTCGCCAGGATCCGGCTGACGTGCGTCTTGGTGGTCGCCTCCGCCATCTCCAGCCGCCGGGCGATCTCACCGTTCGGCAGGCCCGCACCGATCAGGGTGAGCACCTCCCGCTCCCGCGGGGTCAGCCCCGTCACCGCCGCCCGGACCGCCGGCCCCACCTGACGCTCCGGACGGGCGAAGGTGCCGATCAGCCGCCGGGTCACCGAGGGGGCCAGCATGCCGTCCCCGCGCGCCACCGTCCGGATCCCCTCGACCAGGGTGTCCGCCTCCAGGTCCTTCAGCAGGAACCCGGCCGCCCCGGCCCGCAGCGCCCCGTAGACGTACTCGTCGAGGTCGAAGGTGGTCAGCACCAGCACCTGGGCCGCTCCGGCCGCCACCACCTCGCGGGTCGCCGACACGCCGTCCAGCCGGGGCATCTGGACGTCCATCAGGACCACGTCCGGCCGCAGCTCCAGCGCCAGCCGGACGGCCTCCTCGCCGTCCGCGGCCTGCCCGACCACCTCCAGGTCCGGCTCCGCCCGCAGGATCATCACCAGCGCCGCCCGCACGGCCGCCTGGTCCTCCGCCACCAGCACCCGGATCGTCATGCCCGCCCTCCCTCTCCCTCGGTCACCAGCGCCCGCGGCAGCACCGCCCGGACGGTCCAGCACTCGCCCTCCGGACCGGCCTCGAAGCCGCCTCCCAGCAGCGAGGCCCGCTCGGCCATGCCGACCAGCCCGGCCCGCGCACCCGGCAGCGACTGCCCCGCGCCGCGGCGGAACGGGCTCGACACCACGATCCGCAGCTCCTCCGGCAGGAACTCCAGCAGCACCCGGACCTCGCCCGGCCCCGCGTGCTTGAGCGCGTTGGTCAGCGACTCCTGGACGATCCGGTAAGCGGCCAGACCCACCGGCACCGGCAGCGAGCCGCGGTCGCCACGCTCGGTGAGCTCGAAGCCCAGCCCGACGTCCTGCCCGGCCGCCCGGGCCTTCGCCAGCAGCGCGTCCACCGCGTCCAGGTCGGGCGCGGCGTACGACGCGTCGGCCTCTCCCCCGCCGCTGTCCCGCAACAGGCCGATGATGCGGCGCATTTCGGTCAATCCCTGGACGCTGTTCTCCCGGATCACACCCAGCACCTCCACCAGCGGATCGTCCTCCGGACGCCGCTGGCGCCGGGCGACCGACTGCGCGCCGGTGGCGTGGATCGCGATGGCCGACAGGTGGTTCGCCACCACGTCGTGCAACTCCCGCGCCATCCGGGCCCGTTCGACGACGACGGCCTCCCGCCGGTCCATCTCGGAGAGCAGCGCGGTCTGCTCGGCCCGCAGCCGCTGGGACTCCGCCTCCTCGCGGTGCTTGCGCACGATGTCGCCGGTCCAGACCGGCGCCAGGTAGACCAGCGTGGTCAGCACCACGACGGCCACGGCCGTCGGCGCGTCGCTGTAGATCAGCACCAGGGTGGACAGCACCAGCACCGAGGCCGCACCGGTCAGGTGCAGCACCCGCGACATCTTCGGGTTGCCGTAGAGCACCGCGGCGTACAGCAGGTCGGTGTACATCAGGGTGGTCGCCAGGAGCGCGCCGTTGAAGATGCTGACCGCGAAGACGATCCCGCCGACCGTCGCGATGAGGACCGGCCTGCTCCGGCGGACCAGCTCCAGCGAGGCCATCACCACCAGCGGTGGGACGACCGCCCAGCGGGCGACGTGCTCGGAGCCGTCGTAGACCTTGACGGAGATCAGGAACAGCCCGCCGAGCAGCCCGAAGACCGCGATCGCCCGGTCTTCCTGCCGCGGAGTGAGAGTGGGTCTGCGCACAGCCCCATCAGATCATCCCCGGCCGGACCGGCGGCTCGGGTCCGGGGAGGAGTGCGCGTACATCGAAAGGTGCAGCCCGGACTCGGCTCCGGCGACGACGACGCGCGGACCGGCGCGCGGAAGGCTGGTAGCACCACCGAACAACCCGGAGGCCCGCCATGATCGTCACCCTCATCCTCGCCGCCGAGGTCGCCTTCTGGGTCGTCCTCGGGCTGGCCCTGACCGCCCGCTACGTGCTGCGGCTGCGCACGGTGAGCACGGCCCTGCTGATCGGCCTGCCGGTCCTGGACCTCGCCCTGTTCACCCTCGCCGTGCTCGACCTGCGCGGCGGCGCCACCGCGAGCTGGACGCACGCGCTGGCGGCGAGCTACGCGGGCTTCTCCCTCGGGTTCGGGCCGTCCCTGGTCCGCTGGGCCGACCGGCACTTCCAGTACCGCTTCGCCGGCGGCCCCAAGCCCGCGCGCCCTCCCAAGTACGGGCCGGCGCGGACCCGCTACGAGTGGCAGGTCGCCGGCCGCACCACGGTCTCGGCGGGCGTCACGCTCGGCCTGATCACCCTCATGGTGCCGCTCTCCGCCGGCGCCGCCGCCTTCTCCACCTTCACCGCCTGGTACCTGCGGCTGAGCATGGTGGCCGGGATCAACCTGATCGTGGCCGCCTGCTACGCGATCTGGCCGAAGGAGCCGCCGGCCGGCGCGATCGTCGAGGACGGCCACGTGGTCGGCTGGGAGATCCCGCGGCAGCACCAGCAGCTGTAGCGGCAGCCGTACCGGCGACCGCGGGTCAGCGGTTGTCGCCCGGCACCCAGAGCACGTCGCCGCGCTCCTTGTTGGCCGCCCGGGCCAGGATGAACAGCAGGTCGGAGAGGCGGTTCAGGTACTTGGCGGTCAGCGGGTTGACGCTCTCCCCGTGTGCCTCGATCGCCGCCCAGGTGGCTCGCTCGGCCCGGCGGACCACCGTGCAGGCCAGGTGCAGGTACGCAGCGCCCGCGGCGCCGCCGGGGAGGATGAAGCTGCGCAGCTTCTCCAGCGACTCCAGGTAGTGGTCGCAGTCCCCCTCCAGCTTGTCGATGTAGGACTGGAGCACCCGCAGCGGCGGGTACTTCGGGTCCTCCACCACCGGGGTCGCCAGGTCGGCGCCCACGTCGAAGAGGTCGTTCTGGATCCGGGTGAGCACCGTGACGACGTCCTCCGGCAGCGCACCCGCCGCGATCGCCACACCGATCGCGGCGTTGGCCTCGTTGGCGTCCGCGTACGCGACCAGGCGCGGATCGGTCTTGGTCGTACGGCTCATGTCGCCCAGCGCCGTGGTGCCGTCGTCGCCGGTCCTGGTGTAGATACGCGTCAGATTGACCATGGCGCCAAGACTAGCCGCGGGGTTAGGCGACGTTGACCCTCTGCCCGGGGGGTGCGGCTTCGAGCCAGGCGAGGAAGCCGGTCAGCGCGTCGTCGCTCATCGCGAGCTCCAGCGGCGCGCCGTTGTGGAGGCAGCGCAGCACGACCGAGCCGGAGAGCAGGGCCAGCTCCTCCTGCCCCTCGGGGTAGCGCCGGCCCAGCACCTCGATCTCCCGGCGCGGCAGGACCTTGCGGGGGCGCGGAGCGTACGAGAAGACCCGGAACCACTCGATGGAGTCGCCGCTGTACCGGCCGATACCAAAAACCCACCCCTTGCCGTCGGTCTGGGGGACCGGGGCTGAGGTGGGTTTGCCGTTCTCGTCGAGGTCGGGCTGAGTCGAGGCGTCGGCGGGCATTTTGAGCCGGTAACTGCAGTCGAACGTTCCGCCGACCCGCTGGATCACACGGCGGCGTACCGCGAACGCGACCAACCCGATCACACCGAGCGCCACGACCGCCGCACACACCACAAGGGCGAGGACCATGCTCACCTACCTCCTCGCTACCCGCGTTCCCCGTTTCGGTCGTACCAGGCGACCGCGTTGACCTACCAACTGAGACGACAGTCCCGGGGTCACGCTCAGGCGTCCCCGGGACCGTCGGTCGACCCCGCTCAGGCGGGGTCCGGCGCACTCAGGCGTGGGCCTTGAGGCCGCGCGCCGCGAACAGACGCACCTCGGCGCGACGCTCGGCGTGCGCGTCGAGGTCCGACTTGGCCTTGTCCAGTGCGCGCTCGGCACGCGCGACGTCGATCTCGTCCGCCAGCTCGGCGATCTCCGCGAGGAGGGACACCTTGTTGTCGGCGAAGGAGATGAAGCCGCCGTGCACCGCGGCGATCACGGTGCCGCCGTCCGTGGTCCGGATGGTGACCGGACCGGTCTCCAGCACGCTCAGCACCGGGGTGTGACCCGGCATGATGCCGGTGTCACCGGAGGCCGTACGGGCGACGACGATGGTGGCCGCACCGGACCACACCTTGCGGTCGGCTGCGACCAGCTCGACGTGCAGCTCAGCCAACGTGGGCTCCTAGGCTCATGCAACCCCCGATTACTCGGGAGTTTCGGTAAGAATAACGGGCCCGCGCCCCCGGCATGAAACCGGCGGCACGGATTTGACCGGAATCACAGCCGGTGCGACGTGAGGGGTGGGTCCCAGGGCTGGGGCCCACCCCTCACGATCACGCTCGACTGCTACCGGCCGCGATTACTTCTTCGCCAGCTGAGCGGCGTTGCGCTCCAGGTCCTCGATGCCACCGCACATGAAGAAGGCCTGCTCCGGGACGGAGTCGTACTTGCCGTCCGCGATCGAGTTGAAGGCCTCGATGGTCTCGGACAGCGGCACGGTCGAACCCTCGATGCCGGTGAACTGCTTCGCCACGTAGGTGTTCTGCGAGAGGAAGCGCTCGATGCGACGGGCACGGTGGACCGTGATCTTGTCCTCCTCCGACAGCTCGTCCATACCGAGGATGGCGATGATGTCCTGGAGGTCCTTGTACTTCTGCAGGATCCCCTTGATACGGATGGCCGTCTCGTAGTGGGTCTGCGCGATGTACCGCGGGTCGAGGATGCGGGACGTGGAGTCCAGCGGGTCGACGGCCGGGTAGATGCCCTTCTCCGAGATCGGGCGCGACAGAACGGTCGTCGCGTCCAGGTGGGCGAAGGTGGTGGCCGGGGCCGGGTCGGTCAGGTCGTCCGCGGGGACGTAGATCGCCTGCATCGAGGTGATCGAGTGACCGCGGGTCGAGGTGATGCGCTCCTGGAGGAGGCCCATCTCGTCGGCCAGGTTCGGCTGGTAACCCACCGCGGAGGGCATACGGCCGAGCAGGGTCGACACCTCGGAACCGGCCTGGGTGAACCGGAAGATGTTGTCGATGAAGAGGAGCACGTCCTGCTTCTCGACGTCACGGAAGTACTCCGCCATGGTCAGCGCGGAGAGCGCGACGCGCAGACGGGTGCCCGGCGGCTCGTCCATCTGGCCGAAGACCAGCGCGGTCTTGTCCAGAACGCCCGAGTCGACCATCTCGTCGATGAGGTCGTTGCCCTCACGGGTACGCTCGCCGACGCCGGCGAAGACCGACACACCACCGAAGTTCTCGGCGACGCGGTAGATCATCTCCTGGATCAGAACGGTCTTGCCGACACCGGCACCACCGAACAGACCGATCTTGCCACCGGTCACGTACGGGGTGAGGAGGTCGATGACCTTGATGCCGGTCTCGAACATCTCGGTCTTGGACTCGAGGTCCTTGAACTCCGGGGCCTTGCGGTGGATCGGCCACCGGACCTGGACCTGCGACTCGAACTCGTCCTTGTCGACGTTCAGCACCTCACCGAGGGCGTTGAACACCTTGCCCTTGGTGATCTGGCCGACCGGCACCGAGATCGCGGCACCGGTGTCGGTGACCTGCGAACCGCGGACCAGGCCGTCGGTCGGCTGCATCGAGATGCCGCGGATCAGGCCGTCGCCGAGGTGCTGGGCGACCTCAAGGGTGAGGACCTTCTTGCCCGTGCCGTCGGGGTTGTCCACCTCGACGCGCAGGGCGTTGAACATGTTCGGGATCGCGTCGACGGGGAACTCCACGTCGACGACCGGGCCGATGACCCGCGCGACGCGGCCCGTCGCCGTGGTCGGCTCAACAGTGGTAGTCATACTCATTCGCTCCCGCGGCTCGCGTCAGCGAGCGCGTTCGCGCCACCGACGATCTCGCTGATTTCCTGGGTGATCTCGGCCTGACGGGCCGAGTTGGCAAGCCGCGTGAGCGACTTGATGAGCTCGCCGGCGTTGTCCGTCGCGCTCTTCATCGCGCGGCGGCGGGCGGCGTGCTCGGAGGCAGCCGACTGCAGCAGCGCGTTGTAGATCCGGCTCTCCACGTACCGCGGCAGCAGAGCGTCCAGGACGCCCTCCGCCGACGGCTCGAAGTCGTAGAGCGGGAAGATCTCCGCCTTGGCGGACGACTCGTCGCTGAGCTGGACCTCGTCGAGCTTCAGCGGCAGCAGCCGGGCGTCGACCGCGGTCTGCGTCAGCATCGACTCGAACCGGGTCGAGATCACGTGGACCTCGTCCACGCCACCGGTCTCGGCCGTGAAGGCCTCGATCAGCGCGGCCGAGACGGCCTTGGCGTCCCCGTAGGTCGGCTTGTCCGAGAAGCCCGTCCAGGTCTCCGCGACGGCGAGGTCACGGAAGCCGTAGAACGAGACGCCCTTGCGGCCGACGACGTACGTCACCACGTCCTTGCCCTCGGACCGCAGACGCTCGGAGAGCGCCAGCGAGGCCTTGATGGCGTTGGACGAGTAGCCGCCCGCCAGACCGCGGTCCGCCGTGATCAGCAGGACTGCGGCACGCGTGGCGTTCGGGTTCTCGCTGGTGAGCGGGTGCTTGGCGTTGGACCGGGTGGCCACCGCCGTCACCGCCCGGGTGAGCTCGTCGGCGTACGGGGTGGAGGCGGCCACCGAGCGCTGCGCCTTGCCGATGCGCGCTGCGGAGATCATCTCCATCGCCTTGGTGATCTTCTTCGTCGCGGTGACAGAGCGGATCCGGCGCTTGTAGACCCGAAGCTGTGCTCCCATGGGTCGTTACGTCCTTTCCCTCGCTACCGGACTCAGGCCTGCTCGGAGAGCAGCTTGCCGTCAGCGGTCTGGTAGCCCTGCTTGAAGGCACCGATCGCGGTGGCCAGCGCGTCGACGGTGCCGTCGGCCAGCAGGCCGGTCTCGACGATGCCGGCGAGCAGGTCCTTGTGCTGCAGACGCACGTGGTCCAGGAACTCGCGCTCGAAGCGGCGGATCTCGGCGACCGGGACGTCGTCCAGCTGACCGGTGGTGCCGGCCCAGATGGAGACGACCTGCTCCTCGACCGGGAACGGCTGGTACTGGCCCTGCTTCAGCAGCTCGACCATGCGCGCACCGCGCTCCAGCTGGGCCTTGGAGGCCGCGTCCAGGTCGGAGCCGAAGCCGGCGAAGGCCTCCAGCTCACGGTACTGGGCGAGGTCCAGGCGCAGACGGCCGGCGACCGAGCGCATGGCCTTGATCTGGGCGGAGCCACCGACGCGGGAGACCGAGATACCGACGTTCACGGCCGGGCGGATGCCGGCGTTGAACAGGTCGGACTCCAGGAAGCACTGGCCGTCGGTGATGGAGATGACGTTGGTCGGGATGTACGCCGACACGTCGTTGGCCTTGGTCTCGATGATCGGAAGACCGGTCATCGAGCCGCCGCCGAGCTCGTCGTTCAGCTTCGCGCAGCGCTCCAGCAGGCGGGAGTGCAGGTAGAAGACGTCGCCCGGGTACGCCTCGCGGCCCGGCGGGCGGCGCAGCAGCAGGGAAACGGAACGGTAGGCCTCGGCCTGCTTCGACAGGTCGTCGAAGATGATCAGGACGTGCTTGCCGTCGTACATCCACTCCTGGCCGATGGCGGAGCCGGTGTACGGAGCGAGGTACTTGAAGCCGGCCGGGTCGGAGGCGGGAGCGGCCACGATGGTGGTGTACTCCAGCGCGCCGGCCTCCTCCAGGGCGCCACGGACGGACGCGATGGTGGAGCCCTTCTGGCCCACGGCGACGTAGATGCAGCGGACCTGCTTCTCCGGGTCGCCCGAGCGCCAGTTGTCGCGCTGGTTGATGATCGTGTCGACGGCCACCGCGGTCTTGCCGGTCTGGCGGTCGCCGATGATCAGCTGACGCTGGCCGCGGCCGATCGGGGTCATCGCGTCGATGGCCTTGATGCCGGTCTGCAGCGGCTGCTTGACCGACTTGCGGGCCATGACGCCGGGGGCCTGCAGCTCCAGGGCACGGCGGCCGGTGGAAGCGATGTCGCCCAGACCGTCGATCGCGTTGCCCAGCGGGTCCACGACGCGGCCGAGGTAGCCGTCGCCGACCGGAACCGAGAGGACCTCGCCGGTGCGGCGCACCGTCTGACCCTCCTCGATGCCGCCGAACTCACCGAGGATGACGACACCGATCTCGCGGGTGTCGAGGTTCAGCGCGAGGCCGAGCGTGCCGTCCTCGAACTTCAGCAGCTCGTTGGCCATGACCGAGGGCAGGCCCTCGACATGGGCGATACCGTCCGCTGCGTCAGTGACCGTGCCGACCTCTTCCACAGAGGCGGCGTCCGGCTGGTACGACTGGACAAAGTCGGCCAGCGCGTCCCGGATCTCCTCCGGACGGATCGTAAGCTCCGCCATCAGGCTTCCCTGCTCTCCTAGTTTGCGATCCTCGGCCCGCCATTGAGGGCCGCAAGTACTCGACTCTCGGCCGGGTCGTATGAACCGGCCGTACGATTTGCCGACTCCGGTGGAGCCGGTTCCCGACCGAGGGTCGGATGTGCTGCTTGGGTGTGTTCAGCCTTCGAGCGACTGGCGAGCGCCCTCAAGGCGGCTCGACACGGTGCCCTCGATGATCTCGTCACCGATCTGCACCCGGACACCGCCGACGACCTCGGGGTCGACGTCGATGTTCAGGTGGACCTGGCGGCCGTACAGCCGGCCGAGAGCACCCGACAGGCGCTCCTTCTGGCTGTCCGACAGCGGCACCGCGGTGGTGACCAGGGCCACCACTCGGCCGCGCCGCGCGGCGGCGAGCTTCGAGTAGGACTCGAGGCCCTGCTCCAGGCTACGGCCACGCGGGTTGTTGACCAGGCTGGTGACCAGCCGGACGGTGCCCGCGTTGGCGCGGCCGCCGAGCAGCTTCCTGATCAGCGCAGCCTTGGCGGCGGCGCCGGCCTTCGGCTCGGTCAGCGCGGAGCGCAGCTCGTTGGAGCCGCTCACCACCCGGCCGAACCGGAACAGCTCGTCCTCGACGTCGTCCAGGGCACCGGCCTTCTCGGCGGCGATGACCTCGGCGTACGAGGACAGCTCCTCGACCGCGTCGACCAGGTCACGCGCGCCCGACCAGCGGGAGCGGACCAGGCCGGAGACCAGGTCGACAGCCTCGCCGGAAACCTGGCCGGACAGCAGCGAGGTGACCAGCTGCGCCTTGTCCTGACCCGACCGGGACGGGTCGGTCAGCACGCGGCGGAACGACACCTCACGGTCCAGCAGGGCCGTGACGGCGGTGAGCTCCTCGGCGAGCTTGGCCGCGTCCACCGAGGTGGAATCGGTCAGGCTCTCCAGGTTCTGCCGCCCGGCGACGAGGGCCTCGCGGCTGGCGCCGATCACTTGGCCGCGCCCTGAGCAACGGCGGCCTTGGACTCCAGCTCGTCCAGGAAGCGGTCGATGACACCGCTCTGCCGGGCGGAGTCCTCAAGGGACTCGCCCACGATGCGGGACGCCAGCTGGGAGGCCAGCGAGCCCACGTCCTGGCGCAGGGCGGCGGACGCCTGCTTCTTGTCGGCCTCGATCTGGGCGTGGCCGGCAGCGACGATGGCCTCGCGCTGACGCTGGCCCTCCTCGCGCATCTCGGTGAGCTGGGCCGCGCCCTGCTCGCGAGCCTGCTCGACGATGCGGGCAGCCTCGTGACGCGCGTCGGCGAGCTCGGCGCGGTACTGCTCAAGCAGGGCCTGGGCCTCGGCCTGGGCGGCCTCGGCGCGCTCCATGCCGCCCTCGATGGCGTCCCGGCGCTCCGACAGCACCTTCTCGATGCTGGGGAGGAGCTTCTTGCCGAGCAGACCGAAGACGATGAAGAAGCAGATCAGGCCGATGATGATCTCGGGCCACGCGGGGAGGAGAGGATTCATCTTCTCCTCGGCCGCGAGCTGCGCCGCGATGCTCATATCTGGACCTTCCTCGAAAGGGTCTTCGGCGGGATTACTTGTTGCCGAAGACGAACGGCATGACGATGCCGATCAGAGCGAGGGCCTCGGTGAGCGCGAAGCCGATGAACATGTTGGCGCGGATGAGACCGGCCGCCTCGGGCTGGCGGGCCATGGCCTGGACACCGTTACCGAAGATCAGACCGACGCCGATGCCGGGGCCGATGGCGGCGAGGCCGTAGCCGATCGAGGCGACGGAACCGTAGACAGTGCCCTCAGCGAGGAAGCTCATTGCAGTTGTCCTTTGCAGGGGTGGTGAACCGGTGGTGATTGGCCACCGGGCATTCCGGGAGGTGTGGTTCGGGGGTGGGGCCGGGGGCCCCAGGCTCAGTGCGCCTCTTCGAGGGCACCGGCGATGTAGCTGCTGGCCAGCATCACGAAGATGTAGGCCTGCAGGAACTGGACCAGCAGCTCGAAGGCGGTCAGCGCGATGGTCACGACGAAGGAGGCCGTGCCGTACAGCGCGCCCAGGGTCGGGCTGAGCAGGTACCAGGAGGCGATGGAGAACATCACGATCAGCAGGTGGCCGGCGAACATGTTCGCGAAGGCTCGGACCGCGAGCGTGAAGGGGCGCACGAAGATGTTCGAGAAGAACTCGATCGGCACCAGGATGAACATGACCCAGCCGGGGATGCCCGACGGCCAGCAGAGGTTCTTGAAGCCGCCGACGAAGCCGTGCTTCTTGAAGGTCAGCGTCATGTAGGTGAGCCACACGACGGCTGCGAGGCCGGCCGGGAAGGCGATCGCCGCGGTCACCGGGAACTGGGCGAACGGGATGATCGACATGATGTTCATCAACCAGATGAAGAAGAACATCGAGACGAGCATCGGGACGTACTTCTCGCCCTTCTTGCCGATCGTCTCCAGAACGATGGAGCGCTTGACGAAGTCGTAGCCGATCTCACCGACCAGCTGCAGCTTGCCGGGAACGAGCCGCGGCTTCGCGAAGGCGGCCCAGAAGAACAGAACGACCAGTACCGCAACGATCATCGACAGCAGCATCGGCTTGTTGAACTCGAAGCTGCCGATCGTGAAAATCGGCTCGAACTGGAACTCGTTCAGACCCGGGGCCGGGAAGCCGCAGCCAGCGTCCCCGAAGTGGCAACTGCCTGAGGCGAGGGACGTGAGTTCAGCACTCACCACGGACTCCTTCGTCGTGACGCATGGTTACGGCAACCTCGGTGTGTCGGCGTGGCCTGCGACCACGGAGCGGCACTGGAACTTGATGGGTTTCTCGCCGACCCCGCCCGGCAGTGCGCTGCACCGCCGCGGGATCATCGAAGACTGCGCGGATCCGGGGGGCGATCGGTCCGCCGTGCGGACAGACCTGGCCTCTTCCCGTACTCCGTTGTTGCGACGGACGATAGCAGCCCGTCAGCGCGGCATAAACACCGCCCCCCTCGTTGGGGGGACAGAGGGGCGCCGTCACTGTTGACGCCCCTTGTCGGACGGCTTGTTGCCCTTGTTTTCAGAGGCGTTGGGGTCGACGTAGAACATCTTCGCCTTCAGTGCGCCGCGCACCTGGAAACCCGTCCAGATGAGTGCGCAGCCGAGCAGCGTGAACGCGAAGGCCTGCCGGTTGAAGAGCTCGGTGTCCTTGAACACGGCCAGCACGATGCCGACCAGCAGGATCTGCGTCGTGTACACGAGCAGCGCCGCGGCCATCATGATGTGCGGGTTCGACCTGGTCAGCCGGTCGAGCGCGACCTGACCCGAGGTGAAGAAGGCCATCACCAGCAGCGTTCCGAAGAGGGCGCCGAGCAAGCCCTTGCCACCCGCGACTGCAAAGGAGATCGCCATGGCGAGGACTCCGGCGACCGCAGTGGGGATCGCGGCGCCTCGGAGGATCCGGGCGTCGTTGGACGGCATGTCGGCAACTCCGGCGGCATGTCGATGGCGGGGGGACGGGCACAGAACGTGATGGTGACACCGGACCGGAACCGCCGCGGACCGGCCGCTCTGCGGCGAGTCCGTCGAGGGAGACCGGCCAGGGACGGAAGTCATCCACCTGTGAGGTCTTTCGGCGTGTTCTCGGTACTCGTGAACGGTATCACAAACTATTTGATGAGAGCTTTACCATGAATGTGTGGTACCTGTCACACTGATGACCCAACAGTGCCGCCGAACGGGTGAGGCGGCTTGACAGGACGTCACTTCGCCCTACCGGCCGCGCCCGTGGCCGTGACCACGGCTTCCGGTCGCGGAGGAGCCCTTCGGCAGCCCCCCGAGCAGACGCTTGTCCTCGGCGGACAGCTCGGCCATCGGTTCGGTGGCGGACTCCGAGGCGGACTCGGCGGTCAGGGCCGTGCCCTCCTCCTCGCGCACCGCCGCCGGGGCGGGCTTCCGGCCCGCCGGACGGCGGCGGTAGCGCGGCGGGACGAAGGCCTGCACCGCGCGCGGGGCCCGCGGCCGGAACCGCGGGGTCAGCAGCACCACCAGGCCGACCAGGCAGAGCCCGGCCAGCATCAGCACCAGGGTGCGGCCGGTGTTGGTGACCGAGAAGGCGACGGTCCCGAAGGCGATCAGCGCGGCCCAGAAGTACATGATCAGCACGGCGCGGCTGTGCGAGTGGCCGACCTGGAGCAGTCGGTGGTGCAGGTGCCGCTTGTCCGCGGCGAACGGCGACTGGCCGGCCCAGGTGCGGCGGACCACGGCGAGCAGCAGATCCGCCAGCGGCAGCGCGATGACCGTCAGCGGCAGCAGCAGCGGGATGTAGATCGGCACCAGGGCGTGCACGGTGAGGGTCTGCGAACCCGTCTCGCTGGTGATCAGGTCGGGGTCGACCCGGCCGGTGATCGAGATCGCCGCGACGGCCAGCATCAGGCCCAGCATCATCGAACCGGAGTCGCCCATGAAGATCCGGGCCGGGTGCATGTTGTGCGCCAGGAAGCCCAGGCACATGCCGATCAGCAGCACGCTGAAGAGCACGGCGGGGGCGGCGTCACTGATCGTGTAGCCGTACCAGAGCCGGTAGGAGTACAGGAAGAAGGCCATCGCGGCGATGCAGACCATGCCGCCGGCCAGGCCGTCCAGGCCGTCGATGAAGTTCACCGCGTTGACCATGACGACGACCAGGGTGACCGAGATGACCATGCCCTGGGTGGGGCTGACCGCGACCGGGCCGGAGCCGGGCACCGGCAGGGTGATCACCGTGACGCCCTGCCACACCATCACGCCGGCGGCGATCATCTGGCCGCCCAGCTTCACCAGCGCGTCCACGCCCCACTTGTCGTCCAGCACGCCGAGCAGCCACATGATCCCGGCGCCGGAGAGCAGCGCGCGGATGTCGGTGCCCTGCGAGAACACCTTGCTCAGGTTGTCCAGCTGGGAGGCGACCAGGATGCCGGCGCAGAGGCCGCCGAACATCGCGATGCCGCCGAGCCGCGGGGTGGGTTCGCGGTGCACGTCGCGGGCGCGGACCGGGGGCATCGCCCCCGCCGCGATGGCGAACTTCCGCACCGGGCCGGTCAGCAGGTAGGTGACGGCCGCGGTGCAGAACAGCACCAGCAGATACTCACGCACCACTGGCCTCCTGCTGCACTGTCCGACGGGTGGGTACCGAAGGTACGCCCGTGCCTGTCCGGGGTTCGAGGTGCGTCGCCACGGCACACACCTTATTGAGTCGGACGCCGGGTGCGTGCATCGCGGTTCGCCCTACCGGGTAGGAGATCGGTTCATCCGGTCAGCGACGGCCCGCGAACGCCCCCGCCAGCTCCCGGACCCGCTCCCCCACCCGGACGTCCGTGCCCCCGGCGAGCAGCCGTCCGATCAGCCCGGCGATCTCCGTCAGCTCGCTCTCGCCCATGCCCTGGGAGGTCACCGTGCCGGTGCCCAGGCGGATGCCGGAGGCCTCGGACGGCGGCGCCGGGTCGTACGGCAGCGCGCACTTGCCGAGCAGCAGCCCGGCGACGGCGCAGCGCCGCTCCGCCTCGGCGCCGCTCACCCCGAGCGGGCCGACGTCGACCGTCACCAGGTGGGTGTCGGTCCCGCCGGTCAGTGGACGCGCCCCCGCCGCTTCGAGCCCCGCCGCCAGCACCCGCGCCCCCGCGACGGTGCGGTGCGCGTACGCGCGGTAGGCGGGCGTGGCGGCCTCGGCCAGGGCGACGGCCTTGCCGGCCACCTCGTTCATCGCGGCGCCGCCCTGGGTGAACGGGAAGACCGCCCGGTCGATCCGGTCGGCCAGCTCGGCGGTGGAGAGCAGCAGGCCCCCGCGCGGCCCCCGGAGCAGCTTGTGGGTGGCGGCCACGGTGACGTCCGCGTACGGCACCGGGGAGGGCGCCAGGCCCGCCGCGATCAGGCCGGTGGTCTGCGCGACGGTGGCGACCAGGTAGGCGTCCACCTCGTCGGCGATCTCCCGGAAGGCGGCCCAGTCCGGGTGCCGGGGGTGCGAGATGGAGCCGGCCACGATGGCCTTGGGGCGGTGCAGGCGGGCCAGTTCGCGGACCTGGTCGAGGTCGACCAGCCCGTCCTCGCGGCGCACCCCGTAGCCGACGAACTCGAACCACCGGCCGGAGAAGTTGGCCCGCGAGCCGCAGCTGAGGTGGCCGCCGTGCTCCAGCGACATCGCCAGCACCGCGTCCCCCGGCCGCAGCAGCGCCGCGTAGGCGGCCAGGATCGCCGAGGTGGCCGAACGCGGCTGGACGTTGGCGTGCGGCGCCGTGAACAGCGCGCGGGCCCGGTCGACGGCCAGCAGTTCGGCGGCGTCGGCCAGCGCGCAGCCGGTGTGGTGGCGCCGGCCCGGGTAGCCCTCGGCGTACTTGTCGATCAGCGGGCCGGCGAGCGCGGCCAGCACGGCCGGGCTGGTGAGGTTCTCCCCGGCCAGCAGCTGGATCGTCTCGGCCCGCCGCTCGGCCTCGGCGGCGAGCAGGTCGGCGATCTGGGGGTCGGCCCGGTGGAGGACCTCGTCGGGCGCCCCGGACGCCCACCGGCGCCCCGTCGTCTCGGTGGAACCGGTCGCGGCATCGGTGACGGTCATGGCGGGGCTCCCGGGCGCATGGGGCCACCTCCCGGTCGGAGGCCGGGAGAGGGTGAGGGTTCCTCCAGCGTAGGACCGGCCCCCGGGAGCGGCGCGGCGGCGCGGGCCGGGATGCACCCGCCCGGGCGCCCGGACGGTCACGGCCTACGGGGCCGCCCTGCTCAGTAGCGCGCGGGAACCCCGGTGAGCGCGGTGACCACCGGGTCGACCGCGTGGAATATCTCCTCGCCGCAGTTGCGGAACATGCCGATCGGCGCGCCGTACGGGTCGTGCACCTCGTCCGACTCGGGGGTGGCGGCGAGCAACCAGCCGCGCAGCGAGGCGGCGGCCCGGACCAGCGCGCGGGCGCGCTCGGTCACGTCGGCGCCGCGTCGCGGGTCCGGGAGGGTGCCGGGGTCGATCGTCCGGACCAGGCGGGTGAACTCCTTCATGGTGAAGGTGCGCAGGCCGGCCTCGTGCCCCATCGAGATGACCTGGGCCCGGTGGTCCAGGGTCGCGGTGAGCACCAGGTCGGCCTCGACCACGTGTTCGTCCAGCAGCTCACGGCCGGTGAAGCCGCCGCTGTCGGCGCCGTACTCGTCCAGCACCGTGGCGGCGTGGTCCTCCATCGGTGCGCCCTCGTGGCCCCAGGTGCCGGCCGACTCCACCAGGATGCGGCCGGCCACCCGCGGGTTCAGCCGGGTGTCCAGCTCACGCCTGGTGAGCCGCTCGGCGATCGGCGAGCGGCAGATGTTGCCGGTGCACACGTACAGGATCCGGAAGTGGTCCAGCGGCCTGGGGCCCACGGCCAGGTACGGCGATATGCCGGGCCCGGCATGGAGGGAGGCGGCCGTCAACTGCCGGCCTCCAGGTCGGGGACGACCTCCCTCAGCTGCTCGGCGGTGATCGCGCCGGCCCGCAGCAGCACCGGGACCTTGCCCGTGACATCGACGATCGACGAGGCCTGCGCGTGGTCGGCCGTGCCGCCGTCCAGGTAGACCGAGATGGCGTCGCCGAGCTGCTGCTCGGCCTCGCCACAGGTGGACGGCGACGGCCCGCCGGTCCGGTTGGCGCTGGAGACCGCCAGCGGGCCGGTGGTGTTCAGCAGCTCGATGGCGACCGGGTGCAGCGGCATCCGGACGGCGACCGTGCCCCGGGTCTCGCCGAGGTCCCAGCGCAGCGAGGGCTGGTGCTTGGCGACCAGGGTGAGCCCGCCCGGCCAGAACGCGTCGACCAGCTCCCAGGCCTGCTCGGAGAAGTCGGTGACCAGCCCGTGCAGGGTGGTCGGCGAGCCGACCAGGACGGGTGAGGGCATGTTGCGGCCGCGGCCCTTGGCGGCGAGCAGGGCGGCGACGGCCTCCGGCGAGAAGGCGTCCGCACCGACCCCGTAGAGGGTGTCGGTGGGCAGCACGACGAGTTCGCCCCGGCGGATGGCAGAGGCGGCCTCGCGCAGGCCCGTCGCGCGGTCCCCTGCGTCGGCACAGTCGTAGCGGCGGCTCATCGGTGCGGTCCCCTTCCGAGACAACTCATCACGTGGACGGACGCGGTCACAGCGACGCCTTGCGCGCCGTGGTGAATCGCGGCCGGTTGTTCAGATCGCGGTGGTCGGCGGTGTCGGTCCAGCCGGCTTCCTCGTTGAAGATCCACGGGACCTGGCCGCCCTGGGTGTCGGCGTGCTCGATCACCACGGCGCCGCCCGGGCGCAGGAGCCTGGCGGCGACCCGCTGGATGCCCCGGATGGTGTCCAGGCCGTCCTCGCCGGAGAAGAGCGACATCTGCGGATCGTGGTCGCGGGCCTCCGGCGCGACGTACTCCCACTCGGTGAGCGGGATGTACGGCGGGTTGGAGATGACCAGGTCGAAGCGGCCGTCCCAGCCGTGGTCGCCCTCGAAGGCGCGGGTGGCGTCACCCTCGTGCAGGGTGATCCGGGCGCGGTCGGGCGAGGCCCCGATGTTGCGCCGGGTATACGGCAGTGCGCCCTCGTCGAGCTCGAAGGCGTGCACGGTGGAGCGCGGCAGCTCCTGCGCCAGGGCGAGCGCGATGGCGCCGGATCCGGAGCAGAGGTCGACCACCAGCGGCTCGGCCACGTCCATGTCGCGGACCGCGTCTATGGCCCACTCGACCACGGACTCGGTCTCCGGCCGGGGTACGAAGACACCGGGGCCGACCGCCAGCTCCAGGTAGCGGAAGAACGCCCGCCCGGTGATGTGCTGGAGCGGCTCGCGCGCCTCCCGCCGGGAGACGGCCTCCCAGTAGCGGGCGTCGAAGTCCGCGTCCTTGACCGTGTGCAGTTGGCTGCGCTTGACGCTGTGGACGTGTGCGGCGAGCTCCTCCGCGTCGAAGCGCGGCGACGGCACGCCGGCCGCGGCCAACCGCTGGGTGGCCTGGGCCACCTCGGCGAGTAGCAGGTTCATCCGTACGACCTCTTGCTTCCGCTCTCCGGCCTCGACGTCGGTCTCGCTGCCGCAGGTGTCAGTTCTGTTGGGCCGCGGCCAGCTTGGCCGCCGCGTCCGTGTCGACGCAGGACTGGATCACCGCGTTCAGGTCGCCGTCCAGGACCTGGTCCAGGTTGTACGACTTGAAGCCCGTGCGGTGGTCCGAGATGCGGTTCTCCGGGTAGTTGTACGTCCGGATCCGCTCGGAACGGTCCACCGTGCGGACCTGGCTGCGACGGGCGTCCGAAGCCTCCCGCTCGGCCTCCTCCTGCGCGGCGGCCAGCAGCCGCGAACGCAGGATGCGCATCGCCTGCTCCTTGTTCTGGAGCTGGCTCTTCTCGTTCTGGCAGGAGGCCACGATACCGGTCGGCAGGTGGGTGATCCGGACCGCGGAGTCGGTGGTGTTGACCGACTGCCCGCCGGGGCCGGACGAACGGTAGACGTCGATCCGCAGGTCGTTGGCCACGATCTCGACCTCGACCTCCTCCGCCTCGGGGGTGACCAGCACGCCGGCCGCCGAGGTGTGGATGCGGCCCTGCGACTCGGTGGCCGGCACGCGCTGCACGCGGTGCACGCCGCCCTCGTACTTCAGCCGGGCCCAGACGCCCTGACCGGGCTCGGTGCTGCCCTTGGTCTTGACGGCGACGGAGACGTCCTTGTAGCCGCCGAGGTCGGACTCGTTGGAGTCGATGATCTCGGCCTTCCAGCCGATCCGCTCGGCGAAGCGCAGGTACATCCGGAGCAGGTCACCGGCGAAGAGCGCCGACTCCTCGCCGCCCTCACCCGCCTTGATCTCCAGGATGACGTCCTTGTCGTCGTTCGGGTCGCGCGGGACCAGCAGCAGCCGCAGTTCCTCGGTCAGTTGCTCCCGGCGGGCCTCGGAGTCCTTCACCTCGGCCAGGAACTCCGGCTCCTCGGCCGCGAGTTCACGGGCGGCCTGGATGTCCTCACCGGCCTGCTTCCACTCCCGGAAGACCCGGGTGATCGGGGTCAGCTCGGCGTACCGCTTGGCCAGCTTGCGCGCGTTGGCCTGGTCGGCGTGGACGGACGGGTCGGCCAGCCTCGTCTCGAGGGCGGCGTGCTCGACGAGGAGCTCTTCGACTGCCTCGAACATGGGGTGGCCTTCTTCCCGGGGTGTGGGTGGGTGGGATCGCTGAGGCTGCGGGGGGACGCGAACGGCGCCGGTCCCCAGCGCCCCCGGAACGAGTACGGGGGCGCCGGGAACCGGC
The DNA here is from genome assembly GCF_036290945.1 of Streptomyces sp. BE303. Lineage (NCBI taxonomy): Bacteria > Bacillati > Actinomycetota > Actinomycetes > Kitasatosporales > Streptomycetaceae > Streptomyces > Streptomyces sp. BE303. The sequence continues at coordinate 33,228 of NZ_JAQYWZ010000478.1, forward strand.
GCCGAGGGAGCGCTAGGCCTTCGCGCTGTGCTGCTTGCCGAAGCGGGCCTCGAAGCGGGCCACGCGGCCACCGGTGTCGAGGATCTTCTGCTTGCCGGTGTAGAACGGGTGGCACTGCGAGCAGACCTCGGCGCGGATCTCGCCACTGGTCTCGGTCGAGCGGGTGGTGAACTCGGCGCCGCAGGTGCAGGTCACACGGGTGACCACGTACTCGGGGTGAACGTTGGGCTTCAAGGGGTTCTCCTAGGTTCGGGAGGGCACCGGGTCGGCGGCTGGGACGCCGCACGTGAACCGGGACCGACGGACCAGTCTGCCAGGACGGGTCGCTTCTTCCCAAACCGGGGCGCGTTCCGGGATATTCCGGGCCCCCGGCCGGGCGCGTTCACCGCCGTGCGGGAGCCGTCGGGACGGTCCCGGTGGCGGCCCCGGTGGCGGTCCCGGTCGCGGTCCCCGCGGGGGCACCGGCGGGAGCCGTCGCAGGGGCGGTGGCCGTGGCACCGGGCGCCTTGGCGCGGCCGGTGGGGCCGGTGGGGCCGGTGGCACCGGTGGGGCCCTTGACGGGGGCCTTGGGGGCGCCGGTGGGGGTGGCCGTGGGCGTGGCCTGCGCCGGGTTCTGCGGCTGCGCCACGACGACCGCCGACGGCAGCGGCCGGTCGCCCTTCAGGGCAGCCCAGACCTGGTCGGCCTGCGGCTGCTGCTGGACCACCCGGTCCGGGTCGCTCGGCGCGGTCACCACGGGCAGGGTGACCATGGTGAGCCGGTCCGGCCCGATGCCCTTGAGCTCCTCGGCGAGCCCGACGAGGGAGTTGACCGAGGCGAGCGCGGAGTCGGTGGTGATGCTGCGGGTCAGGGTGTCGCCGGTCGACCAGAGCTTGGCCGGGTTGGTCAGCAGCCCCGCCCCGCCGGCCTGGTCGAGCAGTGAGCGCACCATCTGCTTCTGCAGCTCGATCCGGCCGAGGTCGCTGCCGTCCCCGACGCCGTGCCGGGTGCGGACGAAGGCCAGCGCCTGCTCGCCGTCGAGGCGGTGCTCACCGGGCGGGAGGTCCAGCCCGCTGTCCTTGTCGCGGATGGCCACCGCGGTGGTCACGGTGACCCCGCCGATCGCGTCCACGACCCGGGCGAAGCCCTCGAAGTCCACCTCGACGTAGTGGTCCATCCGCAGCCCGCTGATCTGCTCCGCGGTCTTCACCGCGCACGCCGCGCCCCCGGTCTCGTACGCGCTGTTGAACATCGCGCGTTTCGCCGCCGGGGCGGTCCGCCCCCCGGCGTCGGTGCACTCGGGGCGCGGGACGAGGGTGTCGCGGGGTATCGAGACCACGTCGGCGCGCGAGTGGTCCTGGTTGACGTGCACGACCATCGCGGTGTCCGAGCGCGCCGTGCCGTCGGCGTCGCCGCCGGCCAGGCCGCCGTTGCCGCCGGCGCGCGAGTCCGAGCCCAGCACCAGCAGGTTGAACGACCCGTCGGTGGCCGTGGGCGGCCGGGAGGTGCCCAGCCGGGCGTCGATGTCGACGCTCCTGATGTTGGCGTTCAGCCGGTGGTACGCGTAGCCGGCCGCTCCGGCCCCGAGGACGACGAGCGCGGCGAACGCACACGCGGCCACGCGCAGGAGCCTGCGGCGGCGGTTCGGAACCCTCTTGTGCTCGGCCATACGATCCAGAATAAATCGGACAAGATGCCGTAAAGACCTCAAGATGTCCCGACTCTGGAACAAACCACCGAAATGGATCTTCCCGACAAACCTCCGGAGACCCCGCAGCCCCCGGAACACGACGAACCCCGGCCCGCTCGCGCGGGCCGGGGTTCCGTGTCGAGAAACCGTCTCGCGACGGTCAGTCGCCGGACCCGGGGGTCGTCTTGGCGATCTGCATCAGGAACTCGGCGTTGGACTTGGTCTGCTTCATCTTGTCCAGCAGCAGCTCGATCGCCTGCTGCGAGTCGAGCGCGTGCAGCACCCGGCGCAGCTTCCAGACGATCGCCAACTCCTCGCTGCCGAGCAGGATCTCCTCCTTGCGGGTGCTGGAGGCGTCCACGTCGACGGCCGGGAAGATGCGCTTGTCCGAGAGCTTCCGGTCGAGCTTGAGCTCCATGTTGCCGGTGCCCTTGAACTCCTCGAAGATCACCTCGTCCATCCGCGAGCCGGTCTCGACCAGCGCGGTGGCCAGGATGGTCAGCGAGCCGCCGTTCTCGATGTTGCGCGCGGCGCCGAAGAACTTCTTCGGCGGGTACAGCGCGGTCGAGTCGACACCACCGGACAGGATGCGGCCGGAGGCCGGCGCCGCCAGGTTGTAGGCACGGCCCAGACGGGTGATCGAGTCCAGCAGGATCACCACGTCGTGGCCCAGCTCCACCAGGCGCTTGGCGCGCTCGATGGCCAGCTCCGCCACCGTGGTGTGGTCCTCCGCCGGGCGGTCGAAGGTCGAGGAGATGACCTCGCCCTTCACCGACCGCTGCATGTCGGTGACCTCTTCCGGACGCTCGTCGACCAGGACGACCATCAGGTGGCACTCGGGGTTGTTGTGGGTGATCGCGTTGGCGACCGCCTGCAGCACCATCGTCTTACCGGTCTTCGGCGGCGCGACGATCAGACCGCGCTGGCCCTTGCCGATCGGCGACACGAGGTCGATGATCCGGGTGGTCAGCACGCCCGGGTCGGTCTCCAGACGGAGCCGGTCCTGCGGGTACAGCGGGGTGAGCTTGTTGAACTCGGGGCGGCCGCGGCCGCTCTCCGGGTCCATCCCGTTGACGGAGTCCAGCCGCACCATGGCGTTGAACTTCTCGCGGCGCTCGCCGTCGCGCGGCTGACGCACCGCACCGGTGATGGCGTCGCCCTTGCGCAGGCCGTTCTTGCGGACCTGGGCGAGCGAGACGTAGACGTCGTTCTGGCCCGGCAGGTAGCCGGAGGTCCGCACGAACGCGTAGTTGTCGAGGATGTCCAGGATGCCCGCGACCGGGATCAGGACGTCGTCCTCGCCGACCTGCGGCTCGGCCGGGCCGGCCTCGAAGCCCTCGCGGCGGCTGCTGCCACGGCCACGGCGGTCGCGGTAGCGGCCGCGCCGGCCACGGCGCCCGTCGCCGAACTCGTCGTCGTCGAAGCCGCCCTGCGGCTGCGCCTGCTGCACCTGCTGCGGCTGGGCCTGCTGGCCGCCGCTCGGGCGGCTCTGCTGGCTGTCGCCCTGGGTGCTCTGGGCACCCTGCTGCTGGGGGCGCTCGGTACGGTCCCGGCGGTTGCGGCGGTCGCGGCGCGACTCGCGCCCGTCGCCGTCCTGGCCGGCCTGGGCCTCGCCGGCCTCCTGGCGGCCCTCGCGCTCGCCGGCCTCGCGGCCACCGCGGCGGTCACGACGGTCGCGGCGGGTCTCGCTGCGACCCTCCTCGCGGTTCTCGAAGGCGCGGGCGCCCTCGGGGCGGGCCTCGGCCTGCTTGGCCTCGGTCGCCACGGCGGCGGGCGCCTCGGCGGCCTCGGCCACCGGGGCGCCGGCGGCCGAGGTGGCCCGGCGGCGGGTCCGCTCGGTCCGGGCGGGCGCGGCGGTCTCGGCGGCGGCCTGGACCGGGATCTCGATCTGGGCCTGCGCCTCGGCGGCGGCGGCGGGGGCCTCGGCCGCAGCAGCGGCGGCGGCCTTGGTGCGGCGGGCGGGCTTCTCGGCCGGCTCGGCGGCCTCGGCCTTGGCGGCGCGCTTGGCGGCCGGAGCGGCCGCGGCGGCGGTCCCGGCGCCGGCGCCGGCGAGCAGCGGGTCTCCGCCGCTCTTCTCCTTGATGGTCTCGATCAGCTGGCTCTTGCGCATGCGTCCGGTACCGGTGATGCCAAGGTCCGCGGCGAGCTTCTGCAGCTCGGCCAGGACCATGCCGTCCAGGCCCGCGGCAGCGGTACGACGGCGTCGCGCCGGAGCCGCGGGGGCGGCGGCTGCGTCCGACGCCTCGGCGTCCGGGCGCGCGCCCATCAGATCGGTGGTGTCGCTCACTAAGGGTCCTTCCCTGGAGCGGACGTCGGCCTGTCTGGCTCGGCGACCGGTTGTGCTGTCCTGACCAACGCTCGTCTGCGTCGGTCCGAGGCGGTGATCCCCCGGATGGCGGTGTGCCGGTCGGGGGAGAGCTGCGAGGTGCGGTGCATGAAGCACGGTGGTGCTGAGTGGCGTGGTGGAACGGTCGAACGTCGACCCGCCCCCAGCCTTCGGCCGGGTGGTACCCCCACCCCAGCTTTCGGCGGGGAGATATCCCCACGCTGCCTGCGAATCCCGGGCCCCCGTCGCGTGACGGTGGCCCGTGCTCCGCCCGTCCTGTGCCTCAAGGTGGGAGGCCGCGGGTGGGAGTCAGGTGCCGTCACGGCTTCGGGATGCGGCCGCAAGTCGCGCAGGCAGGCTGCGTACGCGCTGCGGTGGGCTCCCGGAGAATCGTCGCCCCGTATATCGCCGGGACTCCGCTGGTGCGGAGTGCTGGGATCGGGACGCGGCGCACCTAGCCCCGGAGGGCACCTGGTGCAGCAATGAGGTTAACACTACCGACCCCCTCAGACATTCCCCAGCCTTGCGCTTGCCAATCGTGTCCGGACGGCCCGGCTCCGGCGCACCGGTCCGGGCCCGCTCCGAACGGGTGCTCAGACGTCGAGCGGGAGCACCGTGGCCCCGGTCCGGTCGAGCTCCAGCCGGTGCGCGGCGAACACCGGGCCGCCGGAACCGTGGCCCTCGGCGAAGGACAGGACCTTCTGCACGCCCGCCTCGTCGGTGAGCGCGAGCACGGTCGGACCCGCGCCGGAGATCACCGCGGCGACGCCCTCCGCGCGGAGTGCGCCCACCAGGGCGGCGCTGTCCGGCATCGCGGAGGCCCGGTAGTCCTGGTGCAGCCGGTCCTCGGTGGCGGCGAGCAGCAGCTCGGGCCGCCGGGTCAGGGCCTCGACCAGCAGCGCGGCGCGACCCGCGTTGACGGCGGCGTCGGCCAGCGGGACGGTCTTCGGCAGCAGGCCGCGGGCGGTCTCGGTGAGCACCTCGGTGGCCGGTACGAAGACCACCGGGACGACCTGGTCGGAGGGCTCCAGGGCGACCGCCCGGGCGGTGTCCTCCTCGGTCCAGGCCACCGTGAAGTTGCCGCGCAGGCAGGCCGCGACGTTGTCCGGGTGGCCCTCCAGCTCGGAGGCGAGGGCGAGCAGGGCGTCGTCGTCCAGCGCGGACGGGCCGCCGATGGTGACGGCGCGGGCCGCCACGATGCCGGCGCAGATCGCGGCGGACGACGAGCCCAGGCCGCGGCCGTGCGGTATGCGGTTGGCGCAGACCACTTCGAGGCCGCGCGGCTGGCCGCCGAGACGGTCGAAGGCGGCGCGCATCGAGCGGACCACGAGGTGGCGCTCGTCGCGGGCCAGGCTGTCGGCACCCTCACCGGCGATGTCGACGGAGAGCCCGGAGTCGGAGACCCGGACGACCACGTCGTCGTACAGACCCAGCGCGAGTCCGAAGGCGTCGAAGCCGGGGCCGAGGTTGGCACTGGTCGCGGGGACCCGGACCCGGACGGCGGCGGCACGGAACGCAGGACCGGCCATGCGGTGGACTCTCCTGGGGAAATCGGGCGGCGCGAAGCGCGTCGGTGCGAGGGTGGGAGGGGGCCGCGGGCCCCGGCCGGGGCGGTCGGTCACAGTCGATGGTGCGGCTCCCGCGGTGGGGCCGGACCCGGGGCATGTGCCACACGGCCGGACCCAGAGTATCGAAGAGAGGTTCCACAGCGGTACACCCCGTGGGCCTTCCGTCTGGTGTGTTGCCGGTTCTGGCCGGAATCCATGCCGGAATCGGATCGGAATGCGCCGTGGAATTGACACAAAAGTGTCAGTCGAGAACGACGCAGGGCCGACCCCCGAAAGGGTCGGCCCGGCGTTCGGTCGCGGGTCAGTCGAGCAGGCCGAGGCGCTGCGCGGCGGTCTCCGGGTCGATCGGGACGATCTGCGGCTGCGGCGCGCCGGCCACCGCCCAGTCCGGGTCCTTGAGGCCGTTGCCGGTCACCGTGCAGACGATCCGCTGGCCCGGGTCGACCAGGCCGGCCTCCGCCTTGGCCAGCAGACCGGCCACCGAGGCGGCCGACGCGGGCTCCACGAAGACGCCCTCCTGCGAGGCCAGGAGCCGGTAGGCGGACAGGATCTGACGGTCGGTCACCTTGTCGATCAGGCCGCCCGACTCGTCCCGCGCGGCGAGCGCGTAGTCCCAGGATGCCGGGTTGCCGATCCGGATCGCGGTGGCGATGGTCTGCGGCTTGAGCACCGGGGCGCCGTCCACGATCGGGGCGGAGCCGGCGGCCTGGAAGCCCCACATCCGCGGGGTGCGGGCGGCCAGGCCGTCCGCCGCGTACTCGCGGTAGCCCTTCCAGTACGCGGTGATGTTGCCCGCGTTGCCGACCGGCAGGACGTGGATGTCCGGCGCGTCGCCGAGCATGTCGACGATCTCGAAGGCCGCGGTCTTCTGGCCCTCAATGCGAACCGGGTTCACCGAGTTGACCAGCGCCACCGGATACTTCTCGGACAGTTCACGCGCAAGGGTGAGGCAGTCGTCGAAGTTCCCGTCCACCTGAAGGATCTTGGCGCCGTGGACCAGCGCCTGGCCCATCTTGCCGAGGGCGATCTTGCCCTGCGGGACCAGCACCGCCGACACCATCCCGGCCCGCACCGCGTAGGCGGCGGCGGAGGCCGAGGTGTTGCCGGTGGAGGCGCAGATGACGGCCTGGGCGCCGTCCTCCTTCGCCTTGGAGATGGCCATCGTCATGCCGCGGTCCTTGAAGGACCCGGTCGGGTTGGCGCCCTCGACCTTGAGGTAGACCTCGCAGCCGGTGCGCTCGGAGAGCACCTGGGCGGGAACCAGCGGGGTGCCGCCCTCCAGCAGCGTGACCACCGGGGTGGCCTCGCTGACCGGCAGGCGGTCCCGGTACTCCTCGATCAGGCCGCGCCACTGGTGGGTGTGGGTGCCTCTGGCCGCGTTCTCGGCAACGCCGCTCATCATCTGTTCCTACTCCCCTTCGACCCGCATGATGCTGGCCACGTCGCGCACGCTGTCCAGTGCGCGGAGCTTGTCCACCGTCGCCGACAGGGCGGCGTCGGTGGCCCGGTGGGTGACCACGACGAGCGAGGCGTCGCCGTCGCGGCCCTGCTGGCGCACGGTGTCGATGGAGACCCCGTGCTCGGCGAAGACCGACGCGACCTGGGCGAGCACGCCCGCGCGGTCGTCGACGTCCAGGCTGACGTGGTAGCGGGTGACCACCTCGTCCATCGGCTTGGCCGGCAGCTGCGTGTACACCGAGTTGCCGGGGCCGGTGGCACCGGCGAGCTTGTTGCGACAGACCGCGACCAGGTCGCCGAGGACCGCCGAGGCGGTCGGCGCGCCGCCCGCGCCCGGGCCGTAGAACATCAGCCGTCCGGCCGCCTCGGCCTCGACGAACACCGCGTTGTACGCCTCGCGGACGGACGCCAGCGGGTGCGACAGCGGGATCATCGCCGGGTGGACGCGCGCGGTGACCGACTCGCCGTCGGCCGCCCGCTCGCAGATCGCCAGCAGCTTGACCACGCAGCCCATCTTCTTGGCGGAGGCGATGTCGGCGGCGGTCACCTCGGTCAGGCCCTCGCGGTAGACGTCCGCCGCGGTCACCTTGGTGTGGAAGGCGATGCCGGCCAGGATCGCGGCCTTGGCGGCGGCGTCGAAGCCCTCCACGTCGGCCGTCGGGTCGGCCTCGGCGTAGCCGAGCGCGGTGGCCTCCTCCAGCGCCTCCGAGTAGCCGGCGCCGGTGCTGTCCATCTTGTCGAGGATGAAGTTGGTGGTGCCGTTGACGATGCCCAGCACCCGGTTCACCCGGTCACCGGCCAGCGACTCGCGCAGCGGGCGGATCAGCGGGATCGCACCGGCCACCGCGGCCTCGTAGTAGAGGTCCACGCCGGCCTCGGCCGCCGCCGCGTGCAGTTCGGTGCCGTCCTTGGCGAGCAGCGCTTTGTTGGCGCTGACCACCGAGGCGCCCTGCCGGAACGCCGACAGGATGAGGTGTTTGGACGGCTCGATGCCGCCCACCACCTCGATCACCACGTCGATGTCGCCCCGGTTGACCAGGGCCTCGGCGTCGGTGGTGATCAGGTGGTCGGGCACGCCCGGCCGGGGACGGCCCGCCCGGCGGACCGCGACACCGACGAGCTCGACCGGCGCGCCGATGCGCGCGGCGAGGTCGGCGGCGTCTGTCGTCATGATGCGCGCCACCTCGGAGCCCACCACACCACAGCCCAGCAACGCCACCTTCAGCGGCCGCGTACGCATCATCCGACTCCGCTCTGCATTCATCGTGCTTCGGTTCGTCCGGCGGGATTTCATGCCCCCGCCGGACCTTCGGTCCGTACCAGTCTCCGGGACTTTCCGTACGGATCTACGGTCGTTCCATGATCTGAGACAAGGATTTCGTCATCCGATATCGAGACGCAGGAGATCCTCCTCCGTCTCGCGCCGGACGATCACCCGGGCCGCACCGTCCTTGACGGCCAGCACGGGAGGCTTCAGGGCGTGGTTGTAGTTGCTCGCCATCGAACGGCAGTAGGCGCCGGTGGCGGGCACCGCGATCAGGTCGCCCGGGGCCAGGTCGGCCGGCAGGAAGGCGTCCCGGACGACGATGTCGCCGGACTCGCAGTGCTTGCCGACCACCCGGACCAGCATCGGCTCCGCGTCGCTGGTGCGCGACACCAGGGCCACCGAGTACTCGGCGTCGTAGAGCGCGGTCCGGATGTTGTCGGACATTCCGCCGTCCACGCTGACGTAGGTCCGCAGGCCCTCCAGCGGCTTGACGGTTCCCACCTCGTACAGCGTGAAGGCGGTCGGGCCGACGATCGCCCGGCCCGGCTCGACCGACAGCCGCGGCACCCGCAGGCCGGAGGCGTCGCACTCGCGGCGGACGATGCCGGCCAGCGCGGCCGCGATCTCGGCCGGCTCGCGCGGGTCGTCGTCGCTGGTGTAGGCGATGCCGAGGCCGCCGCCGAGGTCGATCTCGGGCAGCTCGACACCGTGCTCGTCGCGGATCTCCGCCAGCAGGCCCACCACCCGGCGGGCGGCCACCTCGAAGCCCGCGGTGTCGAAGATCTGCGAGCCGATGTGCGAGTGGATGCCGCGCAGCTCCAGGCTCCCGCCGTGGGCGAGGACCCGGCGGACCGCCTCGGCGGCCGCGCCGCCGGTGAGCGAGAGGCCGAACTTCTGGTCCTCGTGCGCGGTGGCGATGAACTCGTGGGTGTGCGCCTCGACGCCGACCGTGACCCGGATCAGCACCTGCTGGCGCACGCCCTGGCGGGCGGCGATCGCGGCGAGGCGCTCGATCTCCTCGTAGGAGTCGACCACGACGTGGCCGACGCCCGCCTTCACGGCCTGCTCCAGCTCGTGGACGGACTTGTTGTTGCCGTGCAGCGCGATCCGCTCGGCGGGCATCCCGGCGCCCAGCGCCACCGCCAGCTCGCCCGGGCTGCAGACGTCGAGGTTCAGCCCCTCCTCGTGCAGCCAGCGCACGACCGCCTTGGAGAGGAACGCCTTGCCGGCGTAGTACACGTCCGCGTCGTCGCCGAAGGCGTCCCGCCAGGCGCGCGCCCGGGAGCGGAAGTCGGCCTCGTCCAGGACGTAGGCCGGGGTGCCGAACTCGGCCGCGATCCGGTTGACGTCGAGGCCGGCGACGGTGACGACGCCGTCGGCGCCGCGGGCGACCGTCTCCGACCAGACCTTGGGGTCGAGCGCGTTCAGGTCGGCCGGCGGGGCCTGGTAGTGGCCCTCGGGGAGCACGTCACCGTGCCGGGGGCCTGCGGGGTGTGCGGAGCGACTCATGTCCCTTGTGTCCTTGACCTATGGCGAGGGGCGGCGACGGTCCCCGTTGACCGTCCGCCGCCCCCGCTGTGCGCTTGGGGGTGGTGCTACATCCGCTCGGGCGCCGTCACGCCCAGGAGCGTGAGGCCGTTGGCCATGACCGTGCGGGTGGCCTCGACCAGCCAGAGCCGGGCCCGGTGCGTGTCGTTGAGCTCCTCGTCGCCCTTGGGCAGGAACATGCAGTTCTCGTACAGGCGGTGGTACTTGCCCGCGAGGACCTCCAGGTACCGCGCGACCCGGTGCGGCTCGCGCAGCTCGCCCGCCGTGGCCAGGACCTTCGGGAACTCGCCGAGGACGCCGAGGATGTCGTTCTCCCACTGGGTGGCGAGCAGCTCGGGTTTGAAGTCGGCGGCCGCGCCCTTGTCGACGCCGAGCTCGACGGCCTTGCGCGCGACACCGCACATCCGCGTGTGGGCGTACTGGACGTAGTAGACCGGGTTCTCGTTGGTCTGGCTGGTCAGCACGTTGATGTCGAGCGTGATGGTGGAGTCGGTGGGGGTACGGCCGAGGGTGTAGCGGGCCGCGTCCACGCCGATCCAGTCGACGACGTCGTCGATCGTGATGATGTTGCCGGCCCGCTTGGACATGCGGACCTCCTCGCCGTCGCGAATCATCTTCACGAACTGGCCGATCTTGACCTCGATGTTGCGGTCCATGTCGTCGCCCGCGCAGGCCGCGATGGCCTTGAGGCGGTTGACGTAGCCGTGGTGGTCCGCACCCAGCATGTAGACCGAGACCTCGGAGCCGCGGTCCCGCTTGGAGAGGTAGTACGCGGCGTCGGCGGCGAAGTAGGTGGTCTCGCCGTCGGCCTTGACCAGGACGCGGTCCTTGTCGTCACCGAAGTCGGTGGTGCGCAGCCAGATCGCGCCGTCCTGGTCGAAGACGTGGCCCTGCTCGCGCAGCCGCTCGATGGCCTTCTCTACGGCGCCGGAGTCGTGCAGCGACTTCTCCGAGAACCAGACGTCGAAGTGGGTCCCGAACTCCTCCATCGAGCGCTGGATCTCGGCCACCATGAGCTTGAGGCCCTCGACGCGGAAGGCCTGGAGCTGCTCGGCGTCGGGCAGGTCGAGCACGCCCGGGACGCCGTCCACGATCGCCTTGGCGATGTCCGCGACGTACTCGCCGACGTAGCCGTCCTCCGGCACCGGCAGCCCGTTGGCGGCGGCCTTCAGCGAGCCGGCGAACTTGGAGATCTGCACGCCGGCGTCGTTGAGGTAGTACTCGGTGGTGACGTCGGCGCCGGTGGCGCGCAGCACCCGGGCCAGCGAGTCGCCGACGGCGGCCCAGCGGACGCCGCCGATGTGGATCGGGCCGGTCGGGTTGGCGGAGACGAACTCCAGGTTGATCTTCAGGCCCTTGTGGGCGTCGTTGTGCCCGTACGTGGCGCCGGCCTCGACGATGGTGCGGGCCAGCTCGCCCTGGGTGGCGGCGTCGAAGGTGATGTTCAGGAAGCCCGGCCCGGCGATGTCGACCTTGGCGACCCCGGGCAGCTCTCGCAGGCGGGCGGCCACCAGGTCGGCCACGGCTCGCGGCGGCCGGCCGGCCGACTTCGCGAGCTGGAGGGCCACGTTGGTCGCGTAGTCGCCGTGGTCCCTGTTCTTGGGCCGCTCGACCGTCACGTGCTCGGGCACGGCGACGGCCAGCTCGCCCGCCTCGACGGCGGCGCTCACTGCGGCCTGGACTGCCTGGGAAAGCTCTGCGGGGGTCACGACGCCAAGCGTAGGCGAGGTGGGAGGGGCGTCCGCCACTCGGTTTGCCGGTCGAGACGCCCGGGCGCCGTGCTCAGCCCCGATCGATACCGTCTGTTCGCTGAGGGCGAAATCCAGCCGCCTCCCCGGCGCCGTCGCCCAGCTCCCTCAACCGCCGCACCAGCGCGACCAGGTCCGCCGGATCGAAGGGCTTGCCCAGGTAGCCGTCCACCCCGACCGACTCCCCCAGGTCCAGGTCCGCCGGCGTGCAGGCGCTCACGATCGCGATCGGCAGCCGCCGCGTGCCCGGCGCCGCCCGCAGCCTGGCCGCCGTCCGCAGGCCGTCCAGCCGCGGCATCACCACGTCCAGCGTCACCACGTCGGGCTTCACCCGGCGGACCACCTCCAGGCACTCGGCACCGTCGGCGGCGGTCACCACCTCGAAGCCCTCAAGCTCCAGGTTGACCCTGATCAGCTGACGGATCACCTCGCTGTCGTCCACCACGAGGACCCGCCCGGACACTCCCGACACCTCACCGAGGGTATCGGCGGGCCCGCCGCCCCGTCCGGCCTTTCCGCACTTCCGCTCCCCCCTGGCCGCCCCCTGTCCGCCCCCTCCCGCCCCGCCGACCCCACCGGTCCCCCGACCCGTCACCCCGCCTCCCGCCCGACCCCCCGTCCGACCTCCTGCGAAACCCGTGCACGGAGCACGGCCGGAGCCTGGTAATGTTCTCCACGTCGGAGCGAAGGCGACGACAACAAGCAGGCCCCCGTAGCTCAGGGGATAGAGCACCGCCCTCCGGAGGCGGGTGCGCAGGTTCGAATCCTGCCGGGGGCACTTCGCAAGAAGTGCTGAACAGGCCCAGGCCAGCGGTAAGTTACCGCAGGACTGGGCCTGATTCGTTTTCAGGACGCGCGGTGGGGCGGGGGCTTCATGGGCAGGCGCCGCTACGTGGCCAGGGGCGTGCCGGGCGGCTACCGGATCCGGGACAACAAGGTGCAGCGGTGGTGGGGTGACCACTACGAGCTCTGCCCGGACGACCTGCTCGTCGAGCTGAACGGCGCGGCGGACCCGGCCCGGCTCACCGCCCTGCTCAAGCGGTACCGGTCCCTGAAGCGCTAGTCGGGGCCGCTCCGGGTGGGGTGCGGATCCGGGTGGGCGGTCGGGGCCTGTCAGGGCCGGTCGGCGGTGTCGGCGAGGCGGTCCATCAGACGCGCGGCGAGGCGGAGGACCTCGCGTTCGGTCTCGGTGAGGGCCTCCAGGGCGTCCGCCAGCCAGGCGTCCCGGCCCGCCATGTCGTGGGCCAGCGCGGTACGGCCGTCCGCGGTGAGGTGGAGGACGGACTGGCGGCGGTCCCGCTCGTCCGGGACCCGGCGGAGCAGGCCGTCGCGCTCCAGTTCGGCGAACACCCGGGTGAGCGACTGCGGCTGCTGGTGGTCGGCCGCGGCGAGTGCCCCCGGCGACATCGGGCCGTACCGGAGCAGGTGCCCGAGCACGCTCAGCTTGTTCAGGCTGAGGCCCTCCCCCGCACGCTCGGACCGCAGTCGGCGGGCCAGTCGGGTGGTGCCCTGGCGGATCTCCGCCGCCTCGCTGAGCCATGGCTGGTCGATCTCCATATTGCTACGCTAACACTTACCACTTTGCGTGGGAGAACTCCGTCGGTTCCTCGGTCAGCGTCAGCAGGCAAGGGAGAAATCCGTACGTGATGAGTAAGTATTTCTCCGGGTTACGCCGGGCCGTCCGCTTCGACCCGGGGCTGCTGCTGCTCCGCGAGACCGCCGTCACCACGGCCGCCATGCTGGCCGCCTACGGCTCCGCGCTCCTGATCGAGCACCTCGCGCACCTGCGGGTCGACGTGGTCGTCCAGGCCGTGGTGCTGGCGGCCACCGCCGCACGGGTCCAGCTCACCGCCGACCGGTACGACCGGCTGCTGGGGCTCGCCGTCCTGCCGGCCGCCGCCGCGGGCGCCGCCGAGGTCGGGCGGCTGATGACCCTCCACCCGAACCTCGGCGACGTCCACTTCACCCTCGGGACGGCGCTGCCGATCTGGGTCCGCCGGTTCGGCCCGCGAGCCGGGCGGGCGGGCGGCCTGCTGGTGCTGCCGCTGATCGCCCTGCTGGTCATGCCGCCGGACGCCGGGCCGCTCCCCGGCCACGACCACACCCTGTGGGTCGCGTTGATCGCGCTGGTCTCCGGCGCCTGGGTGGCCACGGCCCAGGCCGTCGCCGTCCGGACCGGGCTGGTGCCCGCCCCCGTCCGGCCGCCCGCACCGGCCCCGGAACCGGCCGACCCGGGCGGCACGGCACCGGAACCCCGACCGGCGGCCCGGTGGCGGCCACTCGTCCACACCCGGATGGCCCTCCAGATGGCGGGCGCCGTGGGCGGGGCGTTCCTCGCCGGGCGGGCCGTCTGGCCGGACCACTGGGCCTGGGTGGTGCTCACCGCGTTCATCGTGTGCAGCGGCGCGCGCGGCCGGGCCGACGTCCTCTTCAAGGGACTGCTGCGGGCGGTCGGCGCGGCTGCGGGCACGGTCGTCGCCACGGCCGTCGCGGGCTCCTTCGGCCCGCACGAGGACGCCGCCGTCGTGCTCATCTTCGCGGTCCTGGCGCTCGCCACCTGGCTGCGCGAACTCAGCTACGCCTACTGGGCCGGGTGCGTCACCGCCGTGCTCTCGCTGCTGTACGGGTGGTTCGGCCAGGGCTCGGACGACCTGCTGCGCACCCGGCTGGCGGCGATCGGCCTCGGCGCGGCCGTCGGCATCGCGGCGGCCTGGCTGATCCTCCCGCTCCGGACCCGGGACGTGCTGCGGCGGCGCACCGCCGACGCGCTGGCCGCGCTGACCGACCTGCTGGGTGTCGCCGGTACCGACCGGCCCGCCCTGCTGCGCGGCCGGGCGCGGTTCGCGTACGGCGTCGAGCAACTCGGGCTGATGGCCCGCCCGCTGCGGGCCGAGCGGAGCGCAGGCCGGCTGACACGGCGGCTGACCGGGCGTGGGGGCGGGCGTGGGGGCGGGTCGCCGGCCGACCGGCCCTACCGGGCGGACGTGGTGGACGCCGTCAGCGCCTGCGAGGCCCCGCTGCGCGTGCTGGTGGACGGGGCGGTAGCCGACCCGGCGCTCTGGTCGGATCCCCGGGTGGCCCGGCTCAACCGGGCGGTGGCGGCGAACACCGCGGCGGTCCGGCGGTCGATCGGACGCCGTCCCGGACCGGGCTACCAGGCGGTCCGCGCACGGATCCCCCGGCAGGCCGGGGCGGCGCCGACGGGCACTCCCGAGCAGCTGCGGATGCTGGCGGCGCTGCTCACCGTCGACGACGCGCTCGGCACCATGGCCGGCGTGTTCGGCGACCCGCCTCCGGCTCCGCCCGAGGACGGGGGCGGCGGCGAGCCGGGGGCCTCCTGACGCTCCACCCCGCCGGAGGACTCCGACGGGGCGAGGAGGGCGGTTCGGTCAGCGGGGTATGCGGTGGCGGCCCCGGGGGTTCTGTCGCTGGTCGGGGATCGGATTGCTCTCGGGGCTGAAGTGGCCGGCCTGGCGGGCGATCCAGGCGTATTCGGTGGTGCCGTCGGGGTGGTGGCGCAGTTCCCAGCGGCCGTGGCGGGTGATGGGGGGTGGGGGTGGGGTGTCCTCGATCCGCAGGCTCGTGACCACGCCGACGACGACGGTCGCGAGGGCGAGGGCGAGGAGGACGGCGAAGGCGGTGGCGACGAGGTAGTCGGTCATCGGAGGTATCCGAGGTGGTGGGCGAGGCTTTCGAGGAGGTCGCGGGCCTGGGCGCGGGTGAGGGGGACGGCGAGGTGGTCGCCGG
>NZ_JAQYWZ010000479.1:0-264 GCF_036290945.1 Streptomyces sp. BE303
GGCCGCGCCGCTATGGGCGCCGTGGGGGGGGGGCGGCCCCGCCGGGGGGGGGGGTGGCCCCCCCCCCGGGAGCGGCGCCCCCTGCGCCCCCCCGGGCCCCCCCCCCCCCCCCCCCCCCCCCGCCCCCCCGCACCGGGGGGGGGGGGCGCGGGGCCCGGGCGGCGCGGTTTGGGGCGGGGGGGGGGGCCCCCCCACGGGGGGGGGTGGCGCCCCCCCGCCACGGTGGTACCGGCCCGGTGTCAGCCCGGGAGCACTACCACCGCG
>NZ_JAQYWZ010000480.1:0-414 GCF_036290945.1 Streptomyces sp. BE303
GGCGTTCGGACTGCGCGGGCGCAGCGCCGAGCAGCGGGTCGCGCTGGACCTCCTGCTGGACCCGGAGGTCGGCATCGTCTCGATGGGCGGCCGGGCCGGGACGGGGAAGTCCGCGCTGGCGCTCTGCGCCGGGCTGGAGGCGGTCCTGGAGCGGCAGCAGCACCGGAAGGTGATGGTCTTCCGGCCGCTCTACGCGGTCGGCGGCCAGGAGCTCGGCTACCTGCCGGGCAGTGAGAGCGAGAAGATGAGCCCCTGGGCCCAGGCCGTCTTCGACACGCTCTCGGCCGTCACCACCCCGGACGTGATCGAGGAGATCATCTCCCGGGGGATGCTGGAGGTCCTGCCGCTGACCCACATCCGGGGGCGTTCCCTGCACGACGCCTTCGTGATCGTGGACGAGGCGCAGTCGCTGGA
>NZ_JAQYWZ010000481.1:0-20818 GCF_036290945.1 Streptomyces sp. BE303
CTCGCCGCAGGACAGCAGAACTTCAGCGGCGCCAGCGCCACCGTCACCTACCAGTAGGCCGCGCCCGCCCGGCGACAGGCGTCGCCGAGCAGCACGTTCCACCGGACCCGGAGGGCCCCGCCGCACCGGCGGGGCCCTCCGTCATGCCGCGGATCCCCCGCCGCCCCCGGCCGACCAGGCGATCACCGGCGGGCGGACCGCCCCGCAGAGCGGGTGGCCCTTCGCGTCGGTCAGCCCGAGCCGGCCCACCAGCAGCCCGCCGCGCACCGCCGCGCCGAGGGTGGCCGGCGGGACGTCGTCCAGGAACAGCTTGGCGCGGCGGAGCAGCGCGGGGCCGTCCGGACCCGGGGTGAGCCAGGTGAGGTAGACGAACCGGGCGCCCGGGCCGCCCTGCACGTACGGGCCCAGCAGGTCCGGGCCGGCCGGGCCGGGCTTCACGGTGCACTCCACCGTCCAGACCGCCCCGTCCGCGTCCCCCGCCACCGGGTCGAGGAGCTCCCCGGGCCTCCCCTTGCGCTGCACACCCACCTGGACGGCGGTGTACCCGGGGAACCCGGGGACCGGGGCGCAGCTGCGGCCCGGGAGGTCGGTGGCCTCGATGCGAAGGCGGACGGTGCTCGTGGTCGTGGTCGTGGTCGGCATGCGCTCATCCTGCCCGCACGCACCGACGACACCGGCTCATCGACGGCGGCTCACCCGGAACGGCCGCTCACCGGGGACGGCCGCTCACCCAGGACGGCGGCTCACCCGGAACGGCGGCTCACAGCTCCTCCTCCGGGGGGAGCCGGTGGACGCCCGGAAGGTGGGTGTCCAGCTCGCCGGGCTCGAACCGGCACATGCCGACGGCGTGCCAGAACTCCCCGGCCACGTCGCCCTCGCACTTGTACGCACCGGAGGGCAGCAGCGCCGCCCAGCCGTCCGGGGCCCCGAGCAGGGTGGCGAGCGCGGTGGGCCGGCCGTCGGCCCGGACGCGCCAGAGCCGCACGGTGCCGTCCTCGCCGCCGCTGGCCAGCAACGAGCCGTCCGGGCTGAAGGTGACCGCGAGGATCCGGCCGGTGTGGCCGCGCAGGCCGGCCACCTGCTCGCCGGTGCGCGGGTCCCAGACCCGGACCACCCGGTCGTCCCCCGCGGTGGCGAGCAGCGGCCGGGACGGGTGGGCCGCGGCGGTCCAGAGCCGCCCGACGTGGCCGGTCAGCCGGTGCCGGACGACGCCGTCGCCCCAGATCAGGGTGGTGCCGTCCCAGGAGGCGCTGGCCAGCCAGGAGCCGTCGGGTGCCGGTGAGACGGCGTACACCCGGTCGGTGTGGCCGTCGAGTTCGGCCTCGACCCGGCCGGTGTCGACGTCGGAGATCCGGACCCTGCTGTCGTCGCAGCCGGTGAACAGCCGCCGGCCGTCCGGGCTGAACGCGATGGAGCGGACCCGGCCCCGGTGCTCGCGCAGGGTGATGAGGTGGGCGCCGGTGCGGCGGTACCAGACGCGGACGGTGTCGTCGTCGTTGGCGGTGGCCACGAGGACCCCGTCGGGGCTGAACGCCTCGGCCCAGACGTGCTCGGTCTCGACGTCCATCTCGCGCAGGTACTCGCCGGTCCGGGCGTTCCAGAGGCAGAGGTCGCCGTCGTTGGTGGCGGTGGCCAGGATCGCCTCCTCCGGGCTGAACTCGGCGGAGACCAGCCGGCTGCTGCGGCCGGAGAGTTCGCGCACCCGGCGGCCCGTGGCCGGCTCCCAGAGCCGGACCACGCCGTCGTTGCCGCCGGCCGCCAGCAGGGTGCCGTCACCGCTGAAGCTGAGCGAGCCGATCCGGCGGCCGTGGCCGCGCAGCAGCTGGCGGCTGCGGCCGGAGGCCGGGTCCCAGAGCCGGACCAGTCCGTCGTTCCCGCCGGTGACCAGCAGGGCGTCGGTCTCCGCGCTGCCCCGGCCCGCACCCGGGCGGAACCGGCAGGCCCAGACCGAGCCCCGGTGCTCGGGCGGCTGACGGCGCAGCGGCACCACCTCGTGGCCGCCCCGGGCCGCCGGGTCCCCGCCCGACCGACCGGCGCCGTCCGCCCGGGGGATCCGGGTGACCCGCCAGATCCGCACCCCGCCGTCGCTGTCGCTCGCGGCGAGCCGGGTGCCGGCCTCGTCGAAGGTGACCTGGTAGATCTTGCCGGTCGAGTCCTCGGGCCGGCCGGCGGTCGTGCCGTCGAGCGGGTTCCAGAGCCGGACCTGGCCCTCGGTGTCGCCGCTGGCGAGCAGGTCGCCGTCGGGGTGGAAGGCGAGCGTGTAGATCCGCCCGGCGTGGCCCGGCAGGGTGTGCAGCAGGCGCCGTCCGGCCGCCTCCCAGATCCGTACGGTGCCGCCGGTGCCGTCGCCGCCGTCGGCGGTGGCGATCAGGGTGCCGTCCGGGCTGAACGCGGACCGGTAGACGGTGCCCCGGTGGCCGGGGAGCACGGCGAGCCGCCGGCCGGTGGCGGTGGACCAGAGCCGCGCCCCGCCGCCCTGGTCACCGGTGACCAGTTGGGCGCCGTCGGGGCTGAACACCGCCGTGTAGACGGGCGCGTCGTGACCGGGCAGGCGGTGCAGCGGGCGGCCGGTGCCGGTGTCCCAGAGGGTGACCACGCCGTTCGGGTCGCCGGTGGCGACCAGTCGCCCGGACGGCCCGAGGGAGACCGGCCAGACCCCGCCGGCGTGGACGTCGAGGCGGTGCCGGCACTCCCCGGAGACCTGGTCCCAGAGCCGGACGGTGCCGTCGGCGCTGCCGGTGGCCAGCACGTCACCGGCGAACTTGACCGCGTAGACCCGGCCGATGTGGTCCTTGAGGGTCCGCAGGGCGACCCCGGTGACGGCGTCGCAGACCAGCACGCTGCCGTCCTCGCTGCCGACCGCGAGCAACCGGCCGTCGGGGCTGAAGGCGACGGGTTCGGGCAGCCGGGTGGAGCGCACGTCGAACCCGTACGGGACGCCGACCTCGGAGGGGCTGAACCCGGCCTCGACGGGCAGCCCCGGGGCGATGGCGGCGGCCCGCAGCTCGGGCGCGGCCAGCACCTCCGGGTCGGTGACGGCGGAGATCAGCGCGGCCCGCTGCCACCGGCTTCCGCGCAGCCGGGCGGCGCGCAGGTCGGTGCGGACCAGGCGGGCGCCGCGCAGGTCGGCGGAGCGCAGGTCGGCGCCGGACAGGTCGGCGCCGTCGAGCCGGGCGCCCGCCAGGGTCGCGCCGCGCAGGTCGGCGCCGGACAGGTCGGCCCCGAGCAGGCGGGCGTCGGTCAGGTCGGCGCCGGACAGGTCGACGCCGGACAGGTCGCGGTGCGAGAGGTCCTCGCCGGCCAGCGTGGCGCCGCGCAGGTCCGTGTGCGCGGGCACCCGCAGCCGGTCCAGCACCTTGACCGCGTTGAGCCGGGCCGCCTCGCCGCCCTCGTGGGCGCCGTCCAGGACGGACCGGGCCCAGCGCTGGCAGACCTGGTGGTCCGCGAGGTCGCAGAGGAACTCGACGGCGAGCCGGCTGAGCGGTCCGCGGGCGAGCAGCTCGGTCTCGCCGCGCTCCAGGGCGGCCGCGGCGGCCCGGGCCACCAGCCACTCCACCACCGAGCCGTGGATGAAGTGGAACATGCCCTCGTCGGAGCGGATCAGCAGGCTGCCGGAGCCGACCGCGTGCGCGAACTGCGAGGTGGGCATCGGGTTCTCCGCCAGACCGCTCAGCACCCCGGCGATGTCCACGATCTCGTCGAGCGCCATGGAGACCCGGCCGCTCTCCCACAGCCGCACCGCGAGCAGCGTGACGGCCTGCCAGAGCTGGTCCAGGCGCAGGCCGGGGGCGGCGCCCGGGCCGCCGTGGCCGCGCTGCTCCTCGAACCTCAGCCAGGAGGTGAAGACCTCCTGGTAGAGGCCGGCGGCGCTGAGCGCCCGGCCGGCGCCCGCCACGGCGCGCAGCCGGTCGTGGTCGAGGTCGGCGACGAAGCTGAGCAGCCGGGGGTTGCGGCAGAGCGCGAGCAGGTCGGGGATCGCCTCCAGCAGCCGCATCCGGCGGGCCGCGGCGTCCGGGTCGCCGTACCGGTTGGCGAGGTAGCCGCGGATCTGGTGCGGGGTGAAGTCCTGGACGGCGACCAGCCGGCGCTGCGGGAGCAGGCCGACCCGCTCGCCGAGCGCGGTGAGCACCTGCTCGTGCGAGCTGAAGTGCTGGGTGCGGCTGGTGACGACGATCTTGGCGTTGTCGACGGCGGCGTCCAACAGCACCTGGAGGTGGTCGGCGGCGCGCTCGTAGCTGACCCGGTTGACCAGTTCGTCGAAGCCGTCGAAGAGCAGGACGACGCGGCCCTGCCGGAGCATGTAGCGGAACGCCCGCAGGTCGAGGGTGTCGATGCCGTGCTCGGTGAGGTGGGCGGCGACCAGGCCGTCCAGCGAGTGCGCCTTGTCGAGCGCGCTCAGGTCGATGAACAGCGGCGCCAGGTGCGGGAGTTCGGCGGGGATGCGGCGGGCCGTCTCGCGCAGCGCGAAGGTCTTGCCGCGGCCGAAGTCGCCGAGCAGCAGGACGAACCGGCCGTGGTCGGAGTCGAGCAGCCGGAGCAGCTCGTCGACCAGGCCCTCGCGCTCCTGGACGCCGGGGCGCTCGGCGTCCCGGAAGCGCTGCGGCAGGTAGAGGCCGGGCTGGTACTGGCTGTCGGTGCTGAGCCGCTCGCTCTGGGCGGAGACGTAGTCGCGCAGGTCCAGCAGGCCCTGGAACTCCACGAAGCTGCGCAGCCGCACCCCCCGCCGCCGGGCCCGCTCGCGCAGCACCCGGGGCGGCGGCGGGCCGTCGTGGACGAGTTCGGCGTCCAGGCCGGCGCCGTCGGCGTGCACCTCGTCGGCGAAGCGGTCGACGTCCTCCAGGGTCGGGGTCTGCACGCTGACCGCCACCCGCTGCTGGCGGACCAGGCCGGACTCGGCCCAGGTGACGAAGAGCTGCGGCGGGGATCCGGCCACCTCGCGGATCTGGGCGCCCTGGTGGCGGGTGCGGCAGACCTCGGCGACCCGGGCCAGCAGGGCGTCCACCGGCGAGGTCAGCCTGCGGGTCTCGCGCTCCGCCCCGGCGGCGGGGCGGACCTCGTCCACCTGCGGCGGTTCGACGGTCGGGGCCGGGCCGGCCGGCTCGGGCACCGGGAACGCCCGCCCGGCCCGGCGCCAGGGGACGGCCGCCTGCTGGGGCTCGGCGTCCGGGGCGGACCAGCGGGTCAGCCCGTCGCGGGTGAGCCGGAGCAACTGGTGGCCGCCGGCGGCCGGGGCCCCGACCACGGTCACCTCGCCGGCCGAGGTGGTGAGCGGCCCGACGGCGCCGCGGGCGGCGGCCGGGCCGTGCAGCAGCAGGTGGAGCCGGGGCGCGGTCAGCCGGGTGAACCGGTCGACGTCGCGGAGCGGTTCGGCGTCCGGGCCACCGCGGGCCGGGCGGGCGGCGGGCGGCCGGGAGCCGGCCGGGCGGCCCCCGGCGGCGTGCGCGGCGCCCTGGTGGGCGCCCCCCGGGCCGGTTCCCGGGTGGGCGGCGGCGACCGGGTGGCGCAGGGCGCCGATCCGCAGCCAGCCGTCGTTCTCGTACGGGCGCAGCGCCTGGGCGAACCAGGCGGCCTGCTCGGGGCCCAGCCAGCCGTACCGGTCGTCCGGCCGGTGGGACCAGGCCATCGAGGAGTTCAGACCGGCGACGACGGTGCCCAGTTCGGGGACCGGGAAGAGGGTCCACGGCTGGGCGCTGTCGAAGACCACCTCCAGCCCCTGGTAGAACTCCTGGAAAAGCCGGGCGTAGTGCCGCCACTTGGGCCAGAAGGGCGGGGTGGGGCGCAGCTCGTCGGCCTCGCAGGTGGCGAAGTAGGCGCGCGAGGCGGCCTGGCTGACGTCCTGCCCGCCGGGGACGATCGCCACCCGGTGCGGCTCCAGGCCGAGCAGGGCGCGCATCCCGGTGAGGAAGGAGAGCGCCTGCTCGCACTCGCGGGGGCTGCCGGAGGCGGTCAGGTCGCCGGTGACGACCACCAGTTCGGGTGTGGGGGCCCCGGAGTCGGCCAGCTCCACCAGGTCGCCCCAGACGGCGGCCTGGAGGTCGACCGGGTCGTTGCCCCGCCCGAACTCGGGGCCGGCCAGGTGCAGCACGGTCACCGCCTCGCGCCCGCCGGCCCGGCCCGCCGCCTGCGGGTACTCGGGCTGGACGGACGGCCTGCGCCGGCCCGCCCAGCCGGTGCCCCCGACCGGGCGGGGGGCGGGGATCTGCGTCTGGGCCGCCGGCGGGAGGGCGCCGGGCGCGCCGCCCGGGTAGCCGGGGCGCAGCTCAGGCCGGGACCGGCCGTCCATCGCCGCCGCGACCCGATTGAGCAGGAGCTGCCGGGCGCGGGCCGGCTCGTCGACGCCCACCAGGTCGATGTAGGTGAGGGTGGCGAGCAGGCCGTCCACCGGGATGTCCTCGATCCGGACCGTGACCAGCCGGCGGTCCGGCGCGTCCGGATCCGCGCGCAGGGCGGCCTGCCACTCCATCCGGCCGTAGCGCGAGCGCTCGTAGTTGCGCGAGAGCAGGGCGATGACGGCCGCCGACTCGGTGACGCCGCGGTCCATGAAGTCGACGAAGTTGGTGCCGGGGACGAAGTCCCACGCCTGGAGGAACGCCCGGTAGCCGGCCTCCTCCAGCGTCCACGCGATCCAGGCCGCCCAGCGTTCGTCGGCCGGCGAGTAGCTGATGAAGAAGTCGATCGGCCCGGGGCCACCCGGGGTCGCGTCAAGAGCCCCCATGGAGAGAGCTTATGACCGATCCGGACGGGCTGAACCCTCCTTGCCCACAACGGTTTCGGATGATACCCGGTCCTGACTGCGCGAACGCGCGACCGGTGTCCGACCGGACGTACGAGTGGCGGTGTCGACCCGCGACGCCTCGTGTGCGACCCTGACGTCCGTGTTTGCGTACTGGCCCGCCGTCCGGCGACTTCATCCGCTCGACCTCCTTGCCGGCGGGCTGCTCGTCCTCGGCCTGCTCTTCCTCGCCACGGGGTTGCTCCCCCCGGACTCCGCCGGGGCGGCCGTGCAGCGGATCGCGCCGCTGCTGGCCTTTCTGGGCTCGGTCATCGTGCTGGCCGAACTGACGAGCGCCGCGGAGGTGTTCGACGTGCTCGCGGCCTGGGTGGCGCGGGTCGGCCGGGGCAGCTACCCGGTGCTGTTCCTGCTGTGCGTGGGCTTCGCCTCGCTCACCACGACCGTGCTCAACCTGGACACCACCGCCGTGCTGCTCACCCCGGTGATGCTGGCGCTCGCCACCCGGGTCGGCATCGCCCCGCTCCCGCTGGCGATGACCACGGTCTGGCTGGCCAACACCGCGAGCCTGCTGCTCCCGGTGTCCAACCTGACCAACCTGCTGGCCGCCGACCGCGTCGCGCTCTCCCCCGCCGGGCTGGCCCGGGCGATGTGGGCGCCGCAACTGGCCGCGCTGCTCGCCACCATGGCCTGCCTGTGGGGGTTCTACTGGCGGCGCGGGCGGCGGGGGGCGGACGCGTACCGGCCGCCGGCGGCCCACCGGCCGAAGGACCGGGCGCTGTTCCGGATCTGCGCGCTGGCCTGCGCCGGGTTCCTGGTGGCCAGCCTGGCGGCCGTCGTCCCGCTCTGGGTCGCCTCGGGCGCGGCGGCGGCGGTGGTCGTCGCCGCCTACGCCGTCCGGCGCCCGGAGGGGCTGCGCGCCTCGTTGATACCGTGGCGGCTGCTGGTCATGGTGCCCGGGATGTTCCTGGTGGTGCAGACCGTGGACGCCCACGGGCTGCACCGGCTGCTCTCCGAGGCGATCGGCACCGACGGCGGGGTCCTCGGCCTGTTCCGGGCCTCGGCGGTCGGCGCGGGCCTGTCCAACGTGCTCAACAACCTGCCGGTCTACCTGGCCGGGGAGGGCGCGGTGCCGGCCGGCAACCACCAGCAGCTGCTGGCCCTGCTGATCGGCACCAACATCGGCCCGCTGATCACCCCCTGGGCCTCCCTGGCCACCCTGCTCTGGTACGAGCGGTGCCGTTCGGCGGGCCTGCGGGTGCCGCTGCGGAGCGTGGCCGGGGCCGGGGCCGTGCTCGCCGTCGGCGGCGTGGCGCTGGCCACCGCGGCCCTCGCGGTGACGGGCGGCTCCTGAGGGACCGGCCCGGGGGTCAGGGGCAGGGCGTCGCGTACGGGGAAGGCCCGCGCCCTCCGGGCTTCGAAGAAATCGCCGATTGCCCCGAGGATGTCAGTCAGCGCTGCGGCAGTTTCCCGGGAACCCGCATGTGACGGTTTTCACCTCGGATAACATCGCATATCCGAGGTAATAACCGGATATGACGATCCGTCCGCCCGAACCGAGGGGCCCCTGTGACCGACACCCGCACCCCGCCCGCCGAACAGCTGCACTACGCGGTGGACCTCACCCCGGCAGACATCGAGGCCATCCACGGATTCCTGCACGAACGGATCACTCCGATGAAGGGGGACGACCTCTTCGGCAGCCCGGAGGAACGCGCCGCGCGGGCGCTGGCGAGTCTGGTGCGCACCGCGAGGGCCCGCGCCGAGGTGATGCTCGCGCGTCTGACCGAGAACCCCGACGACCGTCACCGGGGGGAGAACCTGCACACGCTCCGGCAGTGCTGGCAGTCCCTGGTGGAGGTCGCGGAGGAGTGGTCCGACGCGCCCGGCTTCGATCGCCGCCGGTGGCGCGACGTCGACGCCGACCCCGCCGCCGCAGCGCTGCGCCACCGGCTGGTGGCCAAGCAGCGCGCCGAGGCCGCCGACACCGCCACGCAGACCTGACCCAGCGGCACCGTGCCCGCCCCCGGCCCTTGGCGACGGACGTCAGCGAGGAGACTTCGATGAGCGAGGACCTGGTCGACGACGAGTTGCTGCCCGCCCTGCCGGCCGTCGGCGGCGACGTCGCCGAGGACGGGGCCTGGGCCGGGGCCGGGCCGGACGCGGCGAGTGCCGCGGTGCTCGCCGCGCTCGACACCCCCGCTCGCCGGCACCCGGACGACGTGCGCCCCGCGAAGACCAGGGCCGGCTACGCGCGGGACTGGGCGGTGTGGGGCGGGCGGCTGTCCCCGGACGGCTGCCGGATCGTCATCACCCGCACCGCCGAGCGCGCCGGCCTGGAGACACGGCTCACCGGGCACTCCCAACGGGCCGGGCTGATCACCGCCGGGATCAGGGCCGGCAAGCGGCCCGACAAGGTGCGGGCCCAGTCCGGCCACGCCGCCGGCTCCCCGGTCTTCGAGGGCTACGTCCGCGACGCCCGGGCCCGGGAGGACGCCGCCACCGACGACATCGGCCTCTGAGCGCAGGCGCGGTCACCGGCCGGGCCGGCATGGTCCTGCCCCGCTGGCGGCGCTCGGGCGCTGTGCAATCTGCCCTCCTGTCCTTGAACGGCTCCTGCCATGAGACCCCTGATCCCTGGCGTGCTGCGTGACGAACCGCAGTTCGCCCGCCTGTTCCTTGGGCATTCCCTGTCGGTGCTGGGCGACCGTGTGTCGTTCGTGGCCGTGCCCTTTGCCGTGCTCTCGGTAGGCGGATCCGTCTCGGACGTTGGTCTGGTGGCCGCCGCAGGTCTGGTGCCCATGCTGCACTTCTCTGTGTCCCGGCCGTACGACGCCTCCCGGCGTGCGCGGAGTCCGGTTCACGGCGCCCTTCGGTCTGCTCGGGAGAGAACGCGTAGGCAGGGGGCCCGGTCACGCCGGGCCCGGGGGCCGGCGGCCCTCGTGCAGGACCGCGAAGGACACAACGGGGGGCAGGGCGTGCCGGGTGTCACCGGGCGGCGGGTCCCCCGGGTCCGTCCGGGAGACCGGCGTGGGCGACCAGGTCGAGCAGGTACGGCACGATCTCAGGACGGCCCGCGACGTAGCTGCGGGCGGTGTCCGGCTGCCCGATCCGCGCGCTGAACCCGCCGCCGTCCAGCGCGCGGACCACCAGACCCGCCTCGGTCGCCAGCAGGCTCCCGGCGGGCAGGTCGATCTCCTCGGCCCGGTAGCCGACGAAGCCGTCGATGAGCCCGCACGCCAGCAGCGACCAGGTGAGCAGCGGCGCCCAGAGCTGGAGCACCCGGCGTGCGCCGCTCTCCAGCCCGTCCTTGAGCGCCCGGGCCACCGGGTCGCCGCCCGTCACCCCGTGCCCCTGCGTCCAGCCGAGCACCGGCCGCCCCGCGCCCGGCGGGCGCACCGGGGCGCCCAGCCTCCCGGCCGGCCCGTACGCCCCGCAGCCGTGCACCGCCCGCCAGGTCCGGCCGGCGACCGGGTCGTGGACCACGCCGACGACCGGCTCGTCGTCCACGCAGAGGGCGATGCCGACCACGTAGGCAGGCAGGCCGATCACCACGTTGTTGCTGCCGTCCAGCGGGTCGACCAGCCAGGTGCGGCGGGAGCCGGGCCGGCCGGCCGTGGCGCCGCCCTCCTCGGCCAGGATGCGGTCCGCCGGGAAGCGTTCGGTCAGCCTGCGGGTGACCAACTCCTCGGCCAGAAGATCGAGTTCGGTGACGACGTCACCGTCCTCCCCTTTGGTGTCCACCCGGAACGCGTCCAGGAAGCGGGCGCGCAGCAGGGCGCCCGCCTCCTCCGCGGCCCGCACCGCGACCCGGCACTCCTCCGCGTAGGCGGGCGGCGCGGCCCCCTCACCCGGTCCTGTCGTGTCCACTGATCCTCCTGGCTGCCTCGTCGGCGATCCGGGCCGTCCGGGCCGCGTCGCAGAGTCGCCGCACCACGCGGCGGGCGGTGCCGTCCACCGGCCCCAGCACCACGTCCACCGGCCCCGGCACCGTCCGGCCGAGGACGACGGTGGCGGCGGGCGCGGCGTCCGGCAGCACCGTGGCGTGGAACTCGCCGGCGCCCAGGGTGTACGTCTCGCCGCGCGCGCTGGTCTGCTCGGCCAGCGGCTCCCAGCGGACCAGCCGCGGGGTCGGGCGGATCTCGTCCGCCCCTCCGGCGCTGTACACCTCGAACGCCCGGTGGGTCGGCCGGCCGGGCTCGTCGTACACCCCGACCCGCAGGTTGCCGACCCGGCCGTAGAGCACGCTGCTCTTCAGCTCCCAGCTGTGGCAGTGGATCTCGCGCTCCGCCCCGGCCGGGACCGGGTCGAAGACGTGCACGCACACGCCGTACGCGCCGTCGCGCAGCACCGGCAGGCAGTAGAAGCCGAGCGGGTGCGCGACCGCGCGCAGCGACCGCGCGCCGGAGGCCACCTCGGCCAGCAGTCCGCCGACCAGGCCGTCCAGGCCGGGCTCGGCGGTGGTGCGTCCGGTGGCCCGTTCGAGTGTCGTGAAGAGGTTCATCGTCTCCCCCTGGTCTCCCCCTGCGGGCGCGGTGCGCGCGGCTACCGGCGGTACGGGTTGTCCGCGTGCAGCGCCCGGTCGATGATGTCGCCGACGTCCCGGTCCGAGAAGGCCGTCGGCAGCGGGATGCGCAGGTGCTCGAACAGCCGCCGGGCCTCGTCCACCGTCGGGTCGTCGCCGAGCGGCTCGGTGTCCCGGAGGTCGAGCTTGACCGCCTGCTCCCGGTAGTGGTGCAGCTCGGTGACGTAGTAGTCGTACAGCGGACGGCCGCGTTCGACGTAGATGCTGACCCGCCGCGGGTCGTCCTGGGTGATGATCAGGCAGGAGGCGGAGACGTCGAACCGCAGCGACGGCGCCACCTCCGAGAGGTGGACGTCGATCTCCAGGGTGTCCAGGCGCTGCCGGTACCAGGCGGCGGCCAGCACCGTCGCGTAGGACTCCTTGCGGGTGCGCTCCACGCTCCAGCCGCCGTCGTGCGCGCCGTGCGCGCCGTCCGCCCGGCTGCCGAAGGTCCCCCGGAACCGCGCGTACGCGGCGCAGGCCGCCTCGTCGCCCGGGTGCACGATGTCGATCTTGACGGTGAGCGCGCGGCGGCGGCGCCGCGCCTCCTGGACGCACTCGGGCAGGGTGACGGCCCGCAGGTACGTGCCGGTGCCGCCCTTGAACACCCACCGGTCGGTGTCCTGGCGGGCCCGCTCCAGCGCCCGCTCCAGGTCGACCCCGGCCAGCTCGCGCACCGAGGTCAGGTTCTCCAGCGCCTGCCGGGCGCCCTCCGTCGCCTCCCGGATGTCCACCACCCGGCGCCGGCGCTCGGCCAGCGAGCCGTACACCACGGCCGCCAGCACCAGCAGCGTGGCACCGGAGACGACGTTGTCGCCCAGACCGCCGCCGAACAGGTCGAGCAGGCCGACGACCAGCGCCCCCAGCAGGGCCACCACGCCGTCCGAGTTCCTGAGCACCCACGCGATCGCGCTCTCCAGCCGCCGGCCGGGACCCGCACCCCCGTGCACCACGCCGACACCTCCTTCGATCGTCAACATGGTAGGTGCGGCGTGAAGTTGACGGCCAGTGAGTTGCCGGTCGGGTTCGGGTCGCGAACCGGTCGCATCCTGGCAGGCCCTGGGCGCACGCGGCGGACGGGGGCCGTGCCACCGGGGCGTGCGAGCGGGCGCGGGGCCCACGGGGGCGGCGCCCCGCGGAGAGGGCGGGCGCCGTCCCCGGCCGATCGGCGGAACAGCTCCGCGTGTTCGGCGGCCCACGCGTGCAGCGGGCGCGCCGGGGCGCCGGTGACGTCCCGGACCGTGCCGGTCACCGGCTCGGGGTCACCGATCCGCGCCTCGACGAAGGCCGGCGCCCCGTCCACGACACCGGGCGGCCGGCCCCCGGCGAGCAGCCGCCCGCGGGTGTCCTCCCGGGGAACCTCCTCCCGCGCGGCGTTCGCCCGGCGGTTCACCGACCTGATCGGCCGGCCTCCCCTCGGCTACCTGACCCGGTGGCGGACGACGGCGGCGGCCCGGCTCCTCCGCGCGACCGAGAGCCCGCCCGACGCCGTCGCCACCCAGGTCGGCCACGGCTCCGACTACGCCTGCGCGCACGCCTTCCGGCGCGGGTTCGGACTCCCCCGGGGCGCTACCGACGGCAGGAGCGGACCGCCCGTCCGGGGGCCTCCCTAGACTGAGGGCCCGCCCGCCCCCGACCTCCGGAGACTTCCGTGCGCCCTGCCAGAATCGCGGTCGTGACCGCCCGCGCCGCCGCGGCATACGACGCCGACCTCCCGCTGATACTCGACGCCCTGCGGGCCGAGGGCCTCGCCGCCGAGGCGGTCGACTGGGACGCCGAGGCCGGGAGGTGGGACCGGTTCGACCTGGCCGTGATCCGCTCCACCTGGGACTACGCGGAGCGCATCGACGAGTTCCTGACCTGGGCCGACACCACCGCGCGCGCCACCCGGCTGTGGAACCCCGCGTCCGTGGTGCGCTGGAACAGCGACAAACGCTACCTGTCGGCGCTCGCCGGACGCGGCGTCCCGGTCGTGCCGACCCGGTTCCTCGAACCGGGCGGGTCCGCCCACGAGGAGGAGCTCCCGCCCGGCGACATCGTGGTCAAGCCCGCCGTCTCCGCCGGCTCCCGGGACACCGCCCGCTACGAGCCCGGCCAGACCACCGACGCCCTGCGCCACGCCCGCCTGCTGCTCGACCAGGGCCGCACCGTGATGGTCCAGCCCTACCTGCGCCGGGTCGTGGAGGGGGAACGCGCCCTGGTGTTCCTCGGCGGCGACTTCAGCCACGCGATCCGCAAGGGCCCGGTCCTGACCGAGGCCGGGGTGATCGACAACCTGCGGGTGGCCCACCCCGGCGTCACCCCCTACGAGCCGACCGAGGCGGAACTCCGCACCGCCCGCTCGGCCCTCGCGGCCCTCCCCGCAGCCGGTCCCCTCCTGTTCGCCCGGGTCGACCTCGCGCTGGACGAATCCGGCGACCCGGTGGTCATGGAACTGGAACTGATCGAGCCGAACCTCTTCCTCGCCCACAGCCCGCAGGGGCTGGAACGCTTCACCGCGGCCGTGGCCGCCAAGGCCGCCGAAGCGGGCTGACGGCGGCCCGGGCGGGGGTCAGCCCGGCCGGCGGCCGGCGGGCGCGACGCCGGGCCCCACCGCCCCGCCGTCGCACGACGGGGGTCCGTACGGCAGGATCGACCGGACCGTCCGCTCGAAGGAAGCCTGCCGCCCATGGACTACGTGATCGAGGTTCCGGAACGCCACCCGGAGAAGGGGATCCGCCTCGTCTGGGACGACGGATTCGACCTTGAGGTGCGGATCGACTCCGCAGAGGTCGTCATCAAGGGGAACCGGGCCGGACTGGTCTCGCTGGCACGCCACCTGCTGACCCTCGCCCAGGAGGGAGTGCCCGGCGGATCCCATCTTCACCTGACGGCGGGCCAGGAGATCGAGTCGGACCTCGACCTCGTACTGGAGCGCACGACGACACTCCCGTCCACGACCGGCACCGTGTGACGTCGGAGTCCCACCGCCGGCCCTGGGCCGCGGTTGTCGCCGTGCGGGCCGCCCGCCCGGTGCGGGCCGGCGGACGGGCGGCCCGGGTCCGGCCCACCGGGAAAGCCGGCCGAACGGCGGCCCGGGTGGGGTCGGGCCGGGTCAGGTCAGGTCGAAGACCAGGCGGGCGGAGACCTTGCCGCCGAGGACTTCGTCGAAGCAGGCGTTGACGTCCTCCAGCCGGCGGGTCTCGCGGATCACGCGGGTGCGGCCGAGGGCGTGGAGGCGGAACACCTCGGCGAGGTCCTCGCGGGTGCCGACGATGGAGCCGATCACCTTGGTGCCGTTCAGGACCGTGTCGAAGACGGGGAGTTCGAGCTTGCCCTCCGCCGGGAGCGCGACGAGCACGAGGGTGCCGCCGCGGCGCAGCGCCCCGTAGGCGGCCTGGAACGAGGCGTTGCTGACGGCGAGGGCGACGGCAGCGTGGGCGCCGCCCAGCTTCTGGACCTCGGCGGCGACGTCCTGGGTGCGGGCGTCGAGGACGTGGTCGGCGCCCAGCTCGCGGGCGAGGGCGAGCTTGTCGTCGGTGACGTCGACGGCGATGGTCTCGGCGCCGCTGATCCGCGCGTACTGGAGGGCGAGGTGGCCGAGGCCGCCGATGCCGGAGACGAGGACGCGCGTGCCCGGCCGGGCGCCGGACACCTTGAGGGCCTTGTAGGTGGTGACGCCGGCGCAGGAGAGCGGGGCGGCGTCCAGCGGGTCGATGCCGTCGGGGACGGGGACGACGTAGTCGCCGTGCGCGAGGGCGTACTCGGCGTAGGCGCCGTCGACGGAGTAGCCGCTGTTGTGCTGCTGGAGGCAGAGGGTCTCCCAGCCGGAGACGCACTGGTCGCAGCGCCCGCAGGCGTCCGCGAGCCACGCGATGGCGACCCGCTCGCCGACTCCGACGTGCCGGACCTCCGCGCCGGCCGCCTCGACGATGCCGACGCCCTCGTGGCCAGGCACGAACGGCGGGGTGGGCTTGACCGGCCAGTCGCCGTGCGCGGCGTGGATGTCGGTGTGGCAGAGCCCCGACGCCTCCAGTCTGACCCGGACCTGGTGCGGCCCGGGCTCGGGCACCGGGCGGTCCTCGATCACTAGCGGCTGGGTGAAGTCGTGGACGACGGCGGCCTTCATCTCTGTGCTCCTGCCCTCGCGGTTGCGTTCGGCCGACGGTCCGGAACCAGGTTCCGGCCCCTCGGCTCCATCCCACCCCCGGGTCCGCGCAGGCGGCAGGGCCGGAAGGGCGGACGCGCCGGGCCGATGGTCCCGCCGGTACCGGGCCCTGCGGGCCGTTTCGCCCCAGTCTCGCCCGGATCAGCTCCCCCGGCACTTCACGGAGGCCGCCCGGCGACGCCCGGCCGCCCCGCTCTGCCGGGCGGGCGCCGCCGGTCCGGTCGGGGCGGGACCGGGCGGGGCGGGTAGTCCGTTCGGCTCAGAACCGCTGGCCCGCCCCGGGAGGCGGCCCAAGGCTGGCGGTACCGGCTGCGACGCGACGGAGGCACGGACATGCCGCGGTCCCGCGCGCACCCCCGCCCCGTTGGGAGTCCGATGCCCTCGCTGCACCTCGACGACGCGTTGCTGCTGTTCCTCGCCCTCTTCGCGCTCTACAGCCCGATCGCCGCACTCTCCTCCTACCTGCCGATCGTCGAGGGCTACACGTCCGACGAGCAGCGGAAGCTGGCCTGGGGTCTGTTCACCAACGTCTCGGTGCTGATGCTCGCGGCGCTCTGGATCGGCGAGCCGCTGCTGGAGCTGCTGGGCATCAGTACGGCGGCGCTGTCCGCGACGGGCGGCATCGCACTGCTGCTGGCGGCGGTGCCGATGATGACCGGCCGGACCTCGCCGCCGCCGAAGGCGGTGGCCGAGGCCGCCGTCGAGCCCCCGGCCGGACCGGGCGGCACCGGACCGGGCGCCGAGCCCGGACCGCGTGCCGAGACCGGCTCCGGGCCGGGCCCCGGGAGGGCGGGTGCCGGGCCGCCGGCACCGTGGCGCTCGATCGTCTTCACCCCGCTGACCTTCCCCCTCACCTTCGGCGGGACGACCTTCGGCTTCTTCGTCGCCTACCGCGCCGAGGCACCCGGCTGGTGGGCGGCGGTGGGGCTGACCGTCGCGGGGTTCGGGTACGCGGCGGTCACCGGGCTGACGCTGTACGCGGCCGGGCACGTGACCCGGCGGGTGTCCGACTCGACCGGCGCCGTTCTGGAGAAGGTCGCGGGGATCCTGCTGGTCGCGATCGCCATGATGCTGCTCGCGAGCGGCGGCACCCGGCTGGTCCTCGACGTACTGAACTGAGGCCCCGCGCCCGCCCTCCGACCGCTCCCCTCCGACCGCTCCTCTCCGCGCTGCCCTGCGTCGACCGTTCGGACGAGGCGGCGGACGGCGCCTCCGTCGCCCGCCGGTCGGCCGGTGCGGGGACCGCGGACCCGGGCTGACCAGTGCCGAACGGCGTCCGCCACCCGGCCGCGGGCCTCCTCGGAAGCCTCGGGACGCGGCGTCCGCCGCTCGCCGCAAGCGGACGTATATGAACAAATGATCCGGTAACCGTCTCGCCAGAGGCCGGTCCCCGACCCGCCTGACCGGGCCGGACCAGGGCCGGACCGGACCAGGGCCGAACCGGGCCCGACCCGCCGGACCGCGACCGGAACCGAACCGGCTCACCGGCAGGGCGGCCGGGCCGTACGAAACGGAGGTGGCATGCGGAAGGACGACGGCGGGCCCCCGGAGGGCGCCGACCTCGCCGCCCTGCCGGGATCGACCGCGAAGGTGACGCTCCCGACCCTGACCGCCATGGTCGTCGGTTCGATGGTCGGTGCGGGCGTCTTCTCGCTCCCCAGCCGCTTCGCGCAGGAGACCGGCGTCGCCGGAGCGCTGATCGCGTGGGCGATCGCGGGCACGGGCATGCTGATGCTCGCCCTCGTCTTCCAGACCCTCGCCGTCCGCAAGCCCGACCTCGACGCCGGCGTCTACGCCTACGCCAAGGCCGGATTCGGCGAGTACCTCGGCTTCTTCTCCGCGTTCGGCTACTGGGCCAGCGCGTGCGTGGGCAACGTGACGTACTGGGTGCTGATCATGTCGACGATCGGCGCGATCGCCCCCGCGCTCGGCGACGGTGACACCCTCCTGGCCGCGGTCTGCTCCTCGGCCGGGCTCTGGCTGTTCTTCCTCCTGATCAGACGGGGTGTGAAGGAGGCGGCGACGATCAACCGGGTCGTCACGGTCGCCAAGCTGGTCCCGATCCTGGTCTTCATCCTGCTGGCCCTGTTCTCCCTGGACACGGACGTCTTCGCCGAGAACTTCCGCGGCGCCGACTACGCGGGCTCCCTGTTCCAGCAGGTGCGGGGCACCATGCTCGCCACGGTCTTCGTCTTCCTGGGGGTGGAGGGCGCCAGCGTCTACTCCCGCCACGCCAAGCGGCGCGAGGACGTCGGACGGGCCACCGTGCTGGGCTTCCTGAGTGTCTTCTCGATCTTCGCCTCCGTCACCATCGTCTCCTACGGCCTGTTGCCCATGGCCGAGATCGCCGAGCTGCGCCAGCCGTCGATGGCCGGCGTCCTGGAGGCCGCGGTCGGCACCTGGGGCAAGGTCATGGTCAGCGTGGGCCTCATCGTCTCGGTGCTGGGCGCGTACCTGGCCTGGACCCTGATGGCCGCCGAGGTCCTGCTCGTCGCGGCCAAGGACAAGGACATGCCGCGGTTCCTGCGCCGCACCAACGCCTCCGACGTCCCCGTGCCCGCCCTGCTGATGACCACCGTGCTGTCGCAGGTCGTCCTCTTCGTCACCCTGCTCTCCGACGACGCGTTCAACTTCGCCCTCGACCTGACCAGCGCGCTCAGCCTCATCCCGTACCTGCTCGCCGCCGCGTACGCCGCCAAGATCGCCCACCGCTCGGCCCCGGGCACCCGCTCGCGCGGGCGGGAGCTCACGGTCGGCGTGCTGGCCACCGTGTACACCGCGTTCCTGCTCTACGCGGCCGGGCTCAAGTTCGTCCTGGTCTCCTTCATCGTCTACGCGCCGGCCACGGTCCTGTTCGTGATGGCCCGCCGGGAGCAGGGGCGACGCCTCTTCTCCCCGCGCGAACTCGTCATCCTCGCCGCCTCGATCGCGGGTGCCGTCGCCGGGATCACCGCCCTGGCCGCCGGGTGGATCACCATCTGAACCCTTCCGCGCCCGCGCGCGTCCGCCGTCTGCCCCTCGCCCGTCCCGTCACCGAAAGGCCCACCGTGACCGTGAACGACACCGCCTCCAGCCCGGCCCACGGCTACGGCGTCCACTCCGAGGTCGGCCGCCTGCGCAAGGTCCTGGTCTGCCGGCCCGGCCTGGCCCACCGCCGCCTCACCCCGACCAACTCCGACGACCTGCTCTTCGACGACGTCATGTGGGTCGAGAACGCCCAGCGCGACCACGCCGACTTCGTCAACAAGCTGACCCAGCGCGGCGTCGACGTCGTCGAACTGCACGACCTGCTCGCCCGGACCCTGATCGTGCCGGGCGCCCGGGACTGGCTGCTCGACCGGAAGATCACCCCCAACGAGGTCGGACTCGGGCTGGTCGACGGCACCCGCGGCTACCTGGAGACCCTGACCCCGAAGGAACTGGCCGAGTTCCTGATCGGCGGACTGGCCACCGGCGACCTCCCGGACGACTACCGCTCCGGGTACATCGGTCTGGCCCGCGAGTCGACCGGCACCCGCGAGTACCTCATGCCGCCGCTCCCCAACACCCTCTACACCCGCGACACCACGTGCTGGCTCTACGGCGGGCTCACCCTCAACCCCCTCTACTGGCCCGCCCGGCACGACGAGACCCTGCTCATGAAGGCGGTCTACCGGTACCACCCGGAGTTCACCGGCTCCACCGTCTGGTGGGGCGACCCCGAACGGGAGTGGGGCCAGGCGACCTTCGAGGGCGGCGACATCATGCCGGTCGGGAACGGCGTGGTCCTGATGGGCATGTCCGAACGGACCTCCCGCCAGGCCATCACCCAGGTCGCCAGTGCGCTCTTCGCCCAGGGCGCGGCGGAGCGGGTCATCGTCGCCGGCATGCCGAGACTCCGCGCCGCCATGCACCTCGACACGGTCTTCACGTTCGCCGACCGCGACATCGTCACGCTCTACCCGACCATCATGAACGCCGTCCACACCTTCACGCTGCGCCCCGGGGACGACGCCGTCGGCATCAACATCACGGACGAGGGCTCCCGGAGCTTCACCGACGTCGTCGGCGAGGCCCTCGGCGTCCGGCTGCGCGTCATCGAGACGGGCGGCGACGTGTACGCCTCCGAGCGCCAGCAGTGGGACAGCGGCAACAACGCCGTCGCCCTCGAACCCGGCGTGGTCTTCACCTACGACCGCAACACCCTCACCAACA
This sequence comes from Streptomyces sp. BE303, assembly GCF_036290945.1. Classification (NCBI taxonomy): domain Bacteria; kingdom Bacillati; phylum Actinomycetota; class Actinomycetes; order Kitasatosporales; family Streptomycetaceae; genus Streptomyces; species Streptomyces sp. BE303. The sequence goes on from NZ_JAQYWZ010000481.1 coordinate 19,636, forward strand.
CGCTGCTGCGCAAGGCCGGTGTCGAGGTCATCACCATCGTCGGCGCCGAACTCGGCCGGGGCCGCGGCGGCGGCCACTGCATGACCTGCCCCGTCATCCGCGAACCGGTCGACTACTAGGTGTACCGACAAGGCTTCTGTGCCGGGTCACACGCCCGGTGCGACGCCCTCGCCACCGAGGGCATCGCACACGAACACACCCGCAGGCCGTGTCCCCGGCCTCACGGAACGGAGCACCTGTTCCGCTCGGCCGATGCGACCCCCGTAGGCCGCCCGTGCACGTGAGCTCGCGCCGACTCACCCAGCTTCGTGAAAACGTGCGATCACGGGTACAGCCTGACGGAGTACGTCGACGTGAGGTTCACCCAGAGGCCCCCCGCACAGTTGTTGACGGGGATGGACCAGGCAATGCCTCCCCCGGCGTTCCACCCGGTGTAGCCCGTGACCCCCGCGCCGCCTGTCTGGCAGTTCTTCACGGTGTACTCCCCAACGAGGTTGTACACGTTGTAGGTCCCGTATTCGTAGAACCTGTACACCAGTGGGTGATTGCCGCTGCCGTCCGCGATGTCGCCCTGGTAGATGCAGACGTACCCGCCGGTGCAGCTCTCCGTGGCTGATGCGGTGGGCGCGGTCGCCACCGACACACCGACCAGCAGGGGGACCGCGGCAGTCAGCGTGGCGATCTTCTTACGGATGTTCATCAGACGACCTCTCCGTTGGTGACGTGCTGTGGCACGCTATCCACCGGCACAGCGCTCGGGAAGAGGAAAAAAGGCCAATTGGACAACGAACTCACTTGACTGGAGGGCCAGTTGAACCAACCCGGCCGACTGGTCTGCGTGGGGCGGGCGGATCCCACCAGGCCGCTGCCGAGGAGCCCGTACTGAACTGCCTTACCACGTGCTCGAATTGCTGCCGCAGTCGTTCGGGGTACCGGCCGCACTCGCCGATCGGCAGATACGGTCCGATGAACTCCCCTTCGGTGTCGATCAGGTGATTCGGTGCCCCGCGAGACGGCTTACCGGATCGCACCCCGACACGCGGCTAGTAGTACTTCGTTAGGTTGGGGTGGGCTGTCGTGTTCGGCTTGTGGACTTCCGTGTGGGAAGCGGGCGTTGACAGGTGTGGCAGACACCGGTCCAGCAGCTCAGCAGGTCCTGGAGTTGGTCGAGGACCTGGTAGAG
>NZ_JAQYWZ010000482.1:0-551 GCF_036290945.1 Streptomyces sp. BE303
GCGGCCGGCGTCGGTGCTGGCCGACCTGCCGGAGGTGCGGGCGTCGGTCCGCGAGGTGACCGTGACCGGCCGGCTGCCGCTCGCGCTGCGGCTGGCGGACCTCTCGCCCGCCGAGGCGCGCCGGACCCTGCTGACCGAGGAGCGGGACCTGGCTGCCGCGGTGCTCGGGCACGGGTCGGGCGGTGCGGTGGCGCCCGACCGCGCGTTCCAGGCCCGCGGCCGCGACTCGCTCACCGCGATGGACCTGCGGAACCGGCTGGCCGCCGCGACCGGACTCACCCTCCCGGCGGCACTGGTCTTCGACTACCCGGACGCCGACCGGCTGGCCGGGGTCCTGCTGGAAAGGCTCGTCGGCCGACGGGCTGCGGCGGCGGCACCGGCCGCACCGGCCGCGCCGGTCACCGTCGATCCGATCGTCATCGTCGGGTTGGCCTGCCGGTTCCCGGGCGGGGCCGACACCCCGGAGGAACTCTGGGACCTGCTGGCCTCCGGGACCGACGCCATGGGCGGGTTCCCCACGGACCGCGGCTGGGACCTGGAAGCCCTCTACC
>NZ_JAQYWZ010000483.1:0-26489 GCF_036290945.1 Streptomyces sp. BE303
CGGTGGTGGTGATGGTCAGCTGCTTGACGCCGGCCGGCAGGTTCAGGAAGTGGTAGCTGTAGTTGCCGGCGGTGGCGGTGAGGTTGTCCCGGCGGCAGTTCTTGTCGAACTGGCGCGGGTCGGCGATGGTGCAGACCGGGGCCTGGGAGGTCGGCAGGGTGCCGCAGTTGTCGGCCGCGCAGGCGGTCAGCCAGGTGGAGAAGTCGGCGTCGTACCTGGTGCCGATGGTGGACTTGAGCAGGGTGCGGGCGCCCGCCCAGTCACCGGCGCGGTACTTGGCGAGCAGCGCGTTGACGTCCTCGGGGTGCGACTGCAGCATGTAGCGGACGGCCAGGTATCCCCACTTGTAGACCCGGGTCGAGTTGACGTCGGCGTCGGGGGTCTGGTCGTAGACGGTGTCGAAGAGCTCGCTGAGCTTGTAGGTCTTCTTGCCGGCCTCGGCGATGGCGCCCGCGTTGCGCTCGTTGCGGTAGTGGTACGAGATGTACTCGGCGACGCCCTCGACCCACCAGATGGTCGGGGTGGTCATGCCGGCCTCGAAGTCACCGGCCATGTTGTAGCGGCCGTCGAGGTAGTGGGTGTACTCGTGGTTGAGGTTCCAGATCTGGAACTGCGGGCGCAGCCAGTCGGCCTCGTGGGCGATGAAGCGGGCCTGGTTGCCGGCCTTGCTCGGGTCGCCCTCCTCGTACATGCCACCGTTGTCGGTGTCGATGTTGTACATGATCCAGGCGTACAGCTTGTAGTTGTAGTAGTCGTCGAAGGCGACGACCTCCAGGTTGGTGTTCAGGTCGCCGGGGACCGCCCCGTTGTCCTTGATGACCTTGTGGAAGAAGGCGTCCTGGTTGATCAGGCTGGTGCAGGTGTCGGCCAGCTCGGTGGCGCTCATCTGCTGGGCGCGGACCCGCAGGTTCGCGTTGCAGGTCTGGGTGTTGACGAGGACCAGCGGGACGAGCCGGGTCGGCAGGTCACAGGTGCCGTAGTACGAGCAGTTGCCCTTGTCCGCGTCCTCCGTGAACCAGACCAGGTTCATCGTGAGCGGACCGGTGGCGCCGACCAGCGGGTAGCGGTTGATCAGGTCCTTGACCAGCGGGCGGCCCTGGGCCTTCAGCGCGTCGACGGTGAGCAGGTTGCCGAGCTGCATGCCGATCCGGGTGGCGACGTCGCCGCCGTCCAGCTGGGCGGCGTTGCGGGTGACGAAGGCGGCCCAGGTGGTGGCGACGGTCGGGTCGGCCTGGAGGGCCGCGATGAAGCCGGTGTCGCCGTACTTCAGGTCGAACCCGCCCTCGATGACCCACTCGACGTGGTCCACGGCGAGCTTCATCGAGGCCGGCCAGTTGCTGCCGTAACCGGCGAGCAGGCGCTTGACGACGCCGGCGTACCGGCCGTTCTCGTCGGCGCTGTCGATGAGGGTGACGGCCTCGTTGAGGGTGGCGCCGTTGGCCTCGGTGACGTCCTGGCTGCGCGGGGCGGCGAAGAAGGCGTCCAGCGCGCCGCGGATCGCGGTCTGCAGCGCGGTGCCGTAGGCGCCGACGGCGGCCTCGTTGTTCCCCTGCACGTAGTAGCCGGCGCGGAGGAACATCACCAGCTGGCCGATGCCCGCGCCGTTGTTGCCCGCGTAGGTGGCCGAGGCGGTGCGCAGCGCGTCGGCCACGGTGACCATCTGGGCCTCGCGGAAGACCTTCCCGGCGTCCGTCCCGGTGAGGTTGAACAGCGGGTAGGTGCAGGTGACGTCGGGGAGCGCCTTGAGCGACTGGACGAGCGCGCTGCCCGAGCCGCCCAGCACGCCGGAGAGGTTGCAGTCGACGGCGGCCGGGGCGGCCGAGAACTGCTTGGCGCTCTTCGCGGCGGCGGCCGGGGTCGGGGTGACGGCCCGGACGGGGGTCTCCTTGCCGGCGCTCTCGGAGGCGAGCGGGCGGTCGCCGGTGCCGGCGTCGGGGGACTTGGGCACCGGGATCGCCTTCGGCGCGGACGCGGCGGTGACCCCGGTGGCGGCCTTGGCCGCGGGGGAGCCCGCACCGGCCGGGGCGGCCTGGCTCTGCGGTGCGAACAGGCCGAGGGCGATGAAGAAGGCGGCGCCGAGCGCAGGGAGCCTGCGCGCGCCGGCCTTGGATATGCGGAAGGGACGCATCTGTGGGGGCCTCCGGGGCCGTTCGGGGCCGCGTGGTTGGGGGACGCGGCCACTCGATGTGTGACATGTAAAATGGCACATGTCGCATCGTGTCGGGAAGAGCCCGGACCGGGTTTGTCCACCGTCGCAACCGAAACGTTGTCAGAGGGCTGTCAGAGCGCAGGCGTGGCGGCCCTCCGGCCGCCGGGGCGACCGAGGGGCCGAGGGGTGTGCGGGCGGGGTCAGGCGGCCCGCGGGGCCGCGAGCGGCGTGAGCGCCGCGAACTCCAGCGGCGCCGACGGGTCGATCGACAGGTCGGCCGGCGCGGGCTCGGCGCCGGCCCGGACCAGCAGGTCGCCGATGGCCGCGACCATCGCCCCGTTGTCGGTGCACAGCCGCAGCGGCGGCACCCGCAGGGTGATCCCGGCGGAGGCGCAGCGCCGCTCGGCCAGCTCCCGGACCCGCGAGTTGGCCGCCACCCCGCCGACCACCACCAGGGTCCGGATCCCGTGGTCGGTGCAGGCCCTGACGGCCTTGCGGGTCAGCACGTCGGCGATCGCCTCCTGGAGCGCGGCGGCCGCGTCCGGGACGTGCGGCTCGGTGCCGGCCGCGCGGTGCGCCTCGACCCAGCGGGCGGCGGCGGTCTTGAGACCGGAGAAGGAGAACGCGTACGGGGCGTCGTTGCGGCCCGTCAGCGGGCGCGGGAAGCGCACGGCGCGCGGGTCGCCGTCGCGGGCGGCGCGGTCGATGGCGGGCCCGCCGGGGTAGGGCAGGTGCAGGATCCGGGCGACCTTGTCGAAGCACTCGCCGGCCGCGTCGTCCAGGGTGTCGCCGAGGTGGACGATCGGGTCGCGGGCGAGGTCGCGCACCAGCAGGAGCGAGGTGTGGCCGCCGGAGACGATGAGCACCACGCACGGGTTCGGCAGCGGTCCGCCGTCCAGCGTGGCGGCGGCCACGTGCCCCGCCAGGTGGTGGACGCCGTACAGCGGGACGCCGAGCGAGTACGCGTAGCCCTTGGCCGCCGCCACCCCGACCTGGAGCGCCCCGGACAGGCCCGGACCGGCCGTCACCGCCACGGCGCCGACGTCGGCCAGGGTGAGCCCGGCCCGGTCCAGCGCCTCGCGGACCACCGGCGCCATCGCGTGGACGTGCGCGCGGGCGGCGATCTCCGGCACCACCCCGCCGTAGCGGGCGTGTTCGTCCATGCTGGAGGCCACCGCCTGGCCGAGCAGCCGCCCGTCCTGCACCAGCCCGGCCCCGGTCTCGTCGCAGGACGACTCGATGCCCAGTACCACCGGCGATCCGGTCACCGTCGTCCACCCGCCCTTGCTGCTGAAAGTCCGTACCTGCAACCATTGTGCAATAGGAGGGAAGGGTGACGATCCCCGGGGTGTGAGGAATACGCAGGAGCCCTTGCTTAGTTTCTGCAACCGATACGCAATAGTGTGTTTCCGGCACGATCGTCACCGTTGAACTCGCCGAAAGGGGCCGTGTCCTGATGGGCACCTACTCGCTTCCCGACCTGCCGTACGACTACTCCGCTCTTGAGCGCGCGATGTCCGCCGAGATCCTGGAGCTGCACCACTCGAAGCACCACGCGGCGTACGTCAAGGGCGCCAACGACACCCTTGAGCAGCTGGCCGAGGCCCGTGACAAGGAGCAGTTCGGCGGTCTGGTCGGTCTCCAGAAGACCTTCGCCTTCCACCTCTCCGGCCACGTGCTGCACTCGCTGTTCTGGGAGAACCTCTCCCCGGAGGGCGGCGACCGTCCCGACGGCGCCCTCGCCGACGCGATCACCGAGCACTTCGGTTCGTTCGAGGCCTTCAAGAAGCAGCTGACCACCGCGACCGTCGGTGTGCAGGGCTCCGGCTGGGGCATCCTCTCCTGGGAGCCGCTGGGTCAGCGCCTGGTCGTCGAGCAGGTCTACGACCACCACGGCAACGTCGGCCAGGGCACCACCCCGCTGCTGGCCTTCGACGCCTGGGAGCACGCGTACTACCTGCAGTACCGCAACGTGCGCCCGGACTACGTCACCCGTCTGTGGGACGTCGTCAACTGGCAGGACGTCTCGACCCGCTTCGCGGCGGTCACGAGCGCCTGACCTTCCGGGTGAACCGCCCGTGAGCACCTGACCCGCGAGGGCGGGTGACGGAAGGCCCCCGACCGGCTACCTGCCCGGTCGGGGGCCTCTCCGTGTCACGGCGCTCCGTGGGACGCCGGGGTGCCCCCGGCCGTCAGTCCTCGTCAGTCCTCGTCGGGCGTCCGGAAGGCGTCCAGGATCCGCTGGGCCGCGAGCCCGGCCGGCAGGGTGCCCTCGCGGACCCTGTGTTCCAGGGCGGGGGCGAGCCGGCGGACCTCCGGGTGGGCGTGCAGCCGGGCGAGGAGCTGGTCGTGCACCATCGCCCAGGTCCACTCGACCTGCTGGTCGCGCCGCTTGGCGGCCAGCGCGCCGGTCGCGTCCAGCACCTTGCGGTGCTGCTGGAGCCGCTCCCAGAGGGTGTCCAGCCCGCTGCCGTCGCGGCCGGAACAGGTCAGCACCGGGGGCGTCCACGGCGCGTCCGGGGCCTGCAACAGCCTCAGCGCGCCGGCGAGTTCGCGGGCCGCCGCACGGGCCTCGGTCTCGTGCGGGCCGTCCGCCTTGTTGACCGCGATCACGTCGGCGAGCTCCAGCACGCCCTTCTTGATGCCCTGCAGCTGGTCACCGGTGCGGGCCAGACTGAGCAGCAGGAAGCTGTCCACCATGCCCGCGACCGCGGTCTCCGACTGTCCGACGCCGACCGTCTCGATCAGCACGACGTCGTAGCCGGCGGCCTCCATCACCACCATCGACTCCCGGGTGGCCCGGGCCACCCCGCCGAGCGTGCCGGAGGTGGGGGACGGGCGGACGAACGCGGCCGGGTCGACGGCGAGGCGCTCCATCCGGGTCTTGTCACCCAGGATGGAACCGCCGGTCCGGCTGGAGGTCGGGTCGACGGCGAGCACCGCGACCCGGTGGCCGAGTCCGGTGAGCATGGTGCCGAAGGCATCGATGAAGGTCGACTTGCCGACACCGGGGACCCCGGTGATGCCCACCCGGACCGCCCCGCCCGCGTGCGGCAGCAGCATCGTCAGCAGCTGCTGCGCCAGCGCGCGGTGGTCGGGCCGGGTGGACTCGACGAGGGTGATGGCCCGCGCGACGTAGGCGCGCGAGCCCTCCCGCACGCCCGTCGCGTAGCTGTCGAGGTCGATCGTCCGGGGCGCCATCGCTCAGCGCCTCAGAGCTCGTGGCCGAGGTCGGCGGCGAGCGACTCCAGGAGGTCGTAGGCGGCGTCCGGGATCACCGTGCCGGGCGGGAAGACCGCCGCGGCACCCGCCGCGTACAGCGCCTCGAAGTCCTGCGGGGGGATCACCCCGCCGACCACGATGGTGATGTCCTCCCGGCCGGCCTCGGCCAGCTCGGCGCGCAGCGCCGGCACCAGCGTGAGGTGCCCGGCCGCCAGCGAGGAGACGCCGACGATGTGCACGTCCGCCTCGACCGCCTGGCGGGCCACCTCGGCGGGCGTCTGGAACAGCGGGCCGACGTCCACCGTGAAGCCGAGGTCGGCGAAGGCGGTGGCGATCACCTTCTGGCCGCGGTCGTGGCCGTCCTGGCCCATCTTGGCGACCAGGATGCGCGGTCGGCGGCCCTCGGCCCGCTCGAACCGCTCGACCAGGTCCCGGGTGCGCTGGAGGGGCGCCGACTGGCCCGCTTCGTCTCGGTACACACCCGAGATGGTACGGATCTGGCCCGAGTGCCGGCCGTACACCTTCTCCAGGGCGTCCGAGATCTCCCCGACGGTGGCCATGGCGCGGGCCGCGTTCACCGCGAGGTGGAGCAGGTTGCCGTCCAGCGATCCGCCGCGCTGCGGGCCGGCCTCGGCGGCGCGGGTCAGCGCGTGCAGGGCGGCCTGGGTGGCGGCCTCGTCGCGCTCGTCGCGCAGGCGGCGGAGCTTCTCGATCTGCCGGGTGCGCACCGAGGAGTTGTCGACCTTGAGCACCTCGATCTGCTCGTCGCTCTCCACCCGGTACTTGTTGACGCCGATCACCGGCTGGCGGCCGGAGTCGATCCGGGCCTGGGTGCGGGCGGCGGCCTCCTCGACGCGGAGCTTGGGGATGCCCGCGTCGATCGCCTTGGCCATGCCGCCGGCGGCCTCGACCTCCTGGATGTGCTGCCAGGCACGGTTGGCGAGGTCGTGGGTGAGCTTCTCGACGTACGCCGAGCCACCCCACGGGTCGATGGCCCGGCAGGTGCCGGACTCCTGCTGGAGCAGCAGCTGGGTGTTGCGGGCGATCCGGGCCGAGAAGTCGGTCGGCAGCGCGAGCGCCTCGTCCAGCGCGTTGGTGTGCAGCGACTGGGTGTGGCCCTGGGTGGCGGCCATCGCCTCGACACAGGTGCGGGCGACGTTGTTGAACACGTCCTGGGCGGTCAGCGACCAGCCGGAGGTCTGCGAATGGGTGCGCAGCGAGAGCGACTTGGCGTTCTTCGGGTCGAACTGCTTGACCAGCTTGGCCCAGAGCAGGCGGGCCGCGCGGAGCTTGGCCACCTCCATGAAGAAGTTCATGCCGATGGCCCAGAAGAACGAGAGGCGCGGCGCGAACGCGTCCACGTCCAGCCCGACGTCCAGTCCGGCCCGCAGGTACTCCACGCCGTCGGCGAGGGTGTAGGCCAGCTCCAGGTCGGCCGTGGCCCCGGCCTCCTGGATGTGGTAGCCGGAGATGGAGATCGAGTTGTACCGGGGCATCTTCTGCGAGGTGTACGCGAAGATGTCCGAGATGATCCGCATCGACGGCTGCGGCGGGTAGATGTAGGTGTTGCGGACCATGAACTCCTTGAGGATGTCGTTCTGGATGGTCCCCGCCAGCTTCTCGGGCGGTACCCCCTGCTCCTCGGCCGCGACGATGTACAGCGCCAGCACGGGCAGCACCGCGCCGTTCATGGTCATCGACACCGACATGCGGTCCAGCGGGATGCCGTCGAAGAGCTGGCGCATGTCGTAGATGGAGTCGATCGCCACGCCCGCCATGCCGACGTCGCCGGTGACGCGCGGGTGGTCGCTGTCGTAGCCGCGGTGGGTCGGCAGGTCGAAGGCGACCGAGAGGCCCTTCTGACCGGCGGCCAGGTTCCGGCGGTAGAAGGCGTTGGACTCCTCCGCGGTGGAGAAGCCCGCGTACTGACGGACCGTCCACGGCTGGTTGACGTACATCGTCGGGTACGGGCCGCGCAGGTACGGGGCGATACCCGGGTAGGTGTCCAGGAAGTCCAGGCCGGCCAGGTCGGCGGAGGTGTACAGCGGCTTGACGCCGATGCCCTCGGGGGTGTCCCAGAGCAGCTCGTCGACGTCCTTGCCGGTGGCCTGCCGCCAGGCGTTGCGCCACTGGCCGTCGGTGACGTCCGCGCCGGCGTCCCCGTCCAGCCCGATTCCGGTGAAGTCGGGGATCATCACGCCACTCCGCTTTCGTCGAGGCTTTCCACGGGGATCTCGTCGGTGATCCGGTCCAGCAGGGCGGTCAGGGTCGCGACGGCGTCGCCGCCCGCGAAGACGAACTCGTCCACCCCGGCCGCCAGGTACGCCTCACGCTGCTCGCCGGGCCGCCCCGCGAGCAGCACCCGCTGCGCGCCGGCCGCCTTGAGCGCGGCGGCGACGGCCTCGGCCCGCTCGCCGTACAGTGCGTCGCTGGAGCAGAGGCAGGCGACCCGCGCGCCCGAGGCGGCGAACGCCTCGGCGAACGCGGCGGGTTCGGTGCCCTCCACCGAGGTGGTCGCGATGCCGCCGGCCTGGAACAGGTTGGCGGCGAAGGTGGTGCGCGCGGTGTGCGCGGCGGCGGAGCCGATCGAGGCGAGGAAGAGCCCGGGCCGGGCGCCGGTGGCCGCGAGGTACGCGTCCGAGCGGTCCCGCAGGGCCTCGTACGCCTCCGCGCGGCGCACCCTCGGCAGCCCGCCGCCCGGTGCGGCCGGGGCCGGCTCGCGGACCGGCGACTGCTCGCCCAGGTTCGGGAACTCGCTGACGCCGGTGACCGGTTCGCGCCGCTTGGCCAGTCGCACCGAGCGCTCCGCCCAGGTGGCCGCGATCCGCTCGCCGACCAGCCCGGACTCCAGTGCGGACCGCAGCCCGCCGGCGCGCTCGATCTCCTGGAACCACTCCCAGGCGGCGTGCGCCAGCTCGTCGGTCAGCCGCTCCACGTACCAGGAGCCGCCGGCCGGGTCGACGACCCGGGCCAGGTGCGACTCCTCCAGGAGGATGGACTGGGTGTTGCGGGCGATCCGGCGGGCGAAGGCGTCCGGCAGGCCGAGCGCGCTGTCGAACGGCTGGACGCTCACCGCGTCCGCCCCGCCGACCCCGGCGGCCAGGCAGGCGATCGTGGTGCGGAGCATGTTCACCCACGGGTCGCGGGCGGTCATCATCACCGCGGAGGTGACGGCGTGCTGGCGCTGTGCGGAGGACTCCGCGGCGGCGCCGGACACCTCGGCGACCCGGGACCAGAGCCGGCGCGCGGCCCGGAACTTGGCGATCGTCAGGAACTGGTCGGCGTCGGCCGCGTAGCGGAACTCCAGCTGGCCCAGCGCGGCGTCCACGGACAGCCCGGCGCCGGTCAGCGCACGCAGGTAGGCGACGCCGGTGGCCAGCGAGGCGCCGAGCTCCTGCGCGGGCGAGGCGCCGGCCTCGTGGTACGGCAGGGCGTCGACGGTCAGTGCGCGCAGGCCCGGGTAGTCCCCGGCGCAGCGGGCGGCGAGGGCGGTCGCCGCGGCGAGCAGTGCGTCGGTCCGTCCGGCCTCCCCGGTGCGGGCCTGCAGACCGAGCGGGTCGGCGCCGAGGTTGCCCGCGGCGGCGCTGGGGGAGACCTCGCGAACCTGGTAAAGCTGGAACAACTGTTCGGCCGCGTCCGGGAATTCGGGCCCAGCGTCGAGCACCACACCGGCCAGGTCGAGGTAGACGCCGGTCAGCGCCTCGGGCAGCGAGGCGACCGGCAGGCCGTTCCCGCCGAGCTCCAGCCAGAGCGAGCCTCCGCCGTGCTCCAGGTCGGCCAGCACCGCCTCGTTGGTCCGCCGGGCGTCCGGATGGGCGTGCCGCTGACGGATGTCCCAGCCCGTGACCGAACAGCCCTGGGGCCGGCTGCCGCGGACGAACGGCGGGAAGCCGGGGAGGCCGGGGTCGGCGGGGCCGTCCTCGGCGGTGTACAGCGGGCGGGCGCGCAGCCCGTCCTGGAGTGCGGTGGTGAGCGCCTGCTCGGCCGCTGCGCCGTCCGCGTGCTGCGCACCGGACTTGCGCAGCACACCCTCGACGAGGGTCTGCCACTGCTCTCGGTGTGCGGCCGGGAACTCGGCGGCCAGGGGGAGCCCTTCGGGCGGGACCGTCATGCCCGCAGGTTAGCGCTCCGTGGCAAGGCGTAGCAGGGGTGGATGGTGTGACCTTGCCCTCGCTGTGCACTCTGTTGCACTAACGGTGCCGCCGGTGTCACCGGGGCGGCGCGACGGGCTTGCCGCTGCTCCGCCCGCCACCCGCCCGCCACCCGCTCACCGATGGCCTACCGGCGGCCCACCACCCGCTCACCGCCCACCCGTCACTCGCTTACCGGCCGGTTACCGGCGGCTTGCCGCGCGCTTGCCACCCGCTTGCCACGGGCCCGCCCCGCTGCGGTCGGGTTCCCCGCCTCGCTCCGTCCTACTCCGTCCGGATCCGGCGTCCGCGGCGGCCGGCGCGCGGCGTGGCGGCGAGCGCCGGCGCGAGCGCGAGTCCGAGCGCGGCGAGCAGCAGGCCCGCCGCGACCGCGAAGGTCACGCGCATGCCGGTGGCGACCGGGCCGGGGGCCGCGGTCGCGACGTCGGAGGTGGCCGAGGCGAGGGTGAACACGGCGCCCATCAGGGAGGCGCCGGTGACCAGGCCGAGGTTGCGGGACAGGTTGAGCAGGCCGGAGACGACGCCCCGGCGGTCGGCGGGGACGTCCGCCATGGCGCCCGTGTTGTTGGCGGTCTGGAAGAGCGAGTAGCCGGCGGTGACGACGGCGACCGGCACGAGGTAGCCCGCCACGCCGAGCGAGTCCGGCAGCAGGGCGACGGCGAGCGCGCCGGCCGACGCGGCCGCCAGGCCGGCCGCCGTGGTGCGCGGCGCGCCGAACCGGTCGGTGATCCGCCCGGCCGGGATCCCGGTCAGGGCGGCGACCAGCGGGCCGGCCGACAGGGCGAGCCCGACCAGGGCCGCGTCCAGCCGGAGCGTCCGGGCGAGGTAGAAGGGGCCGACCACCAGCGTCGCCATCATCACCGTGGAGACGAGGGCACTCATCGCCAGGCTCGCGCTCAGCCGCCGGTCGCGCAGGACGCCCGGGCGGACCAGCGGCGCCGCCGCCCTGGTCTGGGCGAGTCCGAAGAGCACGACGCCGACGGCCGCCGCCGCCAGCAGGGCCAGGTTGAGCACGCCGAAGTGTCCGCGGCCGAGGGTCATGGCGAGTGCGTAGGCCCCGAGCGTCAGGGCGAGCAGCAGTGTGCCCAGGTGGTCGAAGCGGGCCCGGGCGGCGCCGGACGCCGTTCGGTCGGCCGGGTCGGCCGGCAGGTGGCGACGGGCGAGCAGCAGGGCCGTCACCCCCAGCGGCACGTTGACCAGGAACACCGCCCGCCAGCCGGGACCGGCGAGCAGCACGCCGCCCAGCGTGGGGCCGAGCGCGGTGCCCACCGCGGACATCGTGCCCAGCAGCCCCATGGCGCGGCCGGTCCGCTCCTTCGGGACGATCCCCCCGACGAACGCCATGGTGAGCGCCATCATGACGGCCGCGCCGAGGCCCTGCGCCGCCCGGGCCACGACCAGCAGCCCGAGGGTGGGGGCCAGACCGCACAGGACGGAGGCGGCGGTGAACAGCAGCAGGCCGCCCAGCAGCAGCCGCCGCCGTCCGACGAGGTCGCCGAGCCGGCCGACGGTGACGATCAGCGTGGTGACGGCCAGCAGGTAGGCGAGGACGACCCACTGCACGGCCTGGAACGAGGCGCCGAACGCCTGGGCCAGGGTCGGGAGGCCGACGTTGGCGATGCTGGTGCCGAGCGAGGACAGCAGCATGGAGAGCGAGAGGCCGGCGAGCGCCCACCGGACGGAGTCCGCCCGCGTCGCCCGTCCGGCCGTCGCCGGACTCTGTCCCGCGTCTGTGGTGGTCAACCCGAACTCCGTTCTCCGCGGCCCGGGGTGGGGCCGTCCCGTGGCCGCTGCGCGGCACACGTGGGGGAGCGTGCTCCGGGCGCGTCGGGGTGGCAAACTTTGTTGCCGGTTCCGGGACGACGGAGGTGGGAAGCGCGGATGGACGAACCAGAGGGCTACCGGGCGGTGCTCGACGAGGTGGCGCCCCGGCTCCGCCGGCTGCGGGAGAAACGGGGCATCACGCTCGCCGCCCTGTCGGAGACGACCGGCATCTCCAAGAGCACGCTGTCCCGGCTGGAGTCCGGCCAGCGGCGCCCGAGCCTGGAACTGCTGCTGCCGCTCGCCGGCGCCTACCGGGTGCCGTTGGACGAACTGGTCGGCGCCCCGGAGGTGGGCGACCCCCGGGTCCGGCTGACGCCGCGTGCGCTGCCGAACGGCGGGACGGTCGTCCCGCTGACCCGCAGCCCGGGCCCGCTCCAGGCGTACAAGCTGGTGATCGTCGACCGTGGCACCGAGCCGGACCTGCGGACGCACGAGGGCTACGAGTGGCTGTACGTGCTGGACGGCCGGCTGCGGCTGCTGCTGGGGGAGCACGACGTGGTCCTCGGCCCCGGCGAGGCGGCCGAGTTCGACACCCGGGTTCCGCACTGGTTCACCAGCGCGGACGGGCGCCCGGTGGAACTGCTCAGCCTGTTCGGGCGGCAGGGCGAGCGGATGCACGTCCGGGCGAGGCCGAAGGTCTGACGGCGGGCCGGCGGACCGGCGGGCCGGATGCGCCCCCCCGCCCGCCGACGGGGGCCGGCCATGGCGGGATCAGCGGCGCATCCGCCGGACGAGGTCCCCGGCCGCCGCCGACCAGTGCGGGTGTTCGAAGCCGAACCCCGCGTCGAGGAGCCGCCTGGGCACCACCGCGCGGCTCTTGAGGAGCAGTTCGGTGTCCGAACGCAGGGCGAACGCGCCGACCTCGGCCATCCAGCGGGTGGCGGGCAGGCCGATCGGGACGCCCTTGGCCCGCCGGAGGGCCCGCATGAAGGCCCGCTGCGACAGCGGGGCGGGCGCCGCCAGGTTGACGGGGCCTTCGAGGTCGTCACGCTCGATCAGGAAGCGGACGGCGCGGACGAGGTCCCGGTCGTGGATCCAGGACATGTACTGGGTACCGCCGTCGATCGGCCCGCCGAAACCGGTCCGGGCCAGCCTGACCAGCTGCTCGAAGGCACCGCCGCGGTCGGGGCTCATCACCATGGCGCAGCGCAGCGCGACCCGCCGGGTCGCGGGCGTCGCGGCGTCGGTCTGCTCGCGCTCCCAGGCGCGCGCGATCTGCACGCTGCGGTCCCAGGACCGGGGGGCGCCCGGCTCGCCGCCACCGAGCGGGCCGGCCTCGTCGTGCGGGGCGCCGTAGGTGTGGGGGTAGATGGTGGCGGTGCTCATCTGGAGCCAGACCCGGGGCGGGCGCCGGGCGCCGGCGACGGCCCGGCCGACGGTCCGGGTGGAGTGCACCCGCGAGTCCATCATGTCGCGCTGGTTCTGCTCGGTGTAGCGGCAGTTGACGCTGCGCCCGGCGAGGTTGACGACGGCGTCGGCGCCGTCGATCACCTCGGTCCAGCGGCCCAGGGTGCGGCCGTCCCAGTAGATTTCCCGGTCGCGCCGGGGCTGCCTGGTCAGGACGAGGACCTCATGGCCCTCGGCGGTCAGCGCCCGGTCCAGGATGCGTCCGACCTGCCCGGTTCCCCCGGGTATGACGATCTTCATCGAGTTCCCCCTCGGTGTGGTTCGCGGCCAGCGTAGCGAGATATGTGAACGCGTTCAAAACGGTGTCCGCCGCGCCCCGTGGCCGAGGGAAAATCGATGGTCCGCGAGCCCATCGCGGTGATACGGATGGCGCGTACCCGACCCGCGCGGACCCCCGCACCCGGATTCGCGCCCGGGCCCGCACCGGGGCCCGCACCCGGACCCGCACCGACCGAGAAGAGGGCCTGCCTCCGATGTCCGTCCCCACCGCCACCGACTGGTCGGAGGTCTGTGCCCGTGACTTCGCCGTCCCGGCCGGCCGCCCGCTGGACGCCCTCGTCGACGAACTCGCCGCGGCCCTGGCCGACCCCGACCCGCTGGTCCGGGACGGTGACCCGTACGCGGTCCTCGGCACCTGGATCGAACGCGACGTGGTGGCCGGTGAGCTGCGGACCGCCCTCGGGCACCGGATGGCGGCGCGGTTCGGCGACCCGGCGATCGAGGCGCGGAGCTTCGCCGCCCTCGTCCTCGACATGATCGTCTCCCGGGGGGACCACGACCCGGCCTGGTTCGGGGCCTTCGCCCGCTGGTACCCGGCCGAGACCGACCTGCGAGGCCACCACCCCGAACTCGGCTGGCTGCACGCGGCCGCGCACGGCGCCGACCTGCTCGGCACGTTCGGCCGGCACCCCGCCGTCGCTCCCGGGCCGGTGCTCGACCTCGCCGCGGCCCGGCTGCTGGCCCGTACCGACCACCTGTTCGGCCAGCGCGAGGACGAGCGGACGGCGACCGGCGTCGCGCGCACCCTCACCAGGCCGGAGCTGACCGAGAAGGAGTGCGTCGACTGGGTCGAGCGGTCGGCCGCCGCCCTCGCGGACCACCGGCGGGGCCCGGCCCCGGCCTGGGTGTCCAACTGCGCGCGGACCCTGCGGGCGCTGCTCGTCCTCGCCCGGACCGGGGTGCGGGCGGCGGGCCCGGGCACGCCGCTGCTGCCGCTGGCCCACGGCCCCGCCGTCACGGACACGCTGCTGCGGGCGCTGGGCCCGGTCTGAGGCCCGCTCCCCGGTTGCTCCTCCGGCCGGCCCGGCGGCCGGAGGAGCAACCGGGCCGGGCATCCGGATCGGCCGTCCGGACCGGGCATCCGAGCGTTGGCCGGAAATGTGTCCGATTTCGTGGAACTGCGGCTGCTCCCCGCCCGACTGGTGGACCGGACCTCGGCGCGGTCGCCCGTGCCCGTCCTGCCCGTCCGTTCGTCTGCCCGTCCAAGGAGTGCTCGCGCATGTGCGGAATCACCGGCTGGGTGTCCTTTCATCAGGACGTCCGCCACAGCGCCCCCGTCATCGAGGCGATGACCGCCACCATGGCCCTGCGCGGCCCCGACGCCGGCGGCGTCTGGCTCGGTCGTCACGCCGCTCTCGGTCACCGCCGCCTCGCCGTGATCGACATCCAGGGCGGTGCGCAGCCCATGGTCGACCGCCGGGACGAGCCGGGTGTCGTCCTCACCTACAGCGGCGAGGTCTACAACCACCACCAGCTGCGGGCCGAGCTGACCGCCAAGGGTCACCGCTTCGAGACCCGCAGCGACACCGAGGTGGTCCTCCGCGCCTACCAGGAGTGGGGCGACGCCCTGGTCGACCGGCTGGAGGGCATGTACGCCTTCGGCATCTGGGACGAGCGCAACCAGCGCCTGCTGCTCGTCCGCGACCGGCTCGGCGTCAAGCCGCTGTTCTGGGCCGAGGTCGACGGCGGTCTGGTCTTCGGCTCCGAGCCGAAGGCGCTCTTCGCCCACCCCGACGTCACGCCCACCGTGGACGCCGACGGCCTGCGGGAGGCGTACAGCCTGCTCTTCAACACCGGCCCCACGGTCTGGGCCGGCGTCCGCGAGGTCCACCCCGGCGGCCTGCTCGTCCTCGACCGCGGGGGCGTCCGCGAGCGCCGTTACTGGGAGCTGACCGCCCGTCCGCACACCGACGACCTCGACGTCACCCTGGAGCAGATCGGGTCGCTGGTCAACCGCGCCGCCCGGGCCCAGCTGGAGGCGGACGTCCCGCTCTGCAGCCTGCTCTCCGGTGGCCTCGACTCCACCATCGTCACCGCCCTGGTCGCCGACGAACTCCGGCTCCAGGAGGGCCCGCAGGCCAAGCTGCGCTCCTACGCCGTCGACTACAGCGACCAGGCCGAGGAGTTCACCGGCGACGTGCTGCGCACCGGGCACGACACCCCGTTCGCGGCCGAGGCCGGAGCCTTCATAGGCAGCGACCACTCGACCGTCGTGCTCGACCCGCGCACCCTGCTCGACCTGGAGCACCGCCGGGCCGTGGTGATCTCCCGGGACTCGCCGATCGGCGTCGGCGACATGGACACCTCGCTGTACCTGCTGTTCGGCGAGATCCGCAAGCACTCCACGGTCGCCCTCTCCGGGGAGGCGGCGGACGAGGTGTTCGGCGGCTACCCGTGGTTCCACAACCCCAAGGCGCTCGCCGCGCAGACCTTCCCCTGGCTGCTCGTCACCGGCGACGAGGCGGCCATGCCGATCAACCCGGACCTCGCCGCGCACCTGCGCATCGGCGAGTTCCGCGACGACACCTACAGCGCCGCGCTCGCCGCCGTCCCGCACGTCGACGGCGAGACCCCGACCGAGCACCGCCAGCGCGAGATGCAGCACCTCTCGCTGACCCGCTGGCTGCGCCAGCTGCTGCACCGCAAGGACCGCCTCTCGATGGCCCAGAGCCTGGAGGTGCGGGTGCCCTACTGCGACCACCGCCTGGTCGAGTACGCCTTCAACACCCCCTGGGCGATGAAGAGCTACGACGGTCGGGAGAAGAGCCTGCTGCGCGCGACCGGGCAGGGCATCGCCCCGGACTCGGTGCTCTGGCGGCCGAAGAACCACTACCCGGCCACCCACCACGCCGACTACAACAGCGGCCTCCAGCGGCTCGCGCGCGAGGCGCTGGACGCGCCGCACGTGCGGGACATCGCCGACGAGACGGTCATCAAGAGCAGTCTGGACACCCCGGCGGACCAGCTGGAGTGGGGCCACCGGCTCCGCCTGGAGCGGGTCGTGGACCTGGCCCTCTGGCTCGACCACCACCGCCCGGCGCTCGCCGTCTGAGTGCCCGCCCGAGAGCCGAGCGCCCGCCCCCGCCGCACCCGGGGGCGGGCGCTCCTCGTTGCGCGCCCGGCCTGCGCGCCCCGCGCGTCTTCGCCCCGCGCAACCGCGCCACCCAACCGCCCCGGGTTCGGCAAGTCCTCTACAGAGATGTAGATTCAATTGCTCCGGCCGGGTCGGCCCGCTCCGGAGACCGGTCGGGCGTAGAACGGACGGGACCGCCGGAGGTCCCGGACGCCCGGAGCGCACACCGAGGCCGGGCCGGGGCCCACCGAAGGCGGGCCGGGTCGTTCCGAGGAGGACGCGGATGCCTGACGATCCCCGCCACGGCCCGCTGGTGGCGATGCTGCTGGCGCTCACCGTGGTCACCGGACTGGTCGACGCGGTGAGCTACCTCGCCCTCGGCCACGTCTTCGTCGCCAACATGACCGGCAACGTGGTCTTCCTCGGCTTCGCACTGGTCGGTGCACCCGGGCTCTCGGCCTCCGCCTCGCTCGCGGCGCTCGCCGCCTTCCTGGCCGGTGCGGTGTCGGGCGGCCGTCTCGCCGAACACCGGCCGGACCACCGAGGCCGGCTGCTGGTCACCACCGTCACCGTGCAGGCGGTGCTGCTGGCCGGCTGCACCGTGGGGGCGGCCGTGTTCGGCCACACCCACGACCCGGTCCGCTACACCCTGATCGGCGTGCTGGGCTTCGCGATGGGCCTGCAGAACGCCGTCGTCCGGGCGCTGAAGGTCCCCAACCTGACCACCACCGTGCTGACCATGACGCTGACCGCCCTGGCCGCGGACCGCGCCGGGGCCCGCCGTCTGGCCTCCGCCGGCTGGATGTTCGCCGGAGCGCTCGCCGGGTCCGCCCTCGTCCTCGGGCCCGGCGTCCCGGCGGCGCTCGCGGCGGCTCTCGTCCTCGTCCTCGCGGTCGCCGCCGCCACCCACCGGGCCGGCCGCCTCACCCCGCCGTGGACCCGGCCCGGGGGCGCCGCCCCCTGACGGGCGTTCCGCCTCCCGCCCCGCAGGCGCCCGCCTGCGCCGCCGCACGGTGGACGCCGCCCGCACCGCCCGTCCCGTCGGCCCCGTCCGTTCGGTCCGCGTCGTCCGTTCGGTCCGTGCCGCTCGGGTCACCCGGGTCGCTGGTCCGGTGCGCCTCGATGCGGGAGCGCTCGGCCGCCGGCAGCGAGCCGACCACGTCCTCGACCGTGCGGTGGGACAGCTCCGCGAACGCGCGGACCCACTCCATGAGTCCGGCGTCCGACTCGACCACCGGCCGCCGCCGACCGGCCGACCGCGGGCCGGTCGCGCGGGAGCCGGTCACCGCGGTGGCTCCGCCGCGTCCGGGACGGCCAGGAAGGCGTCCAGCTCCGCCCCGTACCAGCGGTCGGTGCGGCCCTGGGGCGTCATGCCGAGGCGTCGGCACACGGCGGCCGAGCGGTCGTTGCCGGGCCGGACGACGGCGTGGATCGCGCGGAGGCCGTCGGCGAAGCCCTTGGCCAGGGCGGCGCGGGCGGCCTCGGTGGCGTAGCCGTGGCCCCAGGAGTCGGGGTGGAGGTGCCAGCCGACCTCGACCTCGCCGTCACCGTCGGGCAGCGGGGCGAGCAGGACCGTGCCGACGACCAGGCCGGTGTCCCGCCGCTCCAGGGCCCACGCGCCGTAGCGGGGGTCGGTGGAGCGGGCCCGCAGCCGGTCGATCAGCGCGGGCGCCTCGTCGGGGGACTCCAGCGCCCGCGGGGTGGCGCCGAGCCAGCGCGCGACCTCCCAGCGGGAGTACAGGTCGAACGCGCGGTCGGTGTCGGCGCCGGTCCAGAGCCGGGCGGTCAGACGGTCGGTGACGAACACGGTGCTCCTCAGTCCTCCTGCGGCTGGTTGGCCCGGCCGCTCCAACGGGGTTCCCAACGGGCCCAGGACCGCTGCCAGTCGCGGTCGGCCCGCCGGGCGAGCGCGCGCAGTCGCAGGGCGAGCGCGACACCGATCAGCGTGGCCAGGGTGGTGGAGCCGGCCAGGCCGGTGCAGACGGCGGCGACGGTGAGGCCGATCCGGGTGTCCGGTGCCCTGGCGGGCTCGCCGGCGTCGTCCACCCAGAGGGTAACGGTGGGCCTGGTCAGGGTGGTGCGCGGCAGTTCGACGGTGCCGGTGTGCAGGCGGCCGTCCGGAGCCGCCCAGGCGGTCGAGACCTCCACCCGGTTCTCGTAGCCGCCGGCCCATCGGCTGTTCGCCGGCGGCTCCGGCACGGCCTTGCCGAGCACCGCGGCCTCGACCCGGTGCAGCCGGCCGCGTTCGGTCTGGGCGGTGCCTGCGGCGGTGCGGTAGCCGACCAGGGCGGCGGCGACGACACCGGCCACTCCGAGGGCGAGGGCGAGCGCGGCGGCGAGCCAGGCCCGGCTGCGGGCCCGGTCGACGGGGCGGATGAGCGGTTCGCGGGGGTCCGCCGAGCGGCCGAGGGCCCGACGCAGCTGACGGCCCACCCGCCGGGGCGGCGACACGGGCCGGGCCGGGCGGGGTGTGGTGGACACGATGCGTGCTCCTCACGGCTGTTGGCGCTGTTCGGCCCCCGTCGGAACCATTTTCCAGCTCCGGCCCCCGTGCACAAGAGCCGTGCGGCCCCACCGGGCCCGGGGACCTGCCCGCTCGTCCGTCGCCCGCGGGTGTCCCTCGGCCGCTGCCTCCGCTCCCCGCCCGCCCGGCCCCGGGGTGGTCGGGTCACCTCCCCGTGAGCATCAGCATCCGTACCAGCGAGACCACCCCGACGGCGATCGGCACCGCGTACCACCACGGGCGCAGCAGACCCCACCGGACGAGGTGCACGGTGCCCCAGTCGGTGAGCCAGGAGCCGATGTGGGCGCACATCGCGGGAACCCCGGCGGCCGTGACGCTCTCCTGGTCCCAGTGCCCGTCGGGCGGCCGGACGAGGAAGGACTTCAGCAGGAGCCAGGCCGTCAGCAGGTTGCCGGCGACGAGCAGGCCCCCGAGGAGCGCGAGGGCCACCCGGTCCACCCCGTCCACCCGGTCCACCCCGTCCACCCCGTCCGCCTGCTTCTCGCGCTCCCCGTCCGCGCCCGCCTTGACCGGCGGAACGCCCTCGCCGTGCCGTCCGGTTCCGTCCCGGCCCTCCGGTGCCATCCGCGCCACCCCCGTTCCCCCGGTTCCGGCCCGGTGGGGGCGGGAGCCGTCCCCCGTTTCCCCGGGAGGACGGTCCGCCGTCCCCGATCGGTTCTGGGCCTCCGTCAGGCCGCCCCGGGCGCCGTCCTGAACGCCACCCCGGGCCGCGGGACCGGAGCCCCGGCCCCGGCGTCGGCCCGGGAGAGCGCGCAGGACCGGGACGTTCGGCCCTCGGCCGGGGCGGGGGCGAGGGGGCAGGCTGTCGGTGACCGCGTCCTCGTCGTGCCGGGACGCGGAGGTCCGGCCCGCTGTGGGGGCTCGCCGGGCCGCCGTGCGGAGCGGAGGGCGGTGTGGGGCCGCCCTCCGCTCACGTCTGCCGCCGAAGCCGACCTGCCACCGGAACCTCCGCCCCCTGAGGCGTTCTCCCAGCTCGGCGCCGTATTCTCCCCAGCTATACACTCGGAGTATACGTCGGGTGTATGGTCACCCCATGAGTGTTCCTTTGACCCTTCTCGGGCTGCTGGAGCGGGAACCGAGCCACGGCTACGACCTCAAGCGCGACTACGACGCCTTCTTCGGGCGCGGCAAGCCCCTGCCGTACGGTCAGGTCTATGCCACGCTCGGCCGGTTGGCGCGGGACGGCAAGGTCGTGGCCGGCGAGGCCGAGCCCGGCGACGGCCCCGAGCGCAAGCGCTACGTCATCACCGACGCGGGGGTGACCGAGTTCGAGCACTGGCTCACCGAGCCGGTCGCCCCCGAACCCACCCTGCAGTCGGTGCTGTTCACCAAGGTCGTCCTCGCCCTGATGCTCGGCCGCGACGCCGAGGAGTACCTCGACACCCAGCGCGCCGCCCACCTGCGCCGGATGCGCGAACTGACCGAACTGCGCCGGACCGGCCCGCTGATCGACGGCCTGCTCGCCGACCACGGCCTCTTCCACCTGGAGGCGGACCTCCGGTGGATCGACCTGACCACCGCCCGCCTGGACGCCCTCGCCGCGGAGGTACGCGCATGAGCCCGCTGATCGAAGCCCGTTCCGTCGAGCTGGCCTTCGGCGAGACCCCCGCCCTGCGCGGCGCCGACCTGTCGGTCGAGGCCGGCGAGGTGCTGGCCGTGATGGGCCCGAGCGGCTCCGGCAAGTCCACCCTGCTGCACTGCCTGGCCGGCATCCTGGTGCCCGACGCGGGCGAGGTGCACTTCGACGGGCAGCGCATGGACACCATGAACGAGGCCCGGCGCAGCGCCCTACGGCGGGACCGCTTCGGCTTCGTCTTCCAGTTCGGCCAGCTCGTCCCCGAACTGACCGCCGAGGAGAACGTCGCCCTGCCGCTGCTGCTCAACGGCGTCCGCCGGGCCGCCGCGCTCGCGGAGGCCCGTCCGTGGTTCGCCCGGCTCGGCCTGGACGGCATGGAGCGCCGCCGGTCCGGCGAGCTGTCGGGTGGTCAGGCCCAGCGGGTGGCCCTCGCCCGCGGCCTGGTGACCCGTCCGCAGGTGCTCTTCGCCGACGAGCCGACCGGCGCGCTGGACTCGCTCACCGGTGAGCAGGTGATGGAGCTGATGGTCGACGCCGCCCGCTCGCAGGGCACCACCGTGGTCCTGGTCACCCATGAGGCCCGGGTCGCCGCCTACGCCGACCGCGAGGCGGTCGTCCGCGACGGCCGGGCCAGGACCCTCTCCTCCGGCCCGGCGCCGGGCGTCGCCGCAGGGCGGGCCGCCTCGTGATCGCCTTCGCCCTCCGGCTCGCCGTCGGCGGCGGCCGTGCCGCCGCCGTCCGACTGCTGACGATCACCGCCGCGGTGGCGATCGGCGTCGGACTGCTCCTCTCGACGCTGGCGAGCATCAACGCGGTCGAGAAGTCCAACGACCGCGCGCTCTGGCTCAACTCCGCGGCCGCGAGCCGGAACGAGACGGCGCCCGTCGACCCGCTCCGGTGGCGCCACAGCGCCGAGTACTACGACGGCGAGGAACTCCTCCACGTCGAGGTCGCCGCCACCGGCCCGACCTCGCCCGTCCCGCCGGGGGTTCCCGCGCTCCCGAAGGCCGGCGAGTACTACGCCTCGCCGGCCCTGGCGAAGCGGATCCGCGAGACCCCGGCCGTGCAGCTGGGCGACCGCTTCCCGGGCCGGCTCGCCGGGGAGATCGGCGCCGCGGCCCTGCCGTCCCCGGACTCGCTGCTCGTCCTGGTCGGCCGGAGCCCCGAGGAGCTCGCCGCCCGGCCGGGCGCCCGGCAGTTCACCACCATCGCCACCGCCCTGCCGGCCGGCTGCGACGGCAACGAATGCCCGGGCGCGGGCGTGCGCGGCGACGCCATGACGCTCATCCTCTCCGTCGTCGCGGGGGCGCTGCTCTTCCCCGTGCTGGTCTTCATCGGCACCGCGACCCGGCTCTCCGCGGCGACCCGGGAGCAGCGCTACGCCGCGATGCGCCTGGTCGGCGCGACCCCGCGCCAGATCACCGTGATCTCGACCGTCGAGTCCGCCGTCGCCGCGGCCGCCGGAACGGTGCTCGGCTTCGCCGCCTACCTGCTGCTGCGCCCGCTGGTGGCGACCGTCCCGTTCACCGGTCGGCGCTTCTTCCTCGACGACCTCTCGCTCACGCCCGTCCAGGTGACGGCCGTCCTGCTGGGCGTCCCACTGGTCGCGGCGGCCGCCGCCCGGCTGGCGCTGCGCCGGGTCACCGTCTCCCCGCTCGGCGTCTCCCGCCGCGTCACCCCGAAGCCGCCGACGGCCTGGCGGGTCGTGCCGCTGGTCGCGGGACTCGTCGAACTCGGCTGGTTCGTCGGCCGCCGCCCGCAGTCGACCGACGGGCAGACCGCCGCCTACCTGACCGGCTTCCTGGTGATCATGCTCGGACTGGTGGTCGCCGGACCCTGGCTGACCATGGCCGCCGCCCGGCTGGTCGCCGTCCGGACGAGCCGCCCGGCCACCCTGATCGCCGTGCGGCGGCTCGCGGACGATCCGAGGGCCGGGTTCCGCTCGGTCGCCGGCCTGGTGCTGGCCCTCTTCGTGACCACGGCGACCGTCGCCATCATCGGCACCATCGACGCCAACCGCGGTGTGCTCAGCGGGGACCCGGGGACCCGGGTCGCGGTGGAGCACGGCGTGCTGGACGACGGGCCGCCGATGACCGCCGCCGTCCCGGACCGGGTGCTGGCCGCACTGCGCGCCGTCCCGGGCTTCAAGGGGCTCGTCGTGGCGCACGCCAACCCCGACGGCGTGGGCCGGGACCCGGAGGACCCGCGCGGCTGGGAGCCCGTCCTGACCCTCTGTTCGGAACTCGCCACCACCCCGGTGGTGGGCCACTGCGCAGCCGGCGCGGGCGTGGCCGCCGTCCCGCACCACGGCCTCCTCGACCTGCGGTCCCGGACGGGGACGCAGTGGCCGACCGTGCCGCTCTCCGTGGAGGAGGTCGCGAAACTGCCCGTCAACGCGCTCTACGTGACGACCGACGGCTCGAAGGCGGCCATGGAGCAGGTCCGCACCCTGCTGTCCCGGGCCTTCCCGGACCAGGTCGCGCGGATGGTCGACGACTGGGGCTCCAGCCAGCAGCAGCAACTGGCCGGCTGGCGCCAGCTCGCGGACGTGGTGCTGCTCACCACCCTGCCGATCGCCGGGTGCAGCCTGGCGGTCAGCGTGGTGGCGGGGCTCTCCGACCGGCGCCGGCCGTTCGCGATGCTCCGGCTCACCGGTGCGCCGCTGGGGCTGTTGCAGCGGGTGGTCGGTCTGGAGAGCGCGCTGCCGCTGCTGGTGGTCGCCGCGGTCTCCACGGGGACGGGCTTCGGCGCGGCGGCGATGTTCCTCAAGTCGCAGATGGGGTACGACCTGGTCTCCCCGGGAGCGGTGTACTTCGTCCTCGTCGTGCTGGGGCTCGCGGCCTCGCTCGGGATCATCGCCTCGACGCTGCCCCTGCTGAAGCGGATCACCGGCCCGGAGGCGGCCCGCAACGGCTGACCGCCCCGGACCGCGGCGCCCGCACCGGGGTCCTTCGCGCCCGTACCCCGTCCCCGTCCCCGTGTCAGGTCACCGGCCGGGGACGGGGTACGCGTGCGTCCCGGCCCGCCGGACGTCGCCCAGCTCCGGGCGCCAGCTGCCGAGGACCAGCGCGGACGGGTAGAACATCGGGCCCGGCAGCGCGTCCAGCGGGAACCGCTCCCAGCCGCCGCAGGCGTGCGGCTCGGTGACCACGGCGTCGGCCAGGCTCGGCGGGGCGAGCACGGCCGCGGTCACCCGGGGGCGGCCCAGCTCGTGGTCGAGCAGGACGGCGAGCACCCGCATCTCCTCGGCGGGCAGCACGATCCCGGTCTCCTCGGCGAGTTCGCGCGCCGCGGTCTGCTCGAAGGACTCGCCGCCGTCGACCTTGCCGCCGGGCAGGCTCCAGGTGGGCGGCTCGCCGGCGGTGGTCCGCCGGCCGAGCAGCACCCGGCCGTCCCCGGTGGGCACGATCACCCCGGCCCCGAGCATCGGTGCGGTCGTCAACTGCTGTTCCTCCCCGTGGGTGCTTCCGGAGGGTGGGCCCGCGGGCGTCACCAGGCGGAGCGGTCGAAGTCCTTCAGGAAGACGCCGTACAGGTCCTCGCCCTGCTCGCCGCGCACGATCGGGTCGTAGACCCGGGCCGCGCCGTCGACCAGGTCGAGCGGGGCGTGGAAGCCCTCCTCGGCGAGCCGCATCTTGTCCGGGTGCGGGCGCTCGTCGGTGATCCAGCCGGTGTCGACGGCGGTCATCAGGATGCCGTCGTTCTGGAACATCTCCTGCGCGCTGGTGCGGGTGAGCATGTTCAGCGCGGCCTTGGCCATGTTGGTGTGCGGGTGGCCGGCGCCCTTGTAGCCGCGCTGGAACACGCCCTCCATCGCGGAGACGTTGACCACGTACTTGCGCCGGGACGGCGAGGCGGCCATCGCCGGGCGGAGCCGGCTGATCAGGATGAACGGCGCGGTGGAGTTGCAGAGCTGCACCTCCAGCAGCTCGACCGGGCCGACCTCGCTGACGGTCTGCACCCAGCTGTTGGTGTCCGCGAGGTCGGGGACCAGGCCGCCGGCGTCGATCGCCGTGCCCGCCCGGATCCGCTCGGGCGTCGCCGAACCGGTGAGCAGGGCGAGCGAGGTGACGTCCTCGGCGGAGATCCGCTCGCCCCCGCCGCCGGCCTGGTGCGGCAGGGCCGGCAGGTCGACGCTGCCGCTGCCGAAGCGGCCGATCGTGGTGGACTGCGGCAGCATGCCGGCCGGCAGCGGAGCCGACTCGGCGGCGAGCAGCTCGCGGTAGGACTCCGGCGGGCGGCGGACCGTCTGCGCGGCGTTGTTGATCAGGATGTCGAGCGGGCCGTCGGCGGCGACCTCGTCGGCCAGCGCCATGACCTGGGCCGGGTCGCGCAGGTCGATGCCGACGACCTTGAGCCGGTGCAGCCAGTCGGCGCTGTCCGGCATCGCGGTGAACCGGCGGATGGCGTCGTTCGGGAAGCGCGTGGTGATCGTGGTGTGCGCGCCGTCGCGCAGCAGCATCAGCGCGATGTACATCCCGATCTTGGCCCGGCCGCCGGTGAGCAGCGCGCGCTTGCCGGTGAGGTCGGCGCGGGCGTCGCGGCGGGACCGGTTCTTGACGGCGCAGTCCTGGCAGAGGTTGTGGTAGAACGCGTCGACCTCGGTGTACCGCTGCTTGCAGATGTAGCAGGAGCGGGGGCGCTCCAGGATGCCGGCGATCTCGTTGGTGGTGACGGTGGTCAGGCCGAAGGCGCCGGCGGTCTCGTCGTCGATCCGGGTCGGTGCGCCGGTCGCGGTCTTCGCGGTGACCTCGCGGTCGTTGGCGGTCTTCCGGGCCCGGGTCTCCTGCCGGCGGCGCTGCTTGAGCGTGCGGAATATGCCGCCGACGGCCTGGCGGACGGTGATCGCGTCCGGGTGGTCGACGTGCATCCGGTCCAGTTCGGCGATGACGTCCAGGCAGAGCTTCAGCCGCTCCGGGTCGAGGCCGGGGCCGTAGTCGATCTCCTCGGCGGTCCCGGTGCCGTTGTCCTGCTCGATGCCCACGCCCGCCGTCATGCCTGTTGCCGCTTCCCTGGTTGCTGTTCGCCGTTGCTGTTCGCCACCGCCGTTACCGCGTGAATGCTACGGGAGCGGCCCCGGCCGGGGCGAAACCCGGGAACCTTGGAGGAACCTCCAAGCAGGGTCCCCGTTCGGTGATCATGGCTTGTGCGGTGCACCAGCAAACGGGGTCGAACTGGCTTTTGGCCGCGGGGTGCCGGAGAATCGAACGTTGGGTGCAGGGGCGCCCGAGTGCGCCCTGCGGCTGTGCCGCACCCGCACCCGAGGTGTCATTTCTCCCAGCCAGAGAGCCCCGTTTCATGCGCTTCCTGAACGACCTCACGCCGTCGTACGACCTGACGTACGACGACGTCTTCATGGTCCCCAGCCGCTCCGCAGTGGGCTCCCGACAGGGTGTCGACCTCTCCTCGAACGACGGCACCGGCACGACCGTCCCGCTGGTGGTCGCCAACATGACCGCCATCGCCGGCCGCCGGATGGCCGAGACCGTCGCCCGCCGCGGCGGCCTGGTCGCCATCCCGCAGGACATCCCGACCGAGGTGATCGCCGACGTCATCGGCTGGGTCAAGCGCCGCCACCTGGTGCACGACACCGCCCTCACGCTCGGCCCCGGCGCCACCGTCGCCGAGGCCCTCTCGCTGCTGCCCAAGCGCGCCCACGGCGCGCTCGTGGTCGTCGAGGACGGCCGGCCGGTCGGCGTCGTCACCGACTCCGACTGCCAGGGCGTCGACCGCTTCACCTCGCTCGTCGACGTGATGTCCCGCGAGCTGCTCCTCCTGGACGAGGGCATCGACCCGCGTGCCGCCTTCGACAGGCTCAGCGAGGCCCACCGCAGGCTCGCCCCCGTCGTCGACGCCGAGGGCCGCCTGGTCGGCATCCTGACCCGCAAGAACGCGCTGCGCGCCACCCTCTACACCCCGGCCGTCGACGCCGCCGGCAACCTGCGGGTCGCCGCCACCGTCGGCATCAACGGCGATGTCGCGGGCAAGGCCAAGGCCCTCCTGGAGGCCGGCGCCGACACCCTGGTCGTCGACACCGCGCACGGCCACCAGGAGTCGATGATCAGCGCGCTGCGGGCCGTCCGCGGCCTGGACCCGCAGGTCCCGATCGTGGCCGGCAACGTCGTCTCGGCGGTCGGTGTCCGCGACCTCGTCGAGGCGGGCGCCGACATCCTGAAGGTCGGGGTCGGGCCGGGCGCGATGTGCACCACCCGGATGATGACCGGCGTGGGCCGTCCGCAGTTCTCCGCCGTCCTGGAGTGCGCCGCCGAGGCGCGCCGGCTCGGC
>NZ_JAQYWZ010000485.1:0-193520 GCF_036290945.1 Streptomyces sp. BE303
CCGGCGACCACCTCGCCGTCCCCCTCACCCGCGCCCAGGCCCGCGACCTCCTCGAAAGCCTCGCCCACCACCTCGGATACCTCCGATGACCGACTACCTCGTCGCCACCGCCTTCGCCGTCCTCCTCGCCCTCGCCCTCGCCCTCGCGACCGTCGTCGTCGGCGTGGTCACGAGCCTGCGGATCGAGGACACCCCACCCCCCCATCACCCGCCACGGCCGCTGGGAACTGCGCCACCACCCCGACGGCACCACCGAATACGCCTGGATCGCCCGCCAGGCCGGCCACTTCAGCCCCGAGAGCAATCCGATCCCCGAGCAGCGGCAGCATCCCCGGGGCCGCCACCGCATACCCCGCTGACCGACCCGCGCTGCCCGGGCCGCCCCCGGCCCGGGCCGCTCGGACGACACAGGTCGCCGCGCGTCCGGTGGAATCCAGGCGCCCCAACGTCCCTCTGGCTACGCACATTTCAAGCCATCCAGCTCTTATATGGCTAACAACCCCTTCGGCTGTAGTTTCCACGAGCCCCCTGGGGATCGGCGGCGGTCCGCGCTCTCATGTCGCTGGGCACTCACTCGCCCCATGGGAAGGCAGGGATATGAGCAGATTCAGGTTCGCGGCCACCGGACCGGCCTTGGCGCTGGCGGCCTCGGGGATCCTCCTGGCAGCAGGCGGTACGGCCCGGGCGGAGGCCGGCTACGACCAGATCACCATGCTGAAGCAGGAGAAGAGCCAGTGGTGCTGGTCGGCCGCCGGGCTCACCATCGCCAAGTTCCAGGGATTCGGCACCACGCAGGCGGACTTCTGCGACCGCGCCTCCCAGTACAGCGGCGGTCCGAGTTGCAACAACCAGCCCGCCACGCTCGGGGACATGGCCAACGCCTGGTCGAGCCTGGGCCTGTCCAAGACCGGTACCGGGATCAGCAGTGCGGCCTCGTTCGCCCAGGTCACCACTGACGTCAAGGCGGCCCGGCCGATCGGCGCCCGAATCGGATGGACCTCCGGCGGTGGCCACATGAACATCGTCTACGGCTTCGACACCTCGAACAACACCATCGCCGTCGCCGACCCGTGGCCGGACACCGCCACCTACACGTGGTGGAACTACGGCGACTACGTGAACAACAGCTCGTTCAAGTGGACCCACTCCCGTACCGGCATCTCCCGATAGACAGAGCAAGGAGGGCGACACATGCGTGACCAAGGAATGCCCGTCAAGCGGGAGACCATTCGGTTCTCCCGGCTGCCCATCGTCCTGGCGCTGAGCGCGTCCGCACTGCTGTCCGCCGTCGGCCCGGCCCGCGCGGCCGACATCCCCGACTACCAGGCCGCCCTCGACCTGGTGAAGTCGGCCGACGTCCGCGACGCCGTCTGCCGCTTTCTCGGAACGCCGCTGCCCCAGGGCGGATCCGACACCGTGGTGACGATTCCCGACACGGCCTCGCCGTGCGAGGGCCTGCCCGCGTTCACACTCAAGGACCCGCTGGCGGTGAACGAGATCACCCCGGGCTTCGCCGCGGGCACGGCCCCGCCGCTCCCCACCGAGGCCATCAGGCTGAGCCACCTCGTCTCCTCGCTCAACGCGACCGTCAACGACCGCACCGCCACGGTGCTGCTCGCCCCGACCGAGGGCGGCGGCTGGCACCTGGCGGGGGTGCGCGACGGCGACAGCGACGCCACGTACGCCGGCAAGGCGGGCTTGGGCACCCTGGTCTTCACCGAGCCGCAGATCCGCGGCTGGTACCAGCTGAAGCTCACCACCGTGGAGCCGCTCAACGACCAGGCCCGGGAGGGGCTCG
This sequence comes from Streptomyces sp. BE303, assembly GCF_036290945.1. Classification (NCBI taxonomy): domain Bacteria; kingdom Bacillati; phylum Actinomycetota; class Actinomycetes; order Kitasatosporales; family Streptomycetaceae; genus Streptomyces; species Streptomyces sp. BE303. The sequence continues at coordinate 1,799 of NZ_JAQYWZ010000485.1, forward strand.
ACGGCCAGTCGGCGGTGTCGCTCGCCGACTACCAGAAGCTCCTCAAGGCCCGGTACGCCGACAAGCTGCCCGGTTCCGAGTACGACACCCGGGGCCTGTCCAGCGGGTACGGGACCACTGACCGGGCAGCCGACCCGTCCTCCCGGACCCCGTTGCTCGCCGGCGGCTCGATCGCGGCGCTCGCCCTCGTGGGCGGAGCCGTCGTCCTCGGCCGGATCCGGCGCCGGAACCGCGACACCGCCTGAGTCCCACGTCGCCGCCCCGGACCCCGGCAGGATGCCGGGGTCCGGGGCGGAGAGGCCGTCGGACCCGCTCCCACCGGCGGGTCCGAGTTCGTGAGACCTAGATCCTGACCTCGGCCTTGTGGGAGTCGCCCCGGGGCGTCTCCGTGGTGCTCCGGGAGTGGGCCGTGCCGGCCGTGCCCGCCGCGCCGCCCATGGCCAGCGCCATGGCGGCCACCGCGGTGGCGGCGGCCCTCTTGATCCTCTTCATCCGTGTCCCCGGGTGACGAGCGGTCCACTCCGCCGGGCGGCGGGGCGGGGCGGGCCGGACACCCACGGTCGAAGGACCGGGGCAGCGGGTGCCGGCCTCGCCGAGAACCTTCCGGAATCGGCTGTCGATTCGTCAACCTGCCATGAGAACAAGGGACTTGAAAGTCGCATCGACGTGCCTCATCGGGCACGGAATCACCGTGTGTCGCAGGTGGACGCAACCCGGCGGCGGTGGTGGCGGGTTGTTCACGGGCATGAGTATGCGTGGGAAGACCCATCCGAACCGAGGGCGGCGCGTACTGTCCGCCCTCCTGGCGCTCTCCGCCTCAGTCGCGACCCTCGCGCTGACCGGACCGGCCGCCGCCCAGAACCAGTCGGAGCCGAGTACCTCCGCGGCGCCGATCAGGTGGGGCTCCTGCCCCAGGAGCGAACCGCCCATGCCGGACCCGAACCCCGCCGCGCAGTGCGCGACGGTCGAGGTGCCGGTGGACTGGTCGAAGCCGCACGGCCCGAAGACCGGCATCTTCGTCGCCCGCCTGCGGGCCGCCGACCCGGCCCGGCGCATCGGCGTCCTGATGTCGAACCCGGGCGGCCCCTGGGCCCCCGGGGCCGACGACGCGCTGCACGCCGGTCACCCCCAGAAGGGCGTCTACACGCCGGAGATGCTGCAGCGGTTCGACATCGTCGGCTTCGACCCGAGGGGCAGCCACCGCAGCCAGCAGGCCCGCTGCGACGAGTCGATCGCGGGCGGGATCACGTCCCGCCCGCGCGACGCGGCGGCCTTCGAGCAGATGCGCACCCTGAACGGCCGGCTCGCGGCCGGCTGCCTGCGGCTCACGGGCCCGCTCGCCGCGCACATGGACACCGAGAGCGTGGCGCGGGACATGGACGCGATCCGCGCCGCCCTCGGCGAGCGCCGGATCAGCTTCCTCGGCCACTCCTACGGCACGCTCCTCGGCGAGCGCTACGCGCGCCTGTTCCCGGAGCGGCTCCGCGCGCTCGCCCTCGACAGCGTGATGGACCCGGACCGGCCGAACGCTGAGCGCTTCCTCACCGACGCCAGCGTCACCGCCGACGACACCTTCAAGCGCCTGGCGGCCTGGTGCTCGACGGCGCCGTCCTGTGCGTTGAGCGGCCGGGACCTGGCGGCCGTCGCCGCCGAACTGTTCGCCCGCGCCGAGGCCGGCACGCTCCGCGTCCCGGGACCGGACGGGCCGACACAGGCCGTGGCCGACGCCGACGGCCTGTCCGACTTCCTCACGTTCCTGACCTGGGGGTGGGACCCGGAGCGGGCGACGCGGGAGCTGGCCGCCGTGTACACCGGGACGGGCACGGTCCACTGGCCCCAGTACCAGGGCCCCAGCCGTGACATGCAGCTCGTGCTCTGCCGGGACTACGACCTCCGGATCCGCGACCACGCCGAGTACCGGGCCATCCGGGAGCGGGTCGCCCGGGCCGCGCCGCACGTCCGCGTCAGCACCCAGGGCCTGGACATCGTCCTCGGCTGCCAGGGTTGGACCGTCCCGCCGAAGGCCCGGCCCGCCCGGGTGGCGGGCGACCTCCCGCGCGTCCTGGTGGCGAACGCCACCCTCGACCAGCGGACGCCGCTGCCGGGTGCGCGCCGGATGACGCAGTCCTTCCCGAGGGCCACCCTGCTCACCCGGGACGTCGTGGGCCACTGGCTCTACTCCTCCGAACCGACGAAGGGGGCGTTCGACGCCTACCTCACCGACCCGCGGGGTTGACCCGCGAGACCGGGGCGGGCGGTGGGAGGGCCGGCGACGGGCCGCTGTGGGGGCGGCCCCTCGCCGACCGGGCATCCGTGGGGCGTTCGGCCGGGCGTCGGGTGCGAGCGATCAGGCCGACGTGCGCAGTCCCGACAGGAGCCGGTCGAGCGCCTGCTCGGCGGCCCGGGAGTCCCCGCCCCGTGCGATCCAGAGCGCGGCCTCGTTCATCGCCCCCGAGAGCAGCCGGGCCAGCGGCTCCACCGGCTGCTCGGCGACGGTCCCGGCCGCCACGAGCGCCGTCAGGGCCTCCGCCAGGTGCCGGGCGGACGACTCCTCGTCCAGCGCCCGCCACTCGTCCCAGCCCAGCACGGTCGGCGCGTCGACCAGCAGGATCCGTCGCACGGCCGGGTCGGTCCCCGAGGCGAGGAAGGCGCGGCAGCCGGCCCGGAGCTGCTCCCAGAGGTCCTCGTGCCGTTCGGCCTCCGCCGCGACCCGCTCGCCCAGCTCCTGCTGCACCTCGGCGACGACGGCCCGGAAGAGTCCGGCCTTGCTGTCGAAGTGGTGGTAGGCGGCCCCCTTGGTGACCCCGGCGCCCCGTGCCACCTCGGCCAGCACCACCTGGTGGTAGCCGTCGGCGGCGAACCGCTGCCGCCCTTCGGTCAGCAGCGCCCGCCGGGTGGCTGCCCGCTGCTCCGCCCGGTTGACCGCCATCGCGTCGCACCGCCCTTTCCATTTCGCGTACCCCGGGTATGCTAACGCCAAGATTCACATACCCCGGGTATGTGAAATGGACGCGAAGGGCCTCCGCCATGACGAACGACCTCAGGAGCGACCTCGGGACCGGCCTCGGGGCCGAGCCCGCGAACGGAACTGCGAACGGAACTGCGAACGGAACTGCTAACGGGGCCGCGAACGCGCCCGCGGCCGGGCTCGGTGGCTTCTACCCGGTGATCGCCACCCGGGACGTGGCCGCCTCCCGCGCCTTCTACACCCGCCACCTCGGCTTCGAGGTCACCTTCGAAGCCGACTGGTACGTGAGCCTGCGCCGCCCCGACGCCCCGCAGTACGAGCTGGCCCTGCTGGACCACACCCACCCGACCCTCCCCGAGGGCCACCGGACCCCACTCCGGGGCGGCCTGCTGCTGAACTTCGAGGTGGACGACGTGGACGCCGAGCACCGGCGGCTCGTCGCCGGGGCCGGCCTGCCCGAGGTGCTGCCGCTGCGCACGGAGGAGTTCGGCCAGCGTCACTTCATCGTCGCCGCCCCGGACGGCGTGCTGATCGACGTCATCACCGTCGTCCCGCCCAGCGAGGAGTACGCCGCCCAGTACACGGGCGCCTGACCCGCGGCCGGCCTCGCGGAATCCGCGGCGTGCCCCATGGGGCACGAAGGCGACGCCGCTCCGGTCCGGTCCGCCCGGGCCCCGGAGTGCGGTGCACCCCTCCAGCTGGGGCGCTGTGGCGGCCTTCGCAGCCCAAGTCCTTTCGTGAGAGCGTCCGTTGAGGCAGGCGGGTCGGTCCGCGCGGCCCTTGCCGACCGGTTGCGGTGACGACATGTCAGGCTATGGGCGACGCTGTCCGGGAGGGGCCGGTGCCTGCGTACGCGGATGCGGACGCGTCCGCGGGCGTGCCGTGACCGACGGCCGTGTCGGGCGGCCGGGCCCCGCCCGCCTGCCGTCCGGCAGGCCCGCCGTTGTGCGGATCCCGGACACCCCCGTCCGTCGCCGGGGCCTGCGCTAGGCCGCGGGGACCATCCCGAGCAGCTCGCTCAGCCGCCGGATCGAGGCGGGCGACTCGCGGTGCAGGCCGGCGATGTCGAGGCCCTCGTCGCCCAGGACCATCAGCAGCGCCTGGTCCCCGATCGCCAGCACCACGACGTAGCCGCCGTTGCAACGGGTGACCACGTCGCGCAGGCCGCCCACGCCGACCTCGGCCGCGGTGCGCCGGCCGAGGCCGAGCATGGCGGCCGACAGGGCGGCGGCCGACTCGGGGTGGACGGCGGCCGTGTCGGCGGCCACCAGCAGGCCGTCGGCGGTGGAGATGACACTCTCGGAGATGCCCATGACCCGTTCGCGGAGGGACTTCAACTCGGCGACGAGAACGGCGGTCGGTGTCTGGGTGCTCATGGTCTGCTCTTCTCGGTCGTCTCTGTCGTCTCGGTGCGGTGTGCGTTCGGTGGACCGTCGGAAGCGCCCGCCGCTTCCTCGGGCCGGGAGTCCGGCCGGCCGTGGCCGCCCGCGTTCCCTGCGCCGCGTGCGCCGGGGACGCGACGCGGCAGCGGCCCGGTCGCGGTCGGCAGCGGTCCGCTCGGCGGCGTTCGCGGGGCCACGCTCGGTGCCGTGGCGGCCGGGAGCGCCGTTTCGCGGTGGAGAAGGTGTCGGGCGTCCATCCGGACGACGTCGAGCAGCACCGAGAACACGCCGCGCCCCAGCGCGAATCCGATGTCGCGCGGGGTGCGGCGGCCGGTGGCCGCGGCCAGGACCTCCCGGTACCGGACCGGGATCCGCGACGCAGCGGACTCGGCCGCGGCGGCAGGGCGGATCCGGGTGCGGGCCAGCTCGCCGGGCGGGCCCCAGAGGCGGGTCAGCAGCGCCACCCGCCGGGCGGTCTCCTCGAAGAGCCGCTGCGGCTCGATCCCCGGGCACAGCGCGATCCGGGCGGGCGGCGCCGATTCGGCGATCTCCCAGCTGCCGGGCGGGCTGAGCACCAGGGCGAAGGCTCCGTCGAAGGCGGCGGCGGCGCAGACGGCTTCGAGTTCGGTGGCGCCGATCGACCCCTGGGCCACCAGGGCCGCGCCGAGGTCGCCGCCCCAGGCCGCGGGAGCGTCGACCGGGCGGGCGGCGGAGGCGGCCGTCTCGGCGGTCGCCCAGTCCGCCTCGCCGACGCGCCGCGCCTTCAGCAGCAGGGTCTCGGCGGTCGGGGCCCCGGGGGTCTCGATCGCCGTGACCAGCCCCTGTTCCAGGTGGATGGTGCCGCCCGGTGCGCTGGAGACGGTGACCGAGCCGGTGAAGCCCGTCCGGTGCAGCGCGAGGAGCAGCGCGGGCACGTTACGGGCCGCAGGCGGCACGGGCGGTGCCGGGTCGTGGGCCCGGCCGCCGGCCGGTCGGTGGGCAGGGTGGCGGGCAGGGTGGTGGGCCGGGTCGTGGGACAGCTCGTCGGGAGGGCCGCTCATGCCAGCAGGCCCCCCGCACGGTCGGCGGTCTGGCGGATCGCCAGCGCCAGGTTGGTCCGCCCCCGGTCCAGCACGGTGGCCAGCAGCAGGGGGTCGCCCTGACGGGGCACCACCTGGACGACCTGGTGATGGCGGGTGCTGGTGACCACCACGCTCTCCAACTCGCTCTCCACCCCGGCCTCGTACAGACGCTCGCCGATCAGATTGGTCAGCTCGGCGAGCTCGGCCCCGCTGCCGAGCAGCCGGTGGTCCCCGGCGGAGTGGTAGCTGAGGCCCGTGACGGCGTCGACGAGAGCGGCGCCGATGACTCCGGGGGAGTCGAGCACGTCGGAGAGGGAAGCTTCGAGTGCGCGCACCAGTACCCCTTCACGTTCCGAACTGTTGGCAGCGTACTTTATTCCACCATTTCCGCGGGGTGACCACCGAGGGTGGCTTCTTGCTACTTTGTTCCCGCACACGGGAGTTCTGCCCGGAAGTCACGCAAAGGACGAACAGCGCATGAACATTGACAACGCACTCAAGGACGCGATGGCCATCGAGGGCGCCATCGGCGTGGCTCTGGCCGACTACGAGAGCGGTATGTCACTCGGGTTCCTCGGCGGGGGCCAGCAGCTCGACCTGGAGGTCGCGGCAGCCGCCAACACCGAGGTCGTCCGGGCCAAGATACGGGCCCTGGCAGCGCTGTCGATCGACGACGTCATCGAGGACATCCTGATCACCCTCGGCACCCAGTACCACCTGATCCGCCCGCTGGCGCGCAGTCACGGATCCCTCTTCCTCTACCTGGCGCTGGACCGCTCGCGCGCCAACCTGGCGCTCGCCCGGCACGGTCTCAAGCGGATCGAGGCCGATCTCGACGTCTAGGGTGCGCGCCGCACCGGGAATTCCCGGTGCGAATGCGAAGCGTGATGAACCGGCTACGGCGTTCCGTCCGTGGGGGTGGGGTGCGGAAATTGCAGGTGCGCATCAATCACGGAAATGCGTGACTTTCCGATGACTGGGCGTCATATTCTCCCCCCGGCGTTCCGCACCGAGCCCTAATCCCGGAACCGTGGAGCGGCCGAACGCCGGAACGCCGCACCGCCCCCCGCCCTACCGGGGCTCCTCGTCGAGCACCTTGCCGTACATGGACGAGGTGCGCCGGACGGTCATCCCGATCCGCTCGTACAGCGGCAGCGCGCCGGTGTTCGAGTGCGTCCACAGGGTGCACAGCTCCCGCCCGTGCCGGTGGAACGCGCCGAACACCTCGCCCAGCAGCAGCCGTGCGATGCCCCGGTTCCGGTGGTCGCGGCGGACGGCCAGCCGTTCCACGTAGCCCTCGCTCCCGCCCGGCACGTCGAGCGACAGCGCCGCGCCCACCATCTCCCCGTCCGCGAGGGCCACCCGCGAGAGCGCGGGCGCGAACGCCTCCCGTCCGACGGTCCGCAGGGCCCACTCCTCGTAGGAGCTGCGCCGCACCTGCCACTCGTCGAACGCGTCCTCGGTGAGCAGGTAGGCCTCCTGCTCGTCACCGGGGGCGAAGGGCCGCACCGTGATCCCGTCCGGCGGGCCGGCCGCCACCGGGCGGGCGGGCAGTGCGATCCCCAGCTGCCACTGGGAGACGAACGGCCGGTACCCGCGCGAGCGCAGCAGTGCCACGGCGGCCCGGTCGCCGTCCTCCACGGCCTGGGCGAGCCGTACGCCGCCCGCACGCCGGGCCTGCGCCTCGGTCCAGTCGAGCAGCCATCCGCCCAACCCGGCGCCCCGGTGGGTCGGGTGGACGTCGATCCGGCTCCGGCGGCCCCCGCGGACCCACGCCCAGCCGGCCACCTCGCCGTCGCCGTCCTGCACGAGCAGCGCGTCGCGGGCCGGGTCGAGGTCGGGGAGGGCCAGGTCGGCGGCGATGTCGTCGGACCCGGTCTCGGCCCGGCCCAGCAGGTCGCGCTCGCAGGCGTCGACCAGCCGGTGGACGGCCGGGGCGTCGTCGGCGGCGGCCGGCCGGCTCCGGTAGCGGGCGGGGAGCGGCGGCAGTTCGGGGAGCACGGTCATGCTTCCCGACTCTCCGCCACCCGGGCCGCTCCTGTCGACCGGTTTCGCCGCACCGGCGTCGTTCGCACCGGCGTCCTTCGCACCGGCGGACGTGCGGGCGTCCGCGCCGGACGCCCGGGCCGAGGGTTCCCGCACCGGAAGTCGGCCGGTCCGACGTCCCGTGCGCATGCCCGCCGGGCGGCCCTGTGCGTACGGGCCGGGCGGCCGTGCGCGGACCGTCAGCCGATCGTGCGAGGCCCCCGGCAGAGTCTTCCTCGTCAGCAGGAAACGGCAGCACCGGACGAAGAACGAGGAAGCCCGCCATGAGCACCCAGCAGACCACCGTGACCCCCGCCACCACCTTCTCCGCCGAGGTCCGGCTCGCCTCCCGCCCGGTCGGGTCGCCCACCGCCGACACCTTCGAGCTGGTCCGCACCGCCGTCCCCGAGCCGGCCGAGGGCGAGATCGTCGTCCGCAACACCTGGATGTCGGTGGACCCGTACATGCGGGGCCGGATGGACGACGCGCCGTCCTACATCCCGCCGTTCGAGCTCGGCGCGGCCCTGGACGGCAGCGCGGTCGGCGTGGTGGTCGCCTCCCACTCCGACGCCGTGCCGGTCGGCGCGACCGTCTCCCACTTCCTCGGCTGGCGCGAGTACGCCGTCCTGGACGCCGCCGCCGCGACCGTCGTCGACACCGGCCTCGCCCCGGCCTCCGCCTACCTGGGGGTGCTGGGCACCACCGGCCTCACCGCCTACGCGGCGCTGACCGAGATCGCCCCGGTCCGCGAGGGCGACGTCGTCTTCGTCTCCGCCGCCGCCGGGGCGGTGGGCAGCGTCGCCGGGCAGCTGGCCCGCAGGCTCGGCGCCTCGAAGGTGATCGGTTCGGCCGGCGGCCCGGAGAAGGCAGCGAAGCTGGTGACGGACTTCGGTTACGACGCCGCGATCGACTACCGGGCCGGCTCGCTGGACGAACAGCTCGCCGCAGCCGCCCCGGAGGGCATCGACGTCTACCTCGACAGCGTCGGCGGCGACCACCTGCGGGCCGCCATCGGCGCGATGCGCACCGGCGGCCGGATCGCCCTCGTCGGCGCGATCAGCACCTACAACGCGACCAGCCCGGCCCCGGGTCCCGACAACCTGTTCCAGGCGGCGGCCAAGGAGCTGAACCTGCGCGGGATGCTGGTCAGCAGCTACTTCCACCTCTTCCCCGAGTGGATCGGCCGGGCCGCCGGCTGGCTCGCCGACGGGAGCCTGCGGACCGAGCAGACCGTCGTCGAGGGCATCGAGCAGGCGCCGGCCGCCTTCCTCGGCGTGATGCGCGGCGCCAACACCGGCAAGATGCTCGTCCGCCTGGAGGGATGACCGGCCCGGAGGAGGACCGCCCGGAGGAGGACCGCCGGAAGGAAGCCCGGCGGGCGGGGGGACCGCCCGCCGGGATGATCGCCGCCGCGCGGAGCGTTGCCACCGGAGGGCTCCGGGTCGACGCCGAGCCGCCGGAAGGCGTGCGCAGCACCGCACCTGACGTCACGACAACGACCCGTCGCACCCACCGCACCACAACCGAAGGAACCGTCGACCATGAGTGACCTCCACGACCACCGCGCCCTCACCAACCCCGCCGGCCTGCACGACCCCACGCCGTTCGGCTACAGCCACGCCGCCTCCGCGCCCGGCGAACCGGTCTTCATCGGCGGGCAGTACGCCTCCGACGAGAGCGGCCAGGTCGTCCCCGGCGACTTCGCCGCCCAGGTCGAGCGGTCCTTCGACAACCTGCGCACCGCGCTGGCCGGCGTCGGCCTCGGCTTCGAGCACGTCGTCCGGCTCGGCTCGTACGTCGTCGACCACGACCTGGAGAAGCTGGGTGTGCTGGGGAAGGCCCTGCACGCCGCCTGGGGCGACCGGCTGCCCGCCCAGACGCTCAGCGGCGTCGCGTCGCTGGCGCTGCCCGGGATGCTCTTCGAGATAGACGCGGTCGCGGTGCGCCCGGTCGACGGCGCGGAGAGCGCCACCCGCTGACCCCGCGGCGCCCGGCGCCACTCCAGGGGGCCGCCGATCGTGGCGGCCCCCCTCCGCGGCACCCCTCCGCGGCACCCCCTCCTCCGATCCTCCGCACTGAAGGGCCCGCCATGAAGGCACTCGTCCACGACCCGAACGCCCCCCGGCAGCTGAGCTTCGCCGAGGTGCCGGATCCGAAACCCGGGCCCGGACAGGCGCTGATCGAGGTCGACGCGGTCTCCTTCAACTTCGGTGAGATCGTCTACCGGTCGCCGGACACCCCACCCGGCACGGTGCCGGGCTGGGACGCGGCGGGTGTCGTCGTCCGGTCGGCCGACGACGGATCGGGTCCACCCGTCGGGGCCCGGGTGGTCACCTTCGGGTGGGGCGGCGCCTGGGCGCGGCTGCGGGCGGTGGACACCGCCGAGCTGGCGGTCGTGCCCGACGCCGTCGAGCTCGGGACGGCGAGCGCCCTCCCGGTGGCCGGGGTCACGGCGCTCCAGGCGGTCCGCCGCCTGGGCTCCGTCCTCGGCCGTCGGGTCCTGGTCACCGGCGCCTCGGGCGGGGTGGGGCGCTTCGCCGTCCAGCTCCTCGCGCTGGGGGGTGCGCACGTCGTCGCCTCGGTCGGCGGCCCGGCCCGTGCGGAGGGCCTGCGGGAGCTGGGCGCGGCCGAGATCGTGCACGGCCCGGAGGAGCTGACGGCGCCGGTGTACGGCGTGCTCGACAACGTCGGCGGCAGCCAGCTGGCCGAGGCGTTCTACCACCTCGAACGCGGCGGCGTCGTCCAGGCGATCGGGAAGGCCTCCGGCGAGCCGACCGTCATCGACTTCGAGCGGGCCCGCGTCGAGAGCCCGAACGGTCGGCTGGAGAACTTCAACGTCAGCACGCCCGTCGGTGCCGACCTCGGTCACCTGCTCCACCTGGTGGCGACGGACCGGCTCTCCCCGCAGATCGGCTGGCGCGGCTCCTGGACCAGGGCCCACGAGGCGGCGGACGCGCTCGTCGGGCGCTGGGTCCTCGGCAAGGCCGTCCTGGACCTGGGCCCGGACGACTAGCCCGGACGACTGGCCCGGACGGCCGGGCCGGGACCGGCGGGCCCGCGGGGCCGGGCCCGCCGGAGGGCGTGGTCCCGGCTCCGCCGCACCTCCGGCCAGCTATGGTTACCCTCTGCGCGGGGTCGGTCACTCCTGGTCGCGGCGGCGGGGGTACGCCCTCCCCGCGTGCGACGGCCGCGCCCCGCGCTTTCCATGAGCAGCGCGGGCAGGCGGTCGGCCGATGGCTCTCCGCCCCGGTCCGACATCTGAGGAGGAGCGCGTGGCGAAGGCGAAGTTCGAGCGGACGAAGCCGCATGTCAACATCGGCACCATCGGCCATGTCGACCACGGGAAGACGACGCTGACGGCGGCGATCACCAAGGTCCTGCACGACGCCTATCCGGACCTGAACCCTTTCACGCCGTTCGACGAGATCGACAAGGCGCCGGAGGAGCGGCAGCGCGGCATCACGATCTCGATCGCGCACGTCGAGTACCAGACCGAGGCGCGTCACTACGCCCACGTCGACTGCCCGGGTCACGCGGACTACATCAAGAACATGATCACCGGCGCCGCCCAGATGGACGGGGCGATCCTCGTCGTCGCCGCCACCGACGGCCCGATGCCGCAGACCAAGGAGCACGTCCTGCTGGCCCGCCAGTCAGGGGTCCCGTACATCGTCGTCGCCCTGAACAAGGCCGACATGGTGGACGACGAGGAGATCCTGGAGCTCGTCGAGCTGGAGGTCCGCGAGCTCCTCTCCGAGTACGAGTTCGACGGCGACAACACCCCGGTGGTCCAGGTCTCCGCCCTCAAGGCCCTGGAGGGCGACAAGGAGTGGGGCGAGAAGCTGCTGGGTCTGATGAAGGCCGTCGACGAGAGCATCCCGCAGCCCACGCGGGACATCGACCACCCCTTCCTGATGCCGGTCGAGGACGTCTTCACCATCACCGGCCGCGGCACCGTGGTGACCGGCCGGATCGAGCGCGGGGTGCTGAAGGTCAACGAGACCGTCGACATCATCGGCATCAAGCCGGAGAAGACCACGACCACGGTCACCGGCATCGAGATGTTCCGCAAGCTGCTCGACGAGGGGCGGGCCGGCGAGAACGTCGGCCTGCTGCTGCGCGGCATCAAGCGCGAGGACGTCGAGCGCGGGCAGTGCATCATCAAGCCCGGATCGGTGACCCCGCACACCGAGTTCGAGGCGACGGCCTACATCCTGTCCAAGGACGAGGGCGGCCGGCACACCCCGTTCTTCAACAACTACCGGCCCCAGTTCTACTTCCGCACCACCGACGTCACCGGGGTGGTGACCCTCAAGGAGGGCACCGAACTGGTCATGCCCGGGGACAACGTCGAGATCACCGTCACCCTGATCCAGCCCGTCGCGATGGAGGAGGGCCTGCGGTTCACCATCCGGGAGGGTGGCCGGACCGTCGGCGCGGGCCAGGTCACGAGGATCACCAAGTAGGAGAAGAGGGAGAAGGGGGCCGCCTCCTGGCACGATCGAAGGATCGGAGGCGGCCCCCGGCTCGGGACCGGTCGTCACTCACCCTGCGGACGGGGCATCGACCGCGTTGTTCTGACCGGCCACGATCTTCCAGCCGTCCGCCTGGCGGGCCACCACGTAGAGGGCGGCGCCGTGCGCCCCCTCCACGGGTTCGCCCGCGGCGTCGGTGGGCGTCTGGGCGACGTTCACCGCGACCACGTCCTCCGCGATCGCCAGGATCTTCACCACGTCGTACCGGGCGTAGGAGTCCCGCAGGAAGCTCTCCATCGCCGGCCTGCTGAACTCGGCGATCGCCGTCCGTCCGTCGAGCCGCAGGCCGCGGGCGTTGGTCCACGAGGCCTGCTCGCCGAACTGCTCGCCCAGCGCGGTCGCGTCCTTGGTGTTGAACGCCTTCTCCAGGGCGGCGACCACCCCGGTCACCGCGTTCCTGACCTCGGCCGGAACGGCCCCCACCACCAGTACGTCGTTCGCCATGGCGAACCCCTCCTCACGTGCCGTGCCGGCGGTGGTGATCACCGCCTGGGCCCTATCCGACAACGTGAACCCCACTTGAGGTCAAGCCCGGTGGGCGGAGGCCGGTACGGGCCACCGCGGGAGGCCGGCGCCGTCCGGGGCGGAGGGGCAGCGCCCCGGCGCCTCGGGTCCTCAGGGGCGGTACAGCTCCGTGATGCGGGTGATGCGACCGCGGGCGTCGAGGACGATGTCGTAGGTGTCGCCGTAGCAGCCGTACGGCGGGTCGGGCTCACGGTCGGCCAGGCAGTCGCCGAGGTGCTCCAGGAGGACGGGGAGCTGGACCTCCTTGGCGGGCTCACCGTCCTCAAGGGCGACGAGGGTGGCGGTCACCCGGGCGGCGAGCGGGTAGGCGGTGGGGATGCCGACCGGGTCGTAGGAGCCGTCGTCGGGGGCGTCGGAGTCGCAGACGTACCGGGTGGGGAGGGCGGTGAGGCGGCCCTCGATCTCGCCGACGACCCGGACGACCTGGTGGCCGGGGCTCAGCGAGAGGTCGGTGCACTCGGGCGAGGGGGCCGTCGGCGCGGAGTCGGTCGCGGCGCCGTACGCCTCCTCCGTGCCGTCCTCCCACGGGGTCGCGTCGTCGAGGTCCTCGGCGTCGACCGTGTCCTCGTCGTCGTCCGAGGCCATCGCCACCGTCGGGTCCTCGTCGATCGGGGTGCAGGCGGCCAGGCCGGCGGTGACGGTACAGCAGAGCAGCACGGCGAGGAGGAGGCGACGGGGGGCGGTCATGGGGCGAGTCTCCCAGGAAGACGACCGGACACGGCACCCCCGTACACGCGGAATCCGTACACCCGGTTCCGCTCCGCCGGTTCCGCCGGTCCGGCGGAACCGGACGGCGGCGGGCAGGCGGGCGGACGGCGCACGGTCAGGACAGCGGGGCGGGGGAGTTGGCCTCGGGGACGAGCAGCGCGGGCGCCGCCGAACCGTCGGCCGGTACCCCCCAGACGTCGTTGACCCCGTCCGAGCGCTGGATCGCGTACGCGACGGTGGCGTCGTCGAGCCAGGCGGGCTGGTCGTCCACCGAGCGCTGCTCGGGCAGCCGGGTGGCGGCCATCGTGGCGAGGTCCAGCACGGCGGGGCGCCAGCCCTTGGCGGGGTCGCCGTCGACGGCCTGCTTGAACGCGATCCGGCGGCCGTCGGGGGAGAGCGACGGGCACTCGACGTTGTCGGCGAGCGTGCGGACGGTCCGGGCGGCGAGGTCGCCCTCCACCAGGTAGCGGTGGCCGTCGGTGGCGAGGGTCGCGTAGAACCGGTTGTCGTCCGCGGTGAAGGTCACCCCCCAGTAGTTCACGTCGGCGGCGCGGTACGGCCGGCCCTCCCGGGTGATCGTGAACTCCTCCAGAGTGTTGAGGAGTTGCCCCCCGGAGGTGTCGAGGACGCCGGTCCGGGTGGAGAAGGAGTTGCCCGCGTAGGAGTCGCCGCCGACGAAGAGCGTCCAGGAGACCATCCGGCCGCTGGCGGAGACCCGGAGCCGGTTCGGGAGGCCGGTCAGCGAGACCTTCCTGCGCTCGTTCGACGCCCGGTCCAGCACGACGAGTTCGGGCCCCTCCAGGGCGCCGGCCGGGGCGAGGCAGGCGACCGTCCCGGCGGCGGCGTACGCGCGCTCGCAGCGGCGGCTGCCGACCTCGCGGCTTCCGCCCGGGTCCTGGCGGGAGACGGACGAGAGCAGGCCGTTGCTCAGGACCTGGATGCGCGGACCGGCCGCCGTGCCGCCGGGGTCGCCGTCGGGATCGGAGTCGGAGTCGGGGGCGGAGCCGCGGCCCGGGGCCGTCGCGGCGGTGCCCGGTGCGGAGCCGGCGGTCAGGGTGTACGTCGTGGCGGCGCCGCCGAGCAGCAGGGCGGCGGTGGCGATCGCCAGCAGCCGGGCGCGCGGGGTGAGGTTCAACGGGGGTCCTTCGCAGGGGTGTCGGAGGTGGTCACGGGAGCGGCCGGGCCGGCGGGGCGGCGCGGACCGCCGGACAGCAGGACGACGGTCCCCAGCAGCGCCACCGCGACGGCCGCCGCGGCCGCCCGGCTGGCGGTGGCCGGCCCCCAGTACTGCCAGGCCAGCCCGAACAGCACCGAGGAGGCCAGGTAGGCCAGGGCCTGTCCGCTCTGCACCAGGGCGATGCCGGTGGTCCGCAGCGCCTCGGGCAGCCGGGGCCCGGCCAGGGCCATCAGCACGCCGTCGGTGGCCGCGTAGAAGAGGCCGTGCAGCGCCAGCACCGCCACCGTCGCGCCCGTCCCGTCGAGCGGCCCGTACAGCAGCAGGTACGCGCCGGCCAGGGCCGCGTAGCCGCCCAGCAGCACCGGGAGGCGGCCGATCCGGTCGGCGAGCGCGCCCAGCGGCGCGGCCAGCAGCAGGTACGTCAGGCTGGTGCCGACCGCCAGCAGCGGGAACCAGCCCAGCGAGAGGTCCGAACGCCGCTGCAGCAGCAGGTAGACGAAGCCGTCGCCGATCGTGGCCAGCCCGAGCAGCGCGGCGGCCAGCACCAGCCGCAGCACCGGGCCCTGCCGCAGCAGGCCCAGCGCGGCGCGGGCGGAGATCGCGCCGGCCGCGGGCATCGGGGTGCGGTGGTCGCGGACGAACAGCACCAGGATCAGGACGCCGAAGGCGGCGACGCAGAAGCTGGTGACGAAGACCGCGTCGAAGGCCTGTCCGGCGGCGGCCAGGACCGCCAGCGCGAGCAGCGGGCCGGCGAAGGCGCCGGCCGCGTCCATGGTGCGGTGCAGGCCGAACGCCCGGCCCAGCGAGCCCTCCGGGGCGGAGAGGGTGATCAGGGCGTCCCGCGGGGCGCTGCGCAGGCCCTTGCCGGCCCGGTCGGCGGTGATCACCAGGCCGAGCGCGGCCGGTGCGGAGCCGGCGGCGAGCAGGCCGAGCTTGGCGACGGCGGAGATCGCGTAACCGGCCCCGGCGACGACCTTGCGGCGCTGGATCCGGTCGGCGACGAAGCCGCCGACCAGGCGCAGCAGCACGGTCGCGCCGCCGTAGAGACCGTCGATCACCCCGTACGCGGCCGGGCCGAGGTGCAGGGCGGCGGTCAGGTAGAGCGGGAGGACGGCGGTGACCATCTCGGAGGAGACGTCGGTCACCAGGCTGACCGTCCCGAGGGCGACGACGTTGCCGCCCACCAGGGCCCAGCGGCGCTTCCTCGGGCCGGCGGGGGGATCGGCGGCGGCCGGGCGGCCGATGGTGGACAGGTACACGGGTGGCCTTTCGCCGGTGCGAGCTCGGCACGGGGACGGTCGGCGCGGGACGGTCGGCGCGGGACGGTCGGCGCGGGACGGCGGCGCGGGGTGGTCCGCGCGGGGTCGGCGGAGCGGCGGGACGCGGCCGGGGGAGGTCCCGGCCGCGTCGTCGCTCGGGGGGTGCGCCGGGCGTCAGTGGCAGGCGGTGGTGCCGCTGTCGTTGTACGTCTTGCCCGCCTCGGGGACGAACTGCCAGGTGTAGCCGTTGTTGTGCAGCGTGAACTTCAGCACGCCGTAGGTGTCGCTGTTGCGCGCCTCGCTGTTGGCCTGGATGGTGCCGAAGCTGTAGTGGCTGGCGCCGCCCATCCCGGCCACGAAGTGCCGGATGCCGCGGGTGGTGTCGAGCGCGCCGCCCGGGTTCATCGGCGCGAACCGCTCGTACTGGTGGTTGTGGCCGGTGACGATCACGTCGGCGTTGTAGTCGTACAGGGCCTGCACCAGCGGGCCGACGGACGTGCTCGGGCCGTGGTTGGAGCCGGACGTGAACCGCGGGTGGTGCCAGTACGCCAGCGTGCAGGGCTTGTTGCTCGCGGCGAGGTCGGCGCGGAGCCACTGCTCCTGGGCGGAGCCGGTGCTGGTGGAGATGTTCGAGTTGAGCGCCACGACGTGCCAGTTGCCCAGGTCGTAGGAGTAGTAGCCCTGGCCGGCGGTGCCGGCCGCGGCGCCGAAGTAGTTGTAGTAGCCGGTGGCGCCCGAGGTGTTGTACTCGTGGTTGCCCGGCGCCGGCTTGGTGCGTGCCTTGTGGCGGCCCCAGGTCGGTGCGTAGTAGTTGGTGTAGTCCGAGGCGCTGCCGTCGGGGTAGGCGTTGTCGCCCGCGTTGAACACCGTGCCGGGGATGCCGTCGAGCAGCTTGGCGGTGGCCTCGTCGCCGTTCCCGGAGTTGGCGATGTCGCCGGCGCCGACCAGCACCGGGTCCGCGCCGCCGGTCGGGGAGGTGGTGGGGGTCGGGGTGGCGGTGGGCGTGGCGGTCGGCGACGAGGTCACGGTCGGCGACGGGGAGGGCGTGCCGGTGTCGGTGGTGATCACCAACTGCGGTGCGGTGGAGCCGGATTCGCGCGAGTCGTAGTCGGCGCCGTCGCTGGACGCGGAGGTCACGCCGATGGCGAAGGTGCCGTTCCCCTGGACGTAGGAGGTGACGTCCACCTCGTACCAGGCGTTGCGGGAGACGGAGCCGATCGAGCCCAGCACCGGGCCGTCCACGGCCGGCTGGTTGTTCCAGGTCAGGCCGGTCTCGGACCAGGTGGTGCTGCTCAGCGAGCGGAAGGTGCCGCCGCTGCCGCTCTCGGCACCGGACACGTCGTCGGTGTGGATGCGCAGCTTGGCGCCGGTCACCGGTGCGGTGAGGCCGGCGACGGTGAACTTCAGGAAGGTCCGCTTGGCCGGGCTGTTGTCCACCCCGAGCTGGCCGGACGTTCCGTAGTTGGTGCTCGGGTTGCTGCTGTACGCGTAGGTGTCGGCCACCGGGGTGAACGTGGTGGTCCCGACCGCCGCGGTGGCGGCACCGGAAAAGGCGGTGACGGCCAGCGCGCCGGCGGTCATGGCGCCGAGGGTGGCCGCGGCGACGACTCTGCGTCCGGGCATGGGGTGACCCTTCGTGAGAGGAGGGGGACGGTCGGCGGTGCGTCGGGAGACGCTAGGGACGGCAGCCTTCTCCCGGGTGATGGACTTCCCCTGGACCGATGGCCGGTCGGTGAACGCCTGGTGCCGTCGCCCCACCGGCCTCTCCGGTCCCACCCCGCCCCGGCCGTCGGCCCCCGCGCCGCCTCGCTCGACCGGTCCGTCGACCGGTCCGAGCAACTGACTGTCCGTCAGGTTACCGCGCCGTAGCGTCCCGTCCACCCCTCCCGTCGCCACCCGCCCGTCCGCCGCCCACCCGCCCGATCCCGCCGCCCCGCCGTGAACACCCCGCCGTGAACGCCCCGCCGCGCCGCCCGGCCGTGAACGCACGACCGCCCCCGCCGGGTGTGCGGACCCGGCGGGGGCGGAACCTGTGGGGACGGAAGCGGCGAGGGCGGAAGCGGTGCGGCGGGGGCGGAAGCGTCGGGACCGGGCGCTACGCCGCCACCGGCCGGTCGGTGTCGTACGCCTCCCGCACCCGGGCCTGCGCCTCGGCGCCCGCCGCCAGGTGGTCGAGGCCGAGCAGCGCCGCGCCCAGCACCGGCGGTGCGACGACGACGCGCGGCTCGGCGAGCGGCGCGGCCTCCGCCAGCCGGGCGGTGAGGTTGTCGATCAGCAGCGACTGCCGCGAGGCGAGCACGCCGCCACCGAGCACCAGCGGGGTGGGTTCCTCCAGGAGTTCCAGCCGGCGCAGGGCGACGACCGCGAGCCGGGTGATCTCGTCGGCCTGCCGGTCGATCAGCTCCAGCGCGACCCGGTCGCCACCCTCCGCGACCGCGAACAGCACCCGGACGATCTCGTGCAGCCGGCCGTACGGCAGGTGGTCCAGGTGGACGGCCTCGGCGACGGCGCCGGCGCTGGGCAGGCCGAAGTGCTCGGCGATGGCCGGGGCCAGGACGGTCGGCCCGCCACGGCCGTCCTCCGCGCGGACGGCGTGCCACATGCTGGTGAGCGCGAGGCCGGCGCCGCCGCCCCAGTCGCCGGTCAGTTCGCCGAGGGCGGGGAACCGGGCGGTGCGGCCGTCGGGCAGCAGGCCGACGCAGTTGATGCCGGCGCCGCAGACGACGGCGACGCCGCGCGGGCCGTCGGTTCCGGCGCGCAGCAGGCCGAAGGTGTCGTTGACGACGGTGTTGCTGGCGCCCCACGGGTGGGACTCCAGGGCCACCCGCAGCGCCTCCTCCTCGACCGGGAGGTCGGCGTTGGCGAGGCAGGCGCTGACGTGACTGGTCAGCGTGCCGTTCCAGGCGGTGATCCCGGACGCCGCGGCGGCCTGCTCGACCAGCGGCGCCAGGTCGGCGACGGCGGCGGCGCCGCCGACCTTCTGCGGGGTGAAGCCGCCACCCCGGGCGGAGCCGAGGACGGTGCCGTCGGCGCCGATGAGGGCGACGTCGGTCTTGGAGTTACCCGCGTCGATGGCGAGGACGCCGGGCAGGTGTGGTTCGGGCTGGTGGGTCATCAGGTCCCCGCGGCTCGTACGTGGCCCGGCCGTGGTTGGTCCCGGCCGGGGGTGGGAGGTCTCCTCGCGGCCTCCTCGCGGAGGGCCGGCGGGCCCTCGGCGGCCCGGCCCGCACCCCCCACGGAGTGCGGGCCGGAGTTCGGCCGGGCGGGTCAGGCCCAGGCGAGGTGCTCGCGGTTGTGGGCGAGCAGCCGGTCCGTCAGCCGGTCGGCGAGGTCGATCTGGCCGACCAGCGGGTGGGCGAGCAGGGCGTCGAAGACCCGGTCGCGGCCGCCGCGCAGGGCGGCGTCCAGGGCGAGGTTCTCGTACGCGGTGACGGAGGCGATCAGGCCGGCGTAGAGCGGCTCGACCGGCCGCTGCGGCAGGGCCCGTACGCCCGCCGCGTCGACCTCGGCCGGCACCTCGATGACGGCGTCGTCCGGCAGGAACGGCAGGACGCCGTCGTTGCGGGTGTTCACCACCTGGACCGAGGTGGCGCCGTCGGTGCCGAGCAGCGCCGCGATGAGCTGCACGGCCGCTTCGGAGTAGAACGCGCCGCCGCGCTTGCCGAGCAGTTCGGGCTTGGTGTCGAGCGCGGGGTCGGCGTACATCTCCAGCAGCTGCCGCTCGATCTCGGCGACCTCGGCGGCGCGGGAGCCCTTGACCTTGAGCTCCTCCACCACCTGGTCGTGCTGGTAGAAGTACCGCAGGTAGTAGGAGGGGACGACGCCGAGCCGCTCGATCACCCGCCGGGGCAGGAGCAGGTCGTCGGCGATCTCCTGGCCGAAGCCGGCGAGCAGCTCCGGCAGCACCTCCCGGCCACCGGCGGCGCCGGGCGCGTCGAGCAGGGTGACGCCGCGCTCCCAGGTGAGGTGGTTGAGGCCGACGTGGTCGAGCCGGATCAGCTCCGGGTCGACGCCCAGGTGCCTGGCGAACCGCCGCTGGAAGCCGATGGCGACGTTGCAGAGGCCCACGGCCTTGTGGCCGGCCTCCCGCAGGGCCCGGGTGACGATGCCGACCGGGTTGGTGAAGTCGACGATCCAGGCGTCGGGGTTGGTGCGCCGGACCGTCTCGGCGATGTCGAGCACCACCGGGACGGTCCGCAGCGCCTTGGCGAGCCCGCCCGCGCCGGTGGTCTCCTGGCCGACGCAGCCGCACTCCAGCGGCCAGGTCTCGTCCTGGTTGCGGGCCGCCTGCCCGCCGACCCGCAGCTGGAGCAGGACGGCGTCGGCGTCCGCGACCCCCGCCTCGACGTCGGTCGTGGTGGTCACCACGGCGCCGTGCCCCTGCTTGGCGAAGATCCGCCGGGCCAGCCCGCCGATCAGCTCCAAGCGGTCCGCGGCCGGGTCGATCAGGACGAGCTCGCCGATCGGCAGGGTGTCCCGCAGCCGGGCGAAGCCGTCGATCAGCTCCGGGGTGTACGTCGAACCGCCGCCGACGATGGCCAGCTTGAGTGTGGACATCAGCCCTTGACCCCTGTCAGTGTCACGCCTTCGATGAAGGCCTTCTGTGCGAAGAAGAAGAGGAGGATCACCGGGGCCATCACCAGCAGCGTGGCGGCCATGGTGAGGTTCCAGTTGGTGTGGTGGGCACCCTTGAAGGACTCCAGGCCGTAGGAGAGCGTCCAGGCGCCGGGCTTGTTGCTGGCGTAGATCTGCGGGCCGAAGTAGTCGTTCCAGCAGTAGAAGAACTGGAAGAGGGCGACGGCGGCGATGGCCGGCTTGGCCATCGGCAGGACGACCTTGAGGAGGGTGCGCAGGTCGCCGCAGCCGTCGATCCGGGCCGCCTCGATGTACTCCTTGGGGATGGTCAGCAGGAACTGCCGCAGCAGGAAGATCGAGAAGGCGTCGCCGAAGGCCATCGGGATGATCAGCGGCCAGAGCGAGCCGCTGAGCCCGAGCTCCTTCGCCCAGAACAGGTACATCGGGATGATGGTGACCTGGGGCGGCAGCATCATCATCGAGATGACCGCCATCAGCGCCAGATTGCGGCCGCGGAAGCGGAACTTGGCGAGCGCGTAGGCCACCGGAAGGCTGGAGACGATGGTCAGCAGGGTGCCGAGGCCGGCGTACAGCAGGGTGTTGCGCCACCAGGTGAGGAAGCCGGGGGTGTCCCACACCTTGGCGTAGTTGCCCCACTCCCAGGAGGTGGGCCAGTAGTCGGTGGTGAGCGCCTGGCTGTCCGTCATCACCGACGTGAGGAAGGCGAAGACGAGCGGGAGCAGGAAGAACAGCGCGGCGGCGACGGCCAGCGAGTGCACGGCCACCCAGTTGAGCAGCGCGCGGCGGCGGGCGGCGCGGGCCGCGGCGCCGGGGGCGCCGCGCCGGGCGGGCCCCTCCGCGGGGGCCTTCGCCGTGAGGGTGGAGCTGAGAGTCATGATCGTGTCCTCACTGGGCCGCTAGTCGTCGCTCGCCATGAAGCCGGACTTGCGGCGGAGCAGGAGCGAGGTGACGGCCATCGAGATGGCGAACAGCACCAGGGCGACGACGCACGCCGCGCCGTAGTTGAAGCGCTGGAAGCCGAGGTTGTAGACCATCTGCGGCAGGGTCCAGGTGGATCCCTGCGGGTAGCCCGGTTCGAACTGCTGCCCGGAGTTGCCCGCGTTGCCGCTGGTGACCTTCGCGGCGACGATCGCCTGGGTGTAGTACTGCATGGTCTGGATGACGCCGGTGACCACCGCGAACATGATGATCGGCGAGATGTTCGGCAGGGTGACGAACCGGAACCGCTGGAACGGCCCGGCGCCGTCGAGTTCGGCGGCCTCGTACTGGTCCCTCGGGACGTCCAGCAGGGACGCCATGAAGATGACCATCAGGTCGCCGATGCCCCACATGGCGAGCATGGTGAGGGCGGGCTTCGACCACGTCGGGTCGGCGAACCAGCCCGGCTGGGGCAGTCCGATCTCGCCGAGGAAGTGGTTGACCGGTCCGGTGCCGGGGTTGAGCAGGAAGGCGAAGGCGACGGTCGCGGCCACCGGCGGTGCCAGGTACGGCAGGTAGAACGCGGTGCGGAAGAGTCCGGCACCGGTCTTGACCTTGGTGATCAGCAGCCCGATGCCGAGGCCGAACGCCACCCGCAGGCTCACCATGATGAAGACCAGCCACACGGTGTTGCGCAGGCCCTTCCAGAAGGCCGGGAGGTCGTTGAAGACGTAGTCCCAGTTCTTCAGGCCGTTGAAGGCGGGTGCGCCGAAGCCGTTGTACTTGGTGAACGAGAAGTAGACCGTGGAGATCAGCGGGTACAGGAAGAAGACCGCGAAGCCGATCAGCCAGGGGGAGAGGAAGGCCAGGGTGCGGGCCGCCTCCCGGCGGCGCTTCCGGCGCAGCAGGTGCTGCGTGGAGGGCGCCGCCGGGTCGGTCGGTCCGGTGCCCCTGCGGGTGTCGGACGCGAGTGACATGGGAGCTCCGTGAACCGTTCCGCGCTACTTGGCCTGGGCGATGGCGGCGTCGATCTCCTTGGCGGTGGCCGCGAGACCGGCCGCGAGATCGGTCTGCCTGCCGGACTCGAACTCGTAGCCGAGGTTCTGCACCGAGACGATGTAGCCGCCGCCGTTGACGCTGGCCGGCGTGGTGCTGGAGTTCGCGTTCTTCGCGATGTCCAGGAAGGTCTTGAAGTTCGGGTCGCTGATCAGCTTCGGCGAGTCGAGCGCCGCGAAGGTGCTGGGCACGTTGTGGATCGCGTTGGCGAACGAGACCACCGCGTCGGTGTCGGTGGTGAGGAACTTCGTCAGCTCCCAGGCGGCGGCCTGCTTCTTGCTGGTGCTGGCGATGCCGATGATGGTGCCGGTCTGGTAGCCGCGGCCCCAGGTGGAGGCCAGCTCGTCCGGCACCGGGAACGGCGCGGTCGCCCACTCGAAGTCCGGCTTGTTCTCGGCGAGCGAGGCGGTGCGCCACTCACCGTCGATGGCCATCGCGACCTGGCCGGTGTGGAAGGGGTTCTTGGCGCTGAACTCCTCGCCGAAGGTGGCCCGGAACTTGTCCAGCTTGTCGTAGCCGCCGAGCTTGTCGACCAGGCCCTTCTGCCAGTTCATCATCGCCGCGACCTTCGGGTCGGCGGCGATGCTGGACTTGCCGGAGGCGTCGAAGTAGCTCGGGCCGTACTGGCCGAGGAAGTGCTCGGTGGTCGACTCGTAGCCGTGGTACAGCGGCATGAAGCCGAGCTGCTTGTAGCTGTCGCCCTCGGCGAGGGTGAGCCTGGCGGCGGTCTCGGCGAACTCGCTGAAGGTCTTCGGCGGGCCGGCGATCCCGGCGTCGGCGAAGGCCTTCTTGTTGTAGTACAGGCCGAAGGCGTCGCCGAGCAGCGGCAGGGAGCACTGGTTGCCCTGGAACTGCGTGTAGTTGAGCATCGCGGCCGGGAAGGTCTTGGCCGGGTCGATGTTGTCCTTCGCCAGGAAGGGCTTGAGGTCGGCGAAGGCCTTGGTCGAACAGAACATGCCGACGTTGTTGGTGGTGAACGAGGAGACCACGTCCGGGGCGGCGTCGCCACCGGCCCGCAGTGCCTGGTTGACCTTGTCGTCACCGATGTTCTCGGTCGTCTTGACGTGGATGTTCGGGTGGGCCTTCTCGAAGGCGGCGATGTTGTCGTTGATCGCCTTCACCTCGGCGGGCTGGTTCCAGCCGTGCCAGAAGGTGATGGTGACGTCCTTGCCGCTGGCCGAGTCGTCGCTGCCGCTGCCGTCGCTGGATCCGGTGCAGGCGGTGGCCAGCAGGGCCAGGACGGCGCTGCCGGTGACGGCGGCGATCGTACGGCGGCCTCTGCGGGAGGTGGTGGAGTGCACTTCGAGGTCCTCCTGGGGGTGCGCGGGCAGGCGTCATTGCCTCGGGTCCCGCGTAGGGGGTTGGGGAGAGTGGGTGCAGGGGTCGAGCGGTGCGGGTGGTGCGGGTGGAGCCGGGTGGTTCAGGCGGTGCTCGGTGGGAGCGCCGGTGACTCGGGCGCCGATGGGTCGGACGCCGGTGGTTCTGAACCGGTGGTTCTGAACCGGTGGTTCGGACGCCGGTGGTGGAAGCGTCCGTGGTGGGAGCGTCGCTGGTGTGAACTTCGGTGGGCGGGTGGACCTCAGTGGGTGGAGAAGACCGCCTCGCGGGCGGCCGCCAGCGCGCGTTGCAGCGCGCCCAGCAGGACGGGCGAACCGGACAGGGTGCTGCTGCGGACCTCCGGGCGGGCGATCGAGATCCGGGCCAGCTCCTCCTCGACCAGCGCCCGCAGCCGTTCGCCGCCCGCGGTCGGCACACCGCCGGAGACCACCACGAGCTGGGGGTCGACGACGGCGACGATCACGGCCAGTCCGACGGCCAGCCGGCCCGCCAGCTCGGTGAGGAACGCGTCGCCGGCGCCCGGGGTCCGCAGCGCCTTGGCGAGCGTCTCCTCCGCGGTCGGCGCGCCGAGTCCGTGCTCCCGGGCCAGGGCCCGGACGGCGGGGGCGCCGACCAGCTCCTGGAACCCGCCGGAGTTGCGGCGGCGCACGTCCCGCAGCACCGGGGCGCCGGGCACCGGCATGTAGCCGACCTCGCCTGCGCCGCCGGTGAAGCCGCGGTGCAGGCGGCCGGCGATCACGATCGCGGCGCCGGTGCCCTCGCCGGCCCAGAGCAGGACGAAGTCCTCGAACCCGTGCGCCGCGCCGGAGGCCTGCTCGGCGACGGCGGCCAGGTTCACGTCGTTCTCGATCGACACCGGCGCGCCGATCGCCCCGGACAGCTCCTCGACCAGCCGCGGCGCGTGCCAGCCGGGCAGGTGGGAGGCGTACCTGAGCTTGCCGGTGCCGGGGTCGGGCGCCCCGCCGACGCCGATCACGACGGTGTGCAGGCTGCCCTCGGCCAGCCCGGCGGACCGGGTCGCGTCGGCGACCACCCGGGCGACCCGGGGGACGGTCTCGGCGGCCGTCCACCCCTTGGTGGGGACGACGTCCTCGGTGAGCGTGGAGCCGGTGATGTCGGCGACGGCGACCCGGACGTGGCTGTTGGTGACGTCCAGCCCGGCGACGTGGCCGGCGGCCGGATTCACCTGGTACAGCTGCGCGTTGGGGCCCGGTCCGCCCGCCGTGGTGCCCACCGGCAGGACCAGCCCGGCCGCCTCCAGACGGGCCAGCAGCTGGGAGGCGGTGGGCTTGGAGAGTCCGGTCAACGTGCCGATCTGGGTACGGGAGAGCGGGCCGTTCTCCAGCAGTAGTTCGAGGGCGGCGCGGTCGTTGATCGCGCGCAGCAGGCTGGGGGTGCCGGCGAGGGGGGCCTTGGCGGTGGTCCTGGTCACGCGGAGATCCTCCTCCTCTTCCTGCTGGTCGGCTGCCCGGCGGACGGGCCCGGGCGAACTGTTAGGAAACTTTCCAGTCGCTTGAGACAGGACCGTACGGTCCCCGTCACGAGGGTGTCAATGGCCCTTCCCCCGGTGGATGCCGAAGCGTTACCGGGCAGCAGTGAGCCCCGCCTCCGGCGTGCGCGGAGACGGGGCCCTCGTTCGTTCACGGGCTCCGCCGGGGCGGCGGCCCGCTACCCGGTCAGGGCGCCTTGGCCGCGTCGTCGACCGGCTTCACGGGAGCCGGTATCGGCGCCGTCGCCTGGTAGCGGGGCGAGTTCGGGTCGGCCAGCGCCGACGGCGGTGCCGGGTCGGCGCCCGGCGAGGCCGCCGACGCGGTGGTCAGCACCACCCCGGCGGTGGCCGTTCCGGTGGCCGCGCCCGCATCGGCGGCGACCGGCGCGACCTCCTCCTTGACCTTGATCCCGGCCTGGTCGAACGCGACCTTCAGGCGCTGCCGCAGGGCCCGCGCCACGCTCAGCGACTTGCCCGGAGCCGTCCGCGCCTCGACCCGCAGCACCACCGAGTCCACGGCCACCGACTCCACGCCCAGGATCGAGAACGGCGCCCAGACCAGCTCGTCGAACGGCGCCTCCTTGGCCAGGGCCTCCGCCGTCTCCTGGATCAGCGCCTCGACCCGCAGCAGGTCCTCCTTGTACCCGACCTGGACGTCCACCGAGGCGGTCGACCAGCCCTGGCTCATGTTGGCGATCCGCTTCACCTCGCCGTTGCGGATGTACCAGATCTCGCCGCCCGCGCCGCGCAGCTTGGTCACCCGCAGGCCGACCTCCAGCACCGTGCCGGTGGCCACCCCGGTGTCGATCTCGTCGCCGACGCCGTACTGGTCCTCCATGATCATGAAGACCCCGGAGAGGAAGTCGGTGACCAGGTTGCGGGCGCCGAAACCGATCGCCACACCGGCCACACCGGCACTGGCCAGCAGCGGGGCCAGGTTCACCCCGAGCGCCGACAGCACCATCAGCGCGGCCGTCCCCAGGATGCTGAAGGACGCGACGCTGCGCAGCACCGAGCCGATCGCCTCCGAGCGCTGCTGCCGCCGCTCGGGGTTGACCACCCCGGTGTTGGCCAGCAGCCCGCCCAGCCGTCCGGGCTCGTCCTCGCCCTCGCCGGGCTTGACCATCCGCGCGATCAGCTGGGAGATCAGCTTGCGGACCATCGCGCGCAGCACTAGGGCCAGCACGACGATGAAGACGATCCGGACCCCGCTCGCCAGCCACTCCTGCCAGTGCGAGTCGAACCAGCTGGCGGCCTGCCGGGTGGTGTCGGAGACCTCCTGCGCGCTGGTCGGGATTCTGAGGTCGAGCTGCGGCAGCCCCGGGGCCGTGGGACTGGGGGACGGGTTCGGCGTCGAGGCCGACGGCGTGACGGACGCGTCGGCGAGGAGGCCGGCGGCACCGGACCTGAACACGTGCGGGACCTTCCTGCAGGGTGCGTGGCACAGCCCGCCGCCGCGGAGGCACACCCGGGAGGCACGCCCCTGGCCTGCGGACCGTCCGCTCTACCCTATCCGCCGCCCACCCGGCACCCTGACACGCCGACGGCCTCTGCACCGCCCTCCCACGGCTCTCCCACGGTCCGGCCACCGCTCTTCCGAGGGCGCGCGGCGGCCGGACGGACGCCCCGTCAACGCCCCGGCGCGCTGCCCGCGGCCCCGCCCGCCCCGCGGTTCACCCCCGCCGCCCCCTCCGGCCGGGCCCGCCGTCCGCGCTGCTCCGACGGGGTCCGACCGGTTCCCGCCCCGTGCGCCCCGCTGCTCCGACCGGCCCAGCCTTCCCCCGCGAGGGCGCCCCGGAGCACCCTCCGGGCACCGGGGTGCAACCCGCCCTTCCCCCGGGCATACCGGGTATGACAGAAGCCACATCCGGAGTTCACGTCAGGTCCGTTACACAGGAGTGGTGGCGCCGTACAAAGGCGTAAGGCGACACTGGGGGAGATCACGCACCCGCTGTGTGATCCAACCGCTCGTCCCGGCGCGAGCCACGCGCCGCAGGCGTCCAAGGAGGCATCCGTGCCGCATGTCCTGGTCCTCAACGCGTCCTACGAGCCACTCGGCGTCGTATCGATGCGCCGCGCACTCATCCTCGTCCTCAATCACAAGGCAGTCAGCCTCGAGGACTCGGGTGTCACTCTGCACAGCGCCACCAGCGCCCTTCCGGCGCCGTCCGTCGTCCGACTGACCCGCTTCGTCCGGGTCCCGTTCTGCGGGCCCGTCCCGCTCACCCGTCGGGCGCTGTTCGCCCGCGACCACGGCCGTTGCGTCTACTGCGGGGCCGCCGCCACCAGCGTCGACCACGTCATCCCGCGCAGCCGGGGAGGCCAGCACCGGTGGGACAACGTGGTGGCCGCCTGCCGCCGCTGCAACCACACCAAGGCCGACCGCCACCTCACCGAACTCGGCTGGCGGATGAAGCGCCCGCCGGCCCCGCCGTCCGGCCTGGCCTGGCGGATCATCGGCACCGGGATCAAGGATCCGCGCTGGCGGCCCTACCTGGAGCCGTACGGCGGCGGCGACCAGCTGCGCGCCCCGCAGTGGGGCGAGTACGAACACCACGACCATACCGAGGCCACCCATCCGGTGCCGCTCGGCCGGGCGCACTCGGCCCACTCCGCCCACTCGGCCCACTCCGCCCACTCCGCACCCGTCCGCCGCGGTGAGCAGCCCGAACCGCTCTCCGCCTGACCACCGCTCCACAAGGGCTTGCCCGACAGATTTCCCGGTACGCCTCATGGGCCGCCACGCACCCCGCAAACGGGGAGCGCGGCGGCCCGCCGCGTTGCCGGGCCCGGCCGCGCTCCCGCCCACCGTGCGCACGCAGGCCCCGCGTGCCCGTGCCCGGGCGGCCGTGCGTGCCCGCGGGGGCGGACCGGGCGCAGGAACCCGCGCCCGGTCCGGCACCCCCGCTACGGCTTCGCCGGCGGACCCGTCGGGGCGCCGGTCGAGCCGGACGGGGCCGGAGTCGGCCCGGTGGGCGTGGCGGACGGCGCCGGGGTGGTCGCCGGGGCGGTCGGCACCGTGGTCGGCTGTCCGCCGGCCTGTCCGCCGCCCTGCTGTCCGCCGCCCTGCTGGCCGCCACCGCCGGGCTGCCCGCCCGGAGGCGTCACCGGCGGCGTGAGGGGCGGTGTCACCGGCGGGGTCGCCCCCGCCGCCGCGGCGACGGCGTACAGCTCGACGCCCCAGAGCGAGTAGCCGTACTTGGTGGCCCGGGCCACGCCCTGCACCCGCAGGTACTTCGCCCCCGGCGCGTCGAACCGCACCGTCTCGTTGCCGCCCCTGCCGTCCTCCACCGTCGCCACGGTGGTCCAGGAACGGCCGTCCGCCGAGGCCTGGATCTTGTACGCGGCGGCGTACGCGGCCTGCCAGTGCAGCACCGCCGAGCCCAGGTGGACGGCCCGCGGCAGCTCCAGCTGCACCCAGGCGTCGTCGGCGGCCGGCGAGGACCACCGGCTCTTCGGATCCTGGTCGGCCACGGCCGAGGCGGGGAAGTGCGGCGTCTCGTCGGCCGACGAGGTCGCCTCGGCGGTGATCGCCAGGTCCGGCCCGCCGGTCGGCGGCACCACGTGCACCTGGAGCACCTGCCGCATGCTGGTCTGCCCGGTCACGAACACCACCGGCACCTGGTAGGTGCCCGACGGCGTGTCCGGCCCCGCGGTGACCAGCAGCGGGACGCCGACCCGGCCGCCGCGCGGCACGCTCACACCGGTCGCGGGCGTCACGGTCAGCCCCTTGGCGACGGCCGGCACCTCCGTCCGCAGCTCGCCGGTCACCCCCTCCGGCCGGCCGGCCTCGACGGTGGCCCGGGCCTGGACGGGCGCGCCGGCCCCGATGACCGCGTCGACCGCCGTGTCGGCCAGGCTGAGCCGGGCCGCCGGGGCGTCCGCGTACCAGGGGATCACCTGGTTGACCACCGGAGGCTGCCCGCCCGGCTTCCAGGCCAGGCGGAACGCGTCGGCGGGCAGCCCGCCGGCCGACAGCTCGTTCCAGCCCGGCTGTATGGTGCCGATCTCCGCCCAGCTGCCGTCCGCGCGCCGGACCGCGACGGCGGCGGAGGCACGCACGTTCGGGTCGGTGAGGATGGTCAGCCGGTCCAGCGGCCGGGCGGCGCCCAGCTCGACGGTGAGCGGCTCGTCCAGCGAGGTCGGCGCGGTGGCCGCCCGGTAGGCGGTGTCCGGGTTGCCGTCCAGCACCGCGGCGGCCGAGGAGCCGGGCAGTGCGGCCGGGCCGCCGGAGACGCTGGCCGGTGCCTCGTCCGGCGCGGTGACCGAGAACTCGCGCACCGCGACCGCGGTCTTCTGCGCCGAGGTGGCACGCAGCCGGACCGCCCGGACGACGGTCCCGGCGGGCAGCTGGGCGGAGACGGACTTCTGGTTCTTCACCTGGGCCAGCCGCTTCCAGCCGCCCTCGCCGGTGGAGTACTCCAGCACGCCCTCGCGCAGGTAGTCGTCGAGCGCGTTCTGGCCGTCCGGGCCGTTGCCCCAGGAGCCCATCAGCACGGTGACGCTGCCGACCGGGCGGCCGTCGCCGAGGTCCAGACCGACCGAGTCGCCGGGCTGCGGCGGCGCCGAGCTCCAGTAGAACGTGTCGGCGACACCGTCGGTCATCAGCGCGGGGAGGTGGTCGTGCGCGGTGCCCAGGGTGGTGGTCGGGGTGACGCCGCCGTCGAGCACGCCGGCCCAGGTGTCGGCGGCCCGCAGCGCCCGCTCCAGGAACGGGCCGAGCACGCCCGCGCCGACCGTCGCCGGGCTCTGGCCGAGCTGCTCGCGGAGCTTGTTCAGCTCGACCCGGGCCTTCCAGGCGGCCCCGCCGTCGCCGCCCCGCTGGGCCACCAGCATGTCCACGGCCGCCTGTCCGGCCAGGCCGTAGTCGCGCAGCGGAGCAAGCCAGGAGGCGGACTCGGCGGCCAGCTGGGCGGTGGCCGGCGCCGAGGCGAGGGTCTGCTGCGCGCCGGCCATCGCGGCGAAGGATTCCCGCAGCGGGGCGGCCGCCTCGATCAGCCGGGCGAGGTCGGGCGCCACGCCGGAGGTCGGCTCGGCGGTGGCCCAGAACCGATCCAGCAGCGGCAGCAGGTAGCCGGACTCCTGCTTGGCGAGCGGCGACGAGGCGCTGTTGCCGGCCAGCGCGGTGACGGCGGCCAGGGCCGCGCCGGCGGGCGTCGCGGCCGAGGCGGTCGGACCGGCCAGCGAGCGCAGCGCGGCCTGCCAGGACTCCTCCGGCTTGTACCCGGCGGGGTTCCAGGCGAAGTCACCGGCGGTGGCCAGCGCGATCCGGGAGGCGACCGGCTGCTGCATCGCGCCCGTCAGCATGACGGCCGAACGGGTCACCACCTCGGTGTCGCGCCCGGTGTAGGCCCCCAGGAAGAGCCGGTCCGGGGTGGCGTCGTTGACCGGGTAGTTGTCCATGGTGACCAGCGGGTGCCCGTACAGGCTCGCGGTGTCGGCGGCCTGGGTGCCGGTGATCCGCTCCGGGATCACGCCGACCCCGCTCCAGGCGACCTGGACGCCCGGCGGCAGTGCCGCGGCCAGCGCGGTCCGGTACGGGGTGGCGCCCTGCTGGTGGTACTCGGTGGGCACCACCGAGAGCGCGGCCAGCCCGGGGTTGCGGGCGATCAGCCGGTCCTGCACCCGGCCGGCCAGTTCGGCCTGCGCCTTGGCGGCGGCGGCCGGCCCGGTGCCGTACTTCGCGCGGTCCTCGGAGCAGTGCCACTCGTCGTAGGAGACGTCCAGGAACTGCAGCTGGAACGCGCCGAAGCCGAGCTTCCGCAGCCCGTCCAGCTTGGCCACCAGCGCGTCCGCGTCCTTCGCGGAGCTGTAGCAGAAGGACTGACCGGGGTCGATCGCGTACCCGGCCGTCACGTGGTTGTGCGCGGCCCGGGCGGCCAGGGCCCGCAGGTCGTCGGCCTTCCCCTGCGGGTAGGCGTCCCGCCAGCGGGAGAGCCGGTACGGGTCGTCGCCCGGCGCGTAGAGGTAGAGGTTCTGCTTGGCCCGGCCGAGGAAGTCCAGCTGGTCGAGCCGCTGCTGCTGGGTCCACGGGGTGCCGTAGAACGCCTCGGCGGTGCCGCGCACCGGCGCGCCGGACGGCCAGTCCCGCAGCGTGACGCCCGGCAGCCCGAGACCGGCCGCACCCGGCGCCTGCCCCTGCCCGGCCGGGACGACGGCCAGCAGCTGGCGCAGCGACTGCGCGGCGTAGAAGGTGCCCGCCGCGTCGGTGCCGGCCAGCACCACCACGCCGTACGTCCCGCCGCCCTGCACCGGCAGCTGACCGGCCGACAGCACGTACCCGCCGGCCGGCATCCCGGCCGTGGTCGGCGCCGCGGTGTCCTTGCCGCCCGCGGCCGCGGTCAGCTCCCGCAGCACCCGGTCGGTCGCGCCGCCCGCGCCCTCGGCGGGCCCGCCGACGTACACCACCAGGTCGCCGGCGACCGGCGTGCCGGGCTCCGACCGCGGGGTGATCACGGTGGCCCCGGCCACGCCCAGCACCTCGTGCACCGCGTCCACCGCACCGTGGTCCGCCTTCGGCGAGACCACCAGGGTGACGCCGGTCGGCACGGTGACCGGCTTCCCGGCCACGCCCATCTCCTGCGGACGCGGGAACACCTGAGGGTTGCTCACGTTGCCCAGCGGCGTCTGCGCCGCGTTGCTCGCGGTGCTCACCACGTCCGGTCCCGGCGAGTACGCGTACGCGGCCGGACCGCTCACCAGCAGTCCGCCGACCACGGCCGCCGCCGACAGCGTCGCCGCCACCTGGAGGGTCCGCCGGCTCGGTGCCCCGGGCCGCGCGGCCAGCGCGCGCTCGGCGCGCACCGACGGCAGCAGCGGAGACGTCCCCTTGAGATCGGCGATCAGCCGGTCCGCCGTCCTCGGCGCCAGCTGACGGCAGGTCCGTGCTGTCGCCCGCCGCGCCGCGAGGGCCGCCGGGTGCTGCAACACGTCACGCAGCGCCGGGCTCTGCTCCAGCTGCTGACGCAGCCGCCGCCCGGCTACCTCGGACACTCGGGCTTGCACAGGAGCCTCCTCGCCAGGAACCACATCGCGCCAAAGCCCACCAGCTACCCCTCCCGGTGTCAACGTCGCCGACGGGTATGACTACTTTGTCCGATTTACCCCGGACTCCAACCCTTCGCCCCCGCACCGAAAGCCCCGGTCGCGAACGCGCCCGCCGGGGGCGGGACGCAGGCCCGGCCGACGTCCCGTGCGCGCGCCCCCGGCGGACCCGGTGCTCCCGCGCCACCCCCGGGTCCGTGTGTCGCGCAGGGTCGCCGGGGCGTCACGCGGGTAGGACTGTGGCTGTCCTGACTGGGCGTTGCCGAGACATCGCAGGAGCCGCGAGTGGCCGCTTATCTCGACCGTGACGGAGCCGACGGCCTGGAGGTGCCGGCGCAGGACGCGCCGCCCCCTCCGCCGGAGCTGGTGGCGCTGGCCCAGGCGTACGGAGTGGACGCCCGGTACGGGCCCGGAGGAGTGCCGGCGGGCGCACGGACGCTGGTCGCGGTGCTGGCCGCGCTCGGCGTGGACGCGGCCACCCCCGACGCCGCCCGGGCCGCGCTGGAGCACCACCGCACCGAACAGCGCGCCCGCCTGCTGCCCCCGACCGTGGTGGTCCGGGCGGGCCGGCGGACCGCACTGGACGTGCCCGCCGACGCGCGGCTGACCGTCGAGCTGGAGGACGGCGGCCGCTGGGACCTCCCGCGCGGCCACGCCCACTGGCTCCCCGCCGACCTGCCGCTCGGCCGTCACGTCCTGCGGGCCGAGATCCCCGGGCGGACCGGGGACGAGCGGCGGACCGGCACCGCCCACCTGATCGTCGCCCCCGAGCGGCTCCCCGCGCTGCCCGGCCGCAGCTGGGGCTTCCTCGCCCAGCTGTACTCCGTGCTCTCGGACCGCTCCTGGGGCATGGGCGACCTCGCGGACCTCGCCGACCTCGCCCAGTGGGCCGGCGCCGGCCTGGGCGCGGGCTTCCTGCAGATCAACCCGCTGCACGCGGCCCTGCCCGCCGTCCCGTCCGACCCGTCGCCCTACCGCCCGTCGTCCCGCCGCTTCGCCGACCCCGTCCACCTGCGGGTCGAGGCGGTCCCCGAGTACGCCTACCTGACCGGCGAGGACCGCGCCGAGGCCGACGGGCTGGTCCTGCGCGCCGCCCGCCTGCGGGCCGAGGTGCTGCAGCACGACGGCCTGATCGACCGCGACGGGGTGTGGGCGCTCAAGCGCCGCGCGCTGGAGCTGCTGTACGCGCGGTTCGAGCGGTACGCGGCGGAGCACGGCGCGGTCCGGCGGGCCGCCTTCGAGGCGTACCGGGCCCGCGAGGGCGCGTGGCTGGAGCGGTACGCGGTCTGGAACGCCCTGGCCGAGAAGCACGGCGCCGACCGGCACGCCTGGCCGAAGGGGCTGCGCCACCCGGACTCCCCGCACGTCGCCCGCGAGGCCGCCGAGTCGGCCGACCGGGTCGGCTTCCACCGCTGGCTGGCCTGGCAGGTCGACCGGCAGCTCGCGCACGCCCAGCAGGCGGCCCGCACCGCCGGCATGCCGGTGGGCCTGGTCCACGACCTCGCGGTCGGTGTCCACCCGGACGGCGCCGACGCGTGGGCCTTGCAGGACGTCCTCGCCACCGGCATCTCGGTCGGCGCGCCCCCGGACGCCTTCAACGCGCACGGCCAGGACTGGGGCCTGCCGCCCTGGCGCCCGGACGCGCTGGCGGAGGCCGGCTACGCGCCGTTCGCCGAGCTGATCCGCGCCGCCGCCCGGCACGCCGGCGCGATCCGGATCGACCACGTCATGGGCCTGTTCCGGCTCTGGTGGGTGCCGGCCGGGCACGCGCCGATCGAGGGCGCCTACGTCCGCTACGACGCCGAGGCGATGCTCGGGGTGCTGGCGCTGGAGGCGCACCGGGCCGGCACGGCGGTGATCGGCGAGGACCTGGGCACGGTGGAGCCGGGTGTGCGCGAGGAACTGGCTGCCCGCGGGGTGCTGGGCACCTCGGTGCTCTGGTTCGAACGGGACTGGCAGGCGAAGGGCGAGATCCTGCCGCCCGGGCGCTGGCGCCCGGGCAGCCTGGCGACGCTGACCACGCACGACCTGCCGTCGACGGCCGCCCGGCTGTCGGGCGAGCACGTGGAGCTGCGGCACCGGCTCGGCCTGCTGGCCAGGGCGCTCGGCGACGAGCAGGCGGAGGCGGCGGCCGAGCTGGCCGACTGGCGGGCCGAGCTGGCCCGGCTGGGCCTGCTGGGGGAGGACGAGCCGCTCTCGGCGACCGCGCTGTACCGCTTCCTGGCGGACACCCCGGCCGAGCTGGTCGGGGTCTGGCTGCCGGACGTGGTGGGCGATCCGCGCCCGCAGAACCTGCCGGGCACCTGGGACCAGTACCCGAACTGGCGGCTTCCGGTCGCGGACGGCTCCGGCCGGCCGGTCACGCTGGACGCGCTGGCCGCCGCTCCGGCCGCGGGTGCCCTGGCTGACCTGCTGCGGACCGTCGGGCAGCAGACCGGGCCCGGGCCCGAAAGGCCGACCCCGCCGAGCGGCCCCTCGTAAGTGGCGGGTAAGTTGGCATCGTGGACAAGAGGAACGCTTTGCGAGCCGGCGCGGTCACCGCAACGGTCACGCTGATGATGCTGCTGTCGTCGCCCGCCATGGCCCTCACCAGGGACGACGGCGACGACCCGGGTAGCGGCCTGAGCGTCGCCCAGACCCTCGGTCTGTTCGTGGTGCTCCCGATCGCGTCCTTCGTGATCATCGCCGCTCTGGCCGCGCTGCCGTACGGCGGCGGCAAGGAGAAGAAGTAGCGGCCGCAGGCCTTCCGGCCACAGAGCCCAGCAAGACCCCGAGGGGGCGCCGGACCACGTCCGGCGCCCCCTCGGGCGTTTCCGCGCCGGGTGCGCCCGCCCGCCCCGGCCCTGCCTCCGACCCCGCCCCCCGCCCCCTGCCTCCCGCCACCGGGAAGGCCCGCGGCGGGAGGCAGGGGGGACGGCGGTCGGCCGCGCCGGGACCTCAGCCCCGTGCGCCCGCCGCCCGGTCGGCGGCCTGCGCCTTGAGCGCCCGCTCGATCCCGGCCCGCGCCTCGACGACCTGACGCCGCAGCGACGGCGCCGGGTCGGCCGAGTCCAGCCACGCGTCGGTGGCGTCCAGCGTGGCCTGCTCGACCAGCAGGCCCGGGTAGAGCCCGCCGATGATCTGCTGCGAGATCTCGTGGCTGCGGGACTCCCAGACGTCCTTGACCGCCGCGAAGTACTTCGCCACGTACGGCGCCAGCAGCTCGCGCTGGTCGGTCTGCTGGAAGCCGCCGATCACCGCCGCCTGCACGTAGTTGGTGAGCGTGTCCGACTCGACGACCGAGGCCCAGGCCTCCGCCTTGGCCTCGGCGGTCGGCCGGGCGGCCCGGCAGCTGGCGGCGTGCTCCTGGCCGGCCGCGGTGTTGTCGCGGGCGAGTTCGGCCGCGATCGCGGCCTCGTCGGCGCGCCCGGTGGCGGCGAGCCGGCCCAGCAGGGTCCAGCGCAGCTCGGTGTCGACGGCCAGGCCGGCGATCTCGACGGAGCCGTCCAGCAGACCGGCGATCAGGCCGAGCTGACCGTCGGTCCGGGCGACGGAGGCCAGGACGCGGGCCCAGGCCAACTGGTGGTCGCTGCCCGCCTCGGCGGTGCGCAGCCGGTCCTCGGCGGCCTCGGCCCAGCGGGACAGGCCCTGCTCGCGCCAGGCCGGGTCGGCGTAGGCGTCGAGGGCGAGCCGCACCTGGCGCTGCACCGACTGGACGACGCCGATGTCGGACTCCCGCCGGAGGCCGGAGAGGGCCAGCGTCAGGTAGTCGCGGGCGGCCAGCTCGCCGTCCCGCGTCATGTCCCAGGCGGAGGCCCAGCACAGGGCGCGCGGCAGCGAGTCGGGGAAGCCGCCGAGGTGCTCGGTGACGACGGCCAGCGAGTCCTCGTCGAGCCTGACCTTGGCGTAGGAGAGGTCGTCGTCGTTGAGCAGGATGACGGCCGGGCGGTGCCGGCCGGTGAGCTCGGGCACCTCGGTGCGCGGGCCGTCGACGTCCAGCTCGATCCGGTCGGTGCGGATCAGGGCGCCGTCGTTCAGCTCGTAGAGGCCCACGGCGATCCGGTGCGGGCGGAGCACGGCGTGGCCCTTGGCGCCGGCGGGCAGCGCGGGGGCCTCCTGGAGGACGGCGAAGGACTCGATCTCGCCGTCGGTGTTGAGCGTGAGGGCGGGGCGGAGCACGTTGATGCCGGCGGTCTCCAGCCAGGCGGTGGACCAGGCCTTGAGGTCGCGGCCGCTGGCCTCCTCCAGGGCGCCGAGCAGGTCGCTGAGCCGGGTGTTGCCCCAGGCGTGCCGCTTGAAGTAGGCCCGCACGCCCTCGAAGAACGCGTCCTGGCCGACGTACGCCACCAGCTGCTTGAGCACCGAGGCGCCCTTGGCGTAGGTGATGCCGTCGAAGTTGACCTGGACGTCCTCCAGGTCGTTGATGTCGGCCATGATCGGGTGGGTGGACGGCAGCTGGTCCTGCCGGTACGCCCAGGTCTTCATCTGGTTGGCGAAGGTGGTCCAGGAGTTGGGCCACTTGGAGCCGGGGGCCTCGGCCTGGCAGACGGCCTCGGCGAAGGTCGCGAACGACTCGTTGAGCCAGAGGTCGTTCCACCACTCCATGGTGACGAGGTCGCCGAACCACATGTGGGCGAGCTCGTGCAGGATCGTCGCGGCGCGTGCCTCGTACGCGGCGTCGGTCACCTTGGACCGGAACACGTACTGGTCGCGCAGGGTGACGGCGCCCGCGTTCTCCATCGCGCCGGCGTTGAACTCCGGGACGAACAGCTGGTCGTACTTGGCGAAGGGGTAGGGGAAGTCGAACTTCTCCTGGAAGTAGTCGAAGCCCTGCCGGGTGACCTCGAAGATCGCCTCGGCGTCCAGGAACTCGCGCAGCGAGGGACGGCAGTAGATGCCCAGCGGCACCTCCTGGTCGCCGTTCCGGTACGCGTCGAAGACACCGACGTACGGGCCGGCGATCAGCGCGGTGATGTAGGTGGAGATCCGGCCGGTCGGCTCGAACCGCCAGACCTGGCTGTCGCCCTCGTCCTCGGGCGTCGGGGTGGGCGAGTTGGAGACCACCACCCAGCCGGTGGGCGCGGTCACGGTGAACGTGAAGGCGGCCTTGAGGTCGGGCTGCTCGAAGGAGGCGAAGACCCGGCGGGCGTCCGGCACCTCGAACTGGGTGTACAGGTAGGTCTCGCCGTCGACGGGGTCGACGAACCGGTGCAGGCCCTCACCGGTGTTGGTGTAGGCGCAGTCGGCGACGATCCGCAGCTCGTTCTCGGCGGCGAGGCCCGGGAGAGCGATCCGGCTGTCGGCGAAGTTGGCGTTGTCGAGCCGCTCGCCGTTGAGGACGATCTCCTCCACGCTCGGCGCGACCAGGTCGATGAAGGTGGCCGCGCCGGGGGTGCGGGCGGTGAACCGGACCACGGTGGTGGACCGGAACGTGCCCCCCTCTCGGGCGGAGCTCAGGTCGAGCTCGATCTCGTACGCGTCCACGTGCAGGAGGTCGGCCCGGGTGCGGGCCTCGTCACGGGTCAGGTTGGTGCCGGGCACTCGCTGGACTCCTTCGTCAGGCTGATGCCTGGCATCCTGCCATGCCCGCCCGCCGGGTCCGGAGGAATATGCCCGCGGCCGTCGGACGGGAGGGGCGGGCCGGGCCGGAGGGGGGACGACGAAGGCGGGGCGGGGGTGGTCCGTGGACCACCCCCGCCCCGCCCGTCCCGCCGGGTGTCCGGCGGGATCACCGTTGCGGCGTCACTTCTTGACGTACTTGGCCACCGGGGCGTCGGAGCTGCTGCGCCCGAAGCCGTACAGCGACCCGTCCGACTGCATCACGAACTCGGTGAGGCTGAGGCCGATGTTGAGGTCGACGTTCTTGCTCTCGATGATGGCGCCGAGCTCGGTCGCCGCACCGTCGGTCGGCGAGAGGGTCACCAGCTTGGCGTCCTTGCCGTAGCCCATGTCCAGGATGGCCCGGACCTTGCCGTCCTTGTCGGTGCCGGAGACCAGCCGCAGCCCGTCCTTGGCGTCACCGGTGGTCGACCAGAGCCGCTTGCCGGTGTTCAGGTCGTACGCGTTGATCGCCGGCTTGGTCGGGTTGGTCTGCACGTACAGGGTCGTGCCGCTGATCACGTTCAGGCTGAACGCGTCGGCCTGGCCGCTGAGCCGCAGGCTGTCGTAGCCGGGCTCCTTGACCGACATCTGGTTGCCGGCCTTGTTGGTCTTGTCGAACGGCAGGATGTAGTCGCCGTTCGGACCGTTCGTCACCAGCAGCACCAGCGGCTGGTCCGAGAGGACCTTGTCGACCCGCTCGATGGTGCCGCCGAGCGTGATCGGCGCGGGCGAGGTGACCTTGCCGCTGTCCGTCTCCACGACCACCAGCTGCGACTTGACGGTGGTGTTGAGGCCGTAGCAGCGGTCGGTGACGACGATCTGGGCGCCGGCGGCGGTGCCGTAGACGCTGCAGTCCTTCTCGCGCGGCTGGAACGCCCAGACCGGGGTGCCGTCGGTGATGTTGATCGCGGCGGCCGTGTTGGCGCCGATGCCGACGACCTTGTCGGTGACGGTCAGCGACGGGGAGGACATCCGCTGCTGGCCGACCTTGACCGTCCAGAGCAGCTTGCCGGCGGCGACGTCGACCGCGGCGATGGTGGAGCAGTCGCTGTCACCGGTGTTCAGCGAGATCGCGGCGATGTGCTTGGCGTTGGTGCTGTACGAGGCGGAGCAGAACTCCTTGGTGCCGGCCGGCACCGGGATGTTCCAGGCCTCCTTGCCGTCGACCGTGCTGATCCCCCGGACACTGGTGGTGTCGACGCGCACCGCGGTCTTCTCGGCGCCCCAGATGGCGAGCAGCCGCGAGCTGCTGCCCCCGGCGGCCGGCTTCTCGGCGGCCCACGCGAGGTTGTAGGCACCGGCCTTGCCGCCGCCGCCCGTGGTCGGGCTGCTGGTGGCCCCGGTGGTGGGGGCGGTGGTCGTGCCGCTGGTGGAGCCGCCGGTGACCTCGCCGCTGGTGCCGCCGGTCGCGGCCGGCGGGTCGTCGTTCTTCTTCTTGTCGTCGGTGAACAGCACGATCAGCGCGGCGACGATGGCGATCGCCAGCACACCGCCGATGATGCCGCCCCAGATCATCACGGGGTTGCGCTGCTTGGGCGCGGCCGGCACCGGCGCACCGGGGAAGCCGTAGCCGCCCTGCTGCGGGTAGCCGTACCCGGCGCCGCCGTCGGCGGGCGGCGGGGCCGCGTAGCCGTAGGGCTGGCCCGCGTTCGGGGCGCCGAACTGCTGGCCCGCGTTCGGGTCGTACGGGCCGACCGGGGCGCCCGGGGGCGGACCCTGCGCGGGGAAGGCGGGGGCGGTGGGCGCGTAGGCGTAGCCCTGGCCCGCGGCCGGGGGCTGGGCCGGCGGCGTGCCCGGTGCCGGGGGCGCGCCGGCCGGTGCGGGCGGCGCCGCCTGCCCGGGCACCGCCGACCCGTCGAGCTGTGTCTGCTGGTCCGCCACGGCCGCCGGGTCCACGCCACCGGGCTTGCGCCCGAGCGAGACGCCCCGGTTGTCCTGACCGCCGCCGGGCGTGTCGCCCGCCCCCGGCGTAGGGTGATCCCCTGCCATCTGATGCCCCGTCATGTCTGGAAGCGTCCCCCGGCCGGTTCACGTCCGCGGCCGGTGGGACGGGTGAGATTGGGCACCATCGTACGGGGGGACGGTTTTCGGACGGTCCCTGGCGCCCGTATCGCCGTGCACCGCGGCCCTGACCTGGGGTCGGACCGGCCGGTTGTCCGCCCGCAGGGCCCGGCGGGCCGGTGCCGGGGCGCCCTGCGCCCCCGTTCTCCCCGCTCTCTCCCCAGCCTCTCCCCGGTCCCGCTCCGGTTTCTGTCCGGAGTCCTCACCCGTCCCCGGGCCGCCACCGCCCCGGCGCCGCTCCTCCCGTTCACGGATGACCGCGCCCTCCCCTCGCCGCAGGCCCTAGGCTTCAGGACTTGAAAGGGGACGCCCGGCGGAGGGGTCCCCGCGCCCTTGGGAGGGTGGATCATGTCCACGGACACACCGGGCTCGCAGTCCTCACTGCACCGCGCCAACCTGGAACGGGTGCTCCGCGCGGTGCGGATGGCCGGCTCGCTGACGCAGGCCGAGATCGCCCGCGGCACCGGTCTCTCGGCGGCCACCGTGTCCAACATCGTCCGGGAACTGAAGGAGAGCGGCACC
This sequence comes from Streptomyces sp. BE303, assembly GCF_036290945.1. Taxonomy (NCBI): domain Bacteria; kingdom Bacillati; phylum Actinomycetota; class Actinomycetes; order Kitasatosporales; family Streptomycetaceae; genus Streptomyces; species Streptomyces sp. BE303. The sequence goes on from NZ_JAQYWZ010000485.1 coordinate 42,043, forward strand.
GTCGTGGTCGCCGACACCTCCTCCGGCGGGCGGCGCGCCCGCAGCGTCTCGCTCAGCGGGGACGCGGGCATCGTGGTGGGGATCGATTTCGGCCACACCCACCTGAGGGTCGCGGTCGGCAACCTCGCGCACCGGGTGCTCGCCGAGGAGAGCGCCCCGATCGACGTCGACGTCTCGGCCGCGCAGGGCTTCGACCGGGCCGAGGCCCTGGTCGAACGGCTCCTCGCCGAGGCCGGGTTCCGGCCGGAGAAGGTGATCGGCGTGGGCCTGGGCGTCCCCGGCCCGATCGACGTGGAGACCGGCGCGCTGGGTTCGACCGCGATCCTGCCCGGCTGGACCGGGATCGCCCCCGGGCGCGAGCTGGCCCAGCGGCTGGGCATGCCGGTGCACGTCGACAACGACGCCAACCTCGGCGCGCTCGGCGAGCTGGTCTGGGGCGCGGGACGCGGGCTGAGCGACCTCGCCTACATCAAGGTGGCGAGCGGCGTCGGCGCCGGGCTGGTGGTCAACGGGCAGATCTACCGCGGCCCGGGCGGCACCGCGGGCGAGATCGGTCACATCACCCTGGACGAGGCCGGCCCGGTCTGCCGCTGCGGCAACCGGGGCTGTCTGGAGACCTTCGTCGGCTCGCGCTACCTGCTCAACCTGCTCGTGCCGACCCTCGGCCCGGAGCTCTCGCTGCCCCGGGTGGTCGAGCTGGCCCACCAGGGCGACCTCGGGTGCCGCCGGGTGATCGCCGACGCCGGCCGGCAGATCGGCACCGGCGTGGCGACCCTCTGCAACCTGCTCAACCCGCGCCGCGTGATCCTCGGCGGTGACCTCGCGGAGGCCGGTGAGCTGGTGCTCGCCCCGATCCGCGACTCGGTGGCCCGCTACGCCATCCCCAGCGCCGCCCGCCAGCTCTCGGTCGTCCCCGGCACCCTGGGCGGCCGCGCCGAGGTGCTGGGCGCGCTCGCGCTGGTGATGAGCGAGATGGGGGAGTCCGGCGCACTCGGCCGCCCGACCCCGGCCGCCACCGCCCGCCCCTGAGCCCTCGGGCCGCGGACGGCCGCCCCCGGGCCCACCCTTCCCCGTCGGCGGCCGGGTCACGGCCGTCCCGGGCGCGGTGCGCCCCGGGCCCGTCCGGGCGCGCCGACACGCCGGTTTCTGCGGTTCACCCGAAAGAGTGACCGTCGAGGTGACTGGCGTGTACCGGCCGGTGGCACCGGACGCCCCGCCCGGTGTCCGGCGGCCGGAGATTAGACTCGACCGGTCGACACCGACCGCGAGGCGGCGGGGAGTGCCGCCGCACCGGGCAGCGACGCCCGTCGGACCTCGCGGTCCGCGAACACTGAACGAGGAGGAACGGGTGGCCCTGCTGACCCGCATTCGGGGACCGCGCGATCTCGACCGGCTCACGCCCGGACAGCTGGCCACCCTGGCCCAGGAGATCCGGACCTTCCTGGTGACGGAGGTCTCCAAGACGGGCGGCCACCTCGGCCCCAACCTCGGCGTGGTGGAACTCACCATCGCGCTGCACCGGGTCTTCGACTCGCCACGCGACCGCATCCTCTTCGACACCGGCCACCAGAGCTACGTCCACAAGCTGCTCACCGGCCGCCAGGACTTCTCGCAGCTGCGGATCAAGGGCGGCCTCTCCGGCTACCCCTCCCGCGCCGAGTCCGAGCACGACGTGATCGAGAACTCGCACGCCTCCACCGTGCTCTCCTACGCCGACGGCCTGGCGAAGGCCAACGAGCTGCTGGGCAAGCACGACCCGGTGGTGGCCGTGATCGGCGACGGCGCGCTCACCGGCGGCATGGCCTGGGAGGCGCTCAACAACATCGCCGACTCCAAGGACCGCCCGGTCGTCATCGTCGTCAACGACAACGAGCGCTCCTACTCGCCGACCATCGGCGGCCTGGCCAACCACCTCGCCACCCTGCGCACCACCCAGGGCTACGAGCGGTTCCTCTCCTGGGGCAAGGACGCGCTGCAGCGCACCCCGGTGGTCGGCCAGCAGCTGTTCGAGACCCTGCACGGCGCCAAGAAGGGCCTGAAGGACTTCATCGCGCCGCAGGGCATGTTCGAGGACCTCGGCCTCAAGTACATCGGCCCGATCGACGGCCACGACCTCACCGCCCTGGAGTCCGCGCTGACCAAGGCGCGCGGCTTCGGCGGCCCGGTGATCGTGCACTGCCTCACCGAGAAGGGCCGCGGCTACCACGCCGCCGAGAACAACGACGAGGACCGCTTCCACGCGGTCGGCGTGATCCACCCGGAGACCGGCCTGCCGATCAAGAGCGCGGGCAAGGACTGGACCTCGGTCTTCGCCGAGGAGATGGTGGCGCTCGGGCACGAGCGCGAGGACATCGTCGGCATCACCGCCGCGATGCTCCACCCGGTCGGCCTGGCCCCGTTCGCGCAGGCGTTCCCGGACCGGATCTTCGACGTCGGCATCGCCGAGCAGCACGCCGTCACCAGCGCCGCCGGCCTGGCCACCGGCGGCCTGCACCCGGTCTTCGCGGTGTACGCGACCTTCCTGAACCGCGCCTTCGACCAGGTGCTGATGGACGTCGCGCTGCACAAGCTGGGCGTCACCTTCGTGCTGGACCGGGCCGGCGTCACCGGCACCGACGGCGCCTCGCACAACGGCATGTGGGACATGTCGATCCTCCAGGTCGTCCCCGGCCTGCGGCTCGCCGCGCCGCGCGACGCCGACCAGGTGCGCGCCCAGCTGCGCGAGGCGGTCGACGTCAAGGACGCCCCGACCGTGGTCCGCTACTCGAAGGGCTCGGTCGGTCCGGCCGTCCCGGCGGTCGGCCGGATCGGCGGCATGGACGTGCTGCGCGAGGCGGCGCCGGACGCCGCCGGGCCGACGGCCGACGGCCGCCGCGCCGACGTGCTGATCGTCTCGGTCGGCGCGCTGGCCCCGATGTGCCTGGAGGTGGCCGACCTGCTGGCCGCCCAGGGCGTCACCGCCACCGTGGTGGACCCGCGCTGGGTCAAGCCGGTCGACCCGGCCCTGCCGGGCCTGGCCGCCGAGCACCGGGTGGTCGTCACGGTCGAGGACAACGGCCGGGTCGGCGGTGTCGGCGCCGCCGTCGCCCAGGCGCTGCGCGACGCCGGCGTGGACCTGCCGCTGCGCGACTTCGGCATTCCGCAGCAGTTCCTGGACCACGCCTCGCGGCCGGAGATCCTCGCCGAGATCGGTCTCACCGCCCCGGACGTCGCCCGTCAGGTGACGGCGCTGGTCTCCAAGCTGGACGTGGCCGCCGTCGAGGCCTGACCGACCTCCGCCGACCCGGCCGGGTCACCCGCCCGGCCGATCGGGGCGGGGGCGGGTCGGCCGGGCCCTGCGGGGCCGTCCCGGCCGTCCGACGTCGACGGCTCGGCAACAGTTCGGCACGGATCAGGTACGGATCAGGTACGGATCGGGTACGGATCGGGCTGATAATCGCACCGAAAGGCGGGACCGGCGCTTCCGGCGCCGATCCCGCCCGGTAGGTTGTCATCCGTGCCGACCCCCACCCGATCCCGCCTGACCGCGCTCGCCGAGCGCCTGCCCTTGGGGGTACCCCCGGCCGAGGGCTGGGAGCGCGTCCGCGTCGGCTACTGGACGCGGCTGGTGCCGTTGCTGGCCCTGGTCGCGCTCGTCACCCACATCCCGTCCTTCGTCCGGCCGGTCTGGAGCCCCGACGAGGGCTTCCTGGCCACCCAGGCCCGGATGCTCGCCGACGGCGGCGTCCTGTACGACACCGTGGTCGACCGCAAGCCGCCGCTCCTGCCCTGGCTCTACCAGGCCTCGTTCGCGGTCTTCGGCTCCGCCTCGCTCTGGCCGCTGCGCACGCTGGCGGTGGGCGCCCACCTGGTCACCGCGATCCTGCTGGCCTCGATCGCCCGCGGCCGCTGGGGCAACCGGGCCGGCGCCGGCGCCGGGCTGCTCTACCTGCTGGTCTCCATCGGGCTCTCCCCGGAGGACACCCAGGCGGCGACCTTCGAGGTCTTCATGCTGCCCGCCATGGTGGCCGCCTTCCGGTACGCCGAGCGGCGCCGCTGGCTGGCGGCGGGCATCGCGGTGGCGCTCTGCTCGCTGACCAAGCAGACCGGCGGCGCGGTGCTGCTGGCCGTGCTCTGGATGCTCTACCAGGACGCCCGCCGGCGCGGCGTCCGGTGGCCGCCCGCCCTGTTCAAGATCGGGTTCGGCTTCACGCTGCCGATAGCGCTGGTCGCGGTCATCCTCACCAAGCCCAAGGGCTTCCTCTTCTGGGTGGTCACCGGCAGCGGCGACTACGCCTCGGCGGGCGGCGCCCTGCTGCAGATGGTCGGCCGGGCGCTCGGCAACTCGGCGATCCTGCTCGGGGCCGGGCTCGGCTTCCTGCTGCCGGTCGGCCGACGGCTCTGGCTGAAGTACCGCCACCGCCCGCTGCCCGTCGCCGGGGAGGAGCACGGCTCCACCACGGACCTCTGGGTCTGGCTGCTGTCCTCGGTGATCGCGGTCAGCGTCGGCTTCCACTTCTTCGGCCACTACTACCTGCAGCTGATGCCCCCGCTGGTGCTGCTGGGCACCGGGGCGGTCGCCACCTCGGCGGTCCGCTGGAAGCCTGTCCTGGTGTACACCACGGCCGCCGCCACGGTCTTCTGGGGCCTGGCGCTGGCCTGGCCGGGGGAGCGGCTCAGCCGCACCACCGAGGTCGCCACGGCGGTCGCCGCCCAGACCTCGCCCAAGGACACCGTGCTGGTCTGGGGCATGCACCCGGAGCTGTACTGGCTCGCGGACCGCAAGCCCGCCACCCGGTACCTGACCGCCGGATTCCTCACCAACTACAGCGGCGGCAAGGACAGCAGCCTCAACGTCGGCGAGCAGTTCTCCGTGGACAACGCCTGGCAGACCTTCGACCAGGAGATCGCCAAGGGCCTGCCCGAGGTCGTGGTCGACGACTCCGGCCTCGCGCCGTACCAGCCCGGCATGATCCCGAAGATCGAGGCGCTGCTGGACACCCACTACGAGATGGTCGGCGTCTTCGCCGACACGGTGGTCTACCGCCTCAAGCGCTGACGCCCCCGGCGGTCGGGGCCGGGCCCGCCCGGCCGCCGCCCGGTCCGGCAGCCCCGGCACGGGACGGAGCGCCGGCACGCGGAGGAGCCCAGGCACGCGGAAGAGCCCCGGTGACCGATCCGTCGGTCACCGGGGCTCCGTCGTGCACTCCTCAGGCGGGCACCGAGGCCACACCGGGGGCGAGGAAGGGCTTGCCGTTCACGCGCTCCGAGATGCCCTCACGGTCCAGGTACGGGGTGATCCCGCCCAGGTGGAAGGGCCAGCCGGCGCCGGTGATCATGCAGAGGTCGATGTCCTGCGCCTCGGCGACGACACCCTCCTCCAGCATCAGGCCGATCTCCTGCGCGACGGCCTCCAGCGACCGCGAGAGCACCTGCTCCTCGGTCAGCACGCTGTCGCCGAAGGAGAGCAGCTCCAGCACCTCGGGGTCGAGGATCTGCTTGCCGTCGACCCAGGTGTAGAAACCGCGCTTGCCGGCCTTCACCACCTTGCCGAGGTTCCCGGAGACGGTGAAGCGCTCCGGGAAGGCCCCGTGCAGGGTCTCCGAGACGTGCAGCGCGATGGCCGGGCCGACCAGCTCCAGCAGCACGATCGGGGACATCGGCAGGCCGAGCGGCTCGACGCCCTTCTCGACGGTGGCGATCGGGGTGCCCTCGTCGATGATGTTCTGGATCTCGCCCATGAAGCGGGTCAGGATCCGGTTCACCACGAACGCCGGGGCGTCCTTGACCAGCACCGAGGTCTTCCGCAGCTTCTTCGAGACGCCGAAGGCCGTGGCCAGCGCGACGTCGTCGGTCTGCTCGCCGCGGACGATCTCCAGCAGCGGCAGGATCGCGACCGGGTTGAAGAAGTGGAAGCCGACGACCCGCTCGGGGTGCTTCAGCTTCGAGGCCATCTCGGTGACCGACAGGGAGGAGGTGTTGGTCGCCAGCACGCAGGTCGGCGAGACCACGTTCTCCAGGTCCGCGAAGACGGTCTGCTTGACGCCCATCTCCTCGAACACGGCCTCGATCACGAAGTCCGCGTCGGCGAAGCCGGCGGCCTTGTCGAGCGAGCCGGTGACCAGGCCCTTGAGACGGTTGGCCTTGTCCTGGCCGATCCGGCCCTTGCCGAGCAGCTTGTCGATCTCGGCGTGGACGTAGCCGACGCCCTTGTCGATGCGCTCCTGGTCGATGTCGGTGAGGACCACCGGCACCTCCAGACGGCGGGCGAACAGCAGCGCCAGCTGCGAGGCCATCAGACCGGCGCCGACGACGCCGACCTTGGTGACCGGGCGGGCCAGCGACTTGTCCGGCGCGCCGACGGGGCGCTTGGCCCGGCGCTGCACCAGGTTGAAGGCGTAGATGCCGCTGCGCAGCTCGCCGCCCATGATGAGGTCGGCCAGGGCCGCGTCCTCGGCGTCGAAACCGGCCTGGAGGTCCTGGTCCTTCACCTGGGCGATGATGTCCAGCGCCCGGTAGGCGGCGGGGGCCGCACCGTGGACCTTGGCGTCGGCGACCAGACGGCCCCAGGCGACGGCGTCGTCCCAGGCCTTGCCGCGGTCGATCTCCTCGCGCTCGACGGTCACGTCGCCCTTGAGGACACGGGCCGCCCAGAGCAGCGACTGCTCCAGGAAGTCGGCCGGCTCGAAGATCGCGTCGGCGATCCCCAGCTCGAACACGTCCTTGCCCTTGAGCTGCTTGTTCTGCGCCATCGAGTTCTCGATGATGACCTTGACGGCCTTCGCCGGGCCGATCAGGTTCGGCAGGACGGTACAGCCGCCCCAGCCGGGGACGAGGCCGAGGAAGACCTCCGGCAGCGAGAACGCCGGGACGCCCGCGGACACCGTGCGGTAGTCGCAGTGCAGGCCGACCTCGACGCCGCCGCCCATCGCCGCGCCGTTGTAGAACGCGAAGGTCGGGACGGGCAGTGCGGCGATCCGCTTGAAGACCTCGTGGCCGCCCTTGCCGATGGCCAGCGCGTCCGCGTGCTCCTTGAGCAGCTCGACGCCCTTGAGGTCGGCGCCGACCGCGAAGATGAACGGCTTGCCGGTGATCGCCGCACCGACGACGGTGCCCTCGGCGGCCTCCGCCTCGACCTGGTCCAGCGCCGCACTCAGCTTGAGCAGCGAGCCCGGGCCGAAGGTGGTCGGCTTGGTGTGGTCGAAGCCGTTGTCCAGGGTGATCAGGGCCAGCCGGCCGGCCTGCAGCGGCAGGTCCAGGTGGCGGACGTGCGCGGTGGTGACGACCTCGCCGGGGAAGAGTTCGGCGCCGCGGGTCAGCAGCTCAGTCGTGGTGCTCATGGTCACTTACCACCCTCGAAGTGCGGGTTCTCCCAGATGATGGTGCCGCCCATGCCGAAGCCGATGCACATCGTGGTGAGGCCGTAGCGGACGTCCGGGCGCTGCTCGAAGCGGCGGGCCAGCTGGTTCATCAGGCGCACGCCGGAGGAGGCCAGCGGGTGGCCGAAGGCGATCGCGCCGCCGTACGGGTTGACCCGCTCGTCGTCGTCCGCGATCCCGTAGTGGTCCAGGAAGGCCAGCACCTGGACGGCGAAGGCCTCGTTGACCTCGAAGGCCTGGATGTCGTCGATGGTCAGACCGGCCTTGGCCAGCGCCTTCTCGGTGGCCGGCACCGGGCCGATGCCCATCACCTCGGGCTCGACGCCCGCGAAGGCGTAGGAGACCATCCGCATCTTGACCGGCAGGCCGAGCTCCTCGGCCACGTCCTCGGCGGCCAGCAGCGAGGCGGTGGCGCCGTCGTTCAGACCGGCCGAGTTGCCCGCGGTGATGTTGCCGTGCGGGCGGAACGGGGTCTTCAGACCCGCCAGGCTCTCCATCGTGGTGCCCGGGCGCAGCGGTTCGTCCACGGTGGCCAGGCCCCAGCCGGTCTCGCCGACCTCGGGGTTGGTGTTGCGGATCGAGATCGGCACCAGGTCGGGCTGGATGTCGCCGTTGGCGTACGCCTTGGCGGCCTTCTCCTGTGAGCGCACGGCGTAGGCGTCGCAGCGCTCCTTGGTGATGTGCGGGAACCGGTCGTGCAGGTTCTCCGCGGTCATCCCCATGAACAGGGCGGACTCGTCGACGAGCTTCTCGGAGACGAAGCGCGGGTTCGGGTCGACGCCCTCGCCCATGGGGTGGCGGCCCATGTGCTCGACGCCACCGGCGACGACGATGTCGTACGCGCCGAAGGCGATACCGCCGGCAGTCGCGGTGACGGCGGTCAGCGCGCCGGCACACATGCGGTCGATCGAGTAGCCGGGGACGGACTTCGGCAGGCCGGCCAGCAGCGCGGCGGTGCGGCCGATCGTCAGACCCTGGTCGCCGATCTGCGTGGTGGCCGCGACGGCGACCTCGTCGATGCGCTCGACGGGCAGGTTCGGGTTCCGGCGCACGAGCTCCCGGATGCACTTGACGACCAGGTCGTCGGCGCGCGTCTCGTGGTAGATGCCCTTCGGGCCGGCCTTGCCGAACGGGGTGCGGACGCCATCGACGAAGACGACGTCCCTCGCGGTACGAGGCACGGGGGCTTCTCCTCCCAGGGACCAACAGGTTGAGGTGGGCAGGCTGCCGCCGTCCGTCGCACGAGGGGACGTGAGCGGCGCTGCTTCACCGTCATGCTACCCGCCGGTAACCAACCTGCCCAGGCCCGACGGGTGCATCTCCCCGTGTGTCCCGCAACACGTGCTGTCGCCCGCTCGCCTCCGGGCCGCTTCGGTCCGGTGCCGACGGTCGGCGCTCCCGCGCTCCTTCGTCGCTTCCTCGCTTCTCCCTCTCGGCACCGGCGCGGTCCTTCGGCTCGGGGCGGGTGTCGCCCGCTCGCCATGGGCCGGCTCGGGGCGGGGCCCTCGCCCCGCCCGTCTCCGGGTCGTTCCGGAGCCGGACGTGGGAGAGGGGATGTCACCCACCCGGGTGACATCCCCTCTCCCACGTCCGACCGCTCAGTCCTGCTGCTCGGCGGCGGCGGCCTCCGCGAAGGCCGTGGCCAGCGCGGGCGCGACCAGGTCCACCTGCCACTGGCGGGCGCCCAGCCGGCGCAGCGCCGCGGCCACCTCCCCGGCGCCGGCGCCGGCCGGCGGCTCCCACGCGACCCGGCGGACGAGGTCCGGCGTGATCAGGTTCTCGGCGGGGAGGTTGTGCGACTCGGCCAGATCGGTGACGGCGGCCCGCGCGCCGGTCAGCCGGGCGGCGGCCACCGGGTCCTTCTCGGCCCAGGCCCGCGGCGGCGGCGGGCCGTCGTGCGGCGCCGCGGACGGCGGCAGCTGGTTCTCCGGCACCTCCCGGCCGCGCTGGACGGCGGCCAGCCACTGCTCCAGCTGGCGCCGGTGCACCCGCGGGCCGAAGCCCTGGACGCCCTGGAGCGCGGCGATGTTCAGGGGCATGGCCAGCGCGGCGTTGACGATCGCCGCGTCCGAGAGCACCCGGCCCGGCGAGACGTCCCGCTCCTGGGCCATCCGGTCGCGGGCCAGCCAGAGCTCGCGCACCACGGCCAGCTGGCGCCGCCGGCGCACCTTGTGCAGCTGCGAGGTGCGGCGCCACGGGTCGGTCCGCGGGGCGGGGCGGGGCGCCGCGGCGATCGCGGCGAACTCCTCCAGGGCCCAGTCGAGCTTGCCCTGGGCGTCCAGCTCCCGTTCGAGCGCGTCGCGCAGCTCGACCAGCACCTCGACGTCCAGAGCGGCGTAGCGGAGCCACGGTTCGGGCAGCGGCCGGGTGGACCAGTCGACCGCGGAGTGCTCCTTGGCCAGGCTCAGCCCGAGCACGCTCTCGGTCATCGGCCCGAGTCCGACCCGCGCGAAGCCGGCGATCCGCCCGGCCAGCTCGGTGTCGAACAGCCGCCGGGGTCTCATGCCGACCTCGGCCAGGCAGGGCAGGTCCTGGGTGGCGGCGTGCACCACCCATTCGGTGTCCGCGAGGGCCTCGCCCAGCCCGCTGAGGTCGGGGCAGGCGATGGGGTCGATCAGCGCGGTACCGGCGCCCGCGCGGCGCAGCTGGATGAGGTACGCCCGTTGGCCGTAGCGGTAGCCGGAGGCCCGCTCGGCATCGACGGCGACCGGTCCGGTTCCCGCGGCGAAGGCGGCGACGGTGGCGGCAAGCGCCTGCTCGTCCGCCACGACCGGAGGGATCCCCTCCTTCGGCTCCAGGAGCGGGACCGGGGCTGCTTCTTCTGGGATGGCTGCTACGGCGTCGGTCACCTACCAAGGGTACGACGGTCCCCGCAGCCGGGAGTGTTGTCGGACTGGTCAGACCGCTTTGTGACCTGCCCGTGCGCCTCCGGGGCGCCCTGATCGGGTGTCGACGGCCGCCGATCCGGAGCGGGGCCGTCCACGGCTCCGCCCCGGGGAGACATCTCCCCGGGGCGGAGCCGTGGATCACGAGCGGCCCGGAGACGGGCGGGCGACGGTACAGAAACGTTCCTCCAGGCCGCCGCGGCGGTCCACCAGGGTCAGTGGATGATGCCGGTGCGCAGGGCGACCGCGACCATCCCGGCGCGGTCCCCGGTGCCCAGCTTGCGGGCGATCCGGGCGAGGTGGCTCTTCACCGTGAGCGCGGAGAGGCCCATCGCCACGCCGATCGCCTTGTTCGACTGGCCCTCGGCGACCAGCCGCAGCACCTCCACCTCCCGGCCGGAGAGCTCGCGGTAGGCGGCCTGCTGGGCTCCCGGCGCACCGGGGGCCCCGGGCGCGCCGCCCGGAGCGCCGGCCGCACCGGGCATGCCCGGCATGCCGGGGCGCCGCATCCGTCCGGCGAGGCCGCCGGCGCCGAGGGGGAGGCCGGGGCGACCCGGCATCGCGACGTTGGTGCGGGTGCCGGTGACGACGTAGCCCTTCACACCGCCGGCCAGCGCGCTGCGGACCGCGCCGATGTCGTCGGCGGCGGACAGCGCGAGCCCGTTGGGCCAGCCCGCGGCGCGGGTCTCGGCGAGGATGGTGAGTCCGGAGCCGTCGGGGAGGTGGACGTCGGCGACGCAGATGTCGCGGGGGGTGGAGACCCGGGGGCGGGCCTCGGCGATCGAGGACACCTCGATCACGTCCCGGACGCCGAGCGCCCAGAGGTGGCGGGTGACGGTGTTTCGGACGCGGGGATCGGCGATGACCACCATGGCGGTGGGCTTGGTCGGCCGGTAGGCGACCACGTTTGCGGGGTGCTCAAGAAGGACCGACACCAGGCCTCCTGCGGGGAGTGGCGGACGGAACCCCGAGGGGGCGGTCGGAGTGTTCCGCGTTCGGAAAGGGTCACAGTCTGCTTCGGCATCATCCGTGCCCGGCTTTAGCGAAAGATCACGATCTAGTGAGTAACAATACGGACAAATCGCGCAAGTGACTGATACGAGGTGCCTGGAAATCGCACAAAATCGATCAGATCGATCGCGGAGTGGTCAGGTTCGAGCGGTTCGTTGACGGAGGGCCCGCGTGGGATCACACGTCGTCAGCCCTGGAGGACGTGCCGGGCACGGCGGCGCCGGGCATCCCGGGCGCCACTCGTCAGTGCGAGCGCGGGCGCCGTCGCGCGGGCATCGGGACCACTCCACCGAGTGACGCGACGTCGGCCGGTGACTGCGGGGCCGGGGCGACCGGCGGCAGACCCGCGCTGATGCAGAGCAGGTCCCCCCAGGCCGCGAGGTGCCGTTCGAAACGGCCGTCGGCCGGCGTCCAGGACGCCCGGATCTCGATCTCGGTGCTGGACTCGCGGTCCGCCAGCCCGCCGAAGTACTGCGAGGCGCACCGGGTCACCGTGCCGGAGGTCTCCGCGTACCCGGCGCCGTGCGCCTGCAACGCGTCGAGCAGCCAGGCCCAGCCGACCTCGGAGAGCATCGGGTCGCCGGCCATCTCCGGTTCCAGCTCCGCCCGGGTCATGGTGACCACGCGGAAGTCCCCGTTCCAGGCCTCCTGGCCGGCGGGGTCGTGCAGCAGCACCAGCCGGCCGTCGGCGAGCTCCTCGCCGTCGACCTCGACGGCGGCGGTCACCGCGAACGCGAACGGGGCGAGCCGGCGCGGCGCGGGGGCGGGGGAGAGGACGACCTCGGGGCGGAGCCGCGCTCCGGAGAACGCCTCCACGGCGGCCCGGAACTCGCTCGGCGCCGCCTCCCGACCCGTTCCGCCACCTGCTCCGCCACCCTGTGCGGGGTGCCCTCCGACCGCTGCCATGACCCGAAGACTAGGTCGAAAACTCGGTTAATCGCCGCAACTTCTTTCCGCGCGGCGCGCCGGGAGGGCAATCCGGCCAGATCTTGGAGGAACCGACGAGACCGGGCGAGGGGGCCGGTCCGGGGCGCGTGCGAAGATTTGGGGCGTGAGCGAGACAACGGCAGACACCACGGCAGCCGCCCAGGCAGGCGCCGCCCCCGGCCAGCAGCCCCCCGCGCGCCGCGGCGCCGCGTACGACTCCGCGTTCCTGCGGGCCTGCCGGCACGAGCCGGTACCGCACACCCCGGTGTGGTTCATGCGCCAGGCCGGCCGCTCGCTGCCCGAGTACCTGAAGGTCCGCGAGGGCATCCCCATGCTGGAGTCCTGCATGCGGCCCGAGCTGGTCAAGGAGATCACCCTCCAGCCGGTGCGCCGGCACCAGGTGGACGCGGCGATCTTCTTCAGCGACATCGTGGTGCCGCTCAAGGCGGTCGGCATCGACGTCGACATCAAGCCCGGCATCGGTCCGGTCATCGCCGACCCGATCCGTACCTTCGAGGACCTCCGGCGGCTGCGCCCGCTGGAGCCGGACGACGTCCCCTACATCACCGAGGCGATCGGCCTGCTCGTCGACGAGCTCGGCTCCACCCCGCTGATCGGCTTCGCCGGCGCGCCCTACACGCTGGCCAGCTACCTGGTCGAGGGCGGCCCGTCCAAGAACCACGAGAACACCAAGGCCATGATGTACGGCGAGCCCGAGCTGTGGGCCGCCCTGGTCGACCGGCTGGCCGACATCACCTCGGCCTTCCTCAAGGTGCAGATCGAGGCGGGCGTCTCCGCGGTCCAGCTCTTCGACTCCTGGGTCGGCGCGCTCGCTCCGGACGACTACCGGCGCTCGGTCATGCCGGCCAGCACCAAGGTGTTCGACGCCGTCGCCGGCTACGGCGTCCCGCGGATCCACTTCGGCGTCGGCACCGGCGAGCTGCTCGGCCTGATGGGTGAGGCCGGCGCGGACGTGGTCGGCGTCGACTGGCGGGTCCCGCTGGACGTCGCCGCCGAGCGGGTCGGCCCCGGCAAGGCCCTGCAGGGCAACCTCGACCCGGCCGTGCTGTTCGCTCCGACCCGGGCCGTCGAGGCCAAGGCGCGCGAGGTGCTGCAGGCCGCCCGGGCGCTCGGCACCAGCGGCCACATCTTCAACCTCGGCCACGGAGTGCTGCCCAGCATGGACCCGGACGCGCTCAGCCGCCTCGTCGCCTTCGTCCACGAGTCCAGCGCCCGCTGAGGTCTGCGGGCCGGCGCCCGCCGGTACGGCGGCGGGACCTCCCGGAGGGGTCCCGCCGCCGTACCGGCGGTTGCGCTGCTGAGCTACTCCTCCCCGGGAGCGCCCGGGCGCCCGGGCGGGACGGCCGGGACCTTCGGGCTCTCGACGGGGGCGGCGGGGACCTCGGGTGCCGCCGGCCGATCGCCCTGACCGCCCTGGCCGCCTTGACCGTCCGGGGTGACCGGGGTGACCGGTGCCGTCCCCGCTCCGGCCCGCCGCCGCCGGCGCAGCACCCAGAGCACCAGCGCCACCGGTCCGGCGACCAGCAGGAACGGCGCCGCCGCGGCCACCGCGACCGCGACGCCGCGCACGATCGCCGCCAGCACGTCCCAGCCGCCGCCCAGCGCGTCACCGACCGAGGTCCAGAAGCCGTCGTCGTCCTCGGCATCCGGCTCGTCCGGCGCCGGGGTGTCCGCCCGCTGCCGGACGTCCAGCGTGATGGTGGACAGCGAGGTCTTCGCCGACAGCTCCTTCAGCTGCTTCTGCAGGGACTCCAGGTCCGCCTCGCGGCGGCTCAACTCGCCCTCCAGGCTGGTGATCTCGGCCAGCGTCTTCGCCTGCGCCATCAGCGCCCGGACCCGGTCCACGCTCACCTGCTGGGTCTGCACCCGGCTGCCGACGTCCGCGACCTGCTGGGTCAGGTCGTCCGCCTGGCTGCGGCGGGACAACACCTCGCCCAGCCCGGCCAGCTGGTCCAGCGTCTGCTGGAACGCCGCCGACGGCACCTTCACCGTCAGCTGCCCGCTCTGCGGGCCGGGCGGATCCATGTCGACCGGGTGCTTGCCACCCCCTCCGCCGCCGGGGACCCCGGCGGAACCGCTCACCGTCTCGCTCGCCACGTAGCCGCCCGCCCCGACCGCCAGGTCGCGGGCCCGCGCCAGCGCGGCGTCCGCCTTCGCCACCCGGACGGACAACTGCGCGCTGTAGGCGATCTGACGGGTGTCCGCCACCGGCACCGCGTTCGGCTTGCCGGCACCCGCCTCCGGCGCGGCCTTCTGAGCGGCCGAGGCCGCACCCGCCGCACCGGGTGCGGCCGGCGCGGCCGGCGCGGCTGCCGGTGCCGCCGCGTCACCGGCGACCGCCGGCGCCGCGTTGCCGCTCATGCTGCTGTCCCTCTTGTCGGACGCGCTGCACCCCCCGGCCAGTACCGCCGCCACGGCCACCGCCGCCAGCGCCCCCGCTCTCCGCCGTCCTCGTTCCACGATCGAGTCCTCCCCGCGTCCACAGTTCCGGCGCCGATTCCTTCCGGCACCCGGACCATTCGACGGGCGCGGAGCCGGATCGGACCCGCTCCGGAGGTCGCAGCTCGATCACAGCTCGGCTGCGGCCCGGACAAGGCGTCGGACCGTCTCCACCACGCTCCCCGCCCGCCGCAGCAGTGCCGCCGTCACCCCGCCGCACCGCCCCGCCGGGCATCCGGGCGCCGACCTCCCGTACGACCCCGACCGGACGTGGTTCGCGCGCGCGGATGTCGCGCCCGCCCCCGCCCCCGGGGCCTCGAACGGGCGGAAGCGGGCGGATTGAGGCAAAGGTGTAAAGACCTGCAAGACTGCGAGGCATGTCGCAAGCACATGTCGTCGTGATCGGCGGCGGGATCGCGGGGCTGACCGCGGCCGCCGTGCTCAGCGGGGCCGCCGGGGGAGCGGCCCGGGCGCGGGTGACGCTGCTGGAGGCGTCCGACCGGCTGGGCGGGAAGCTCTGGGGCGGCGAGGTGGGCGGGGTCCGGGTGGACCTCGGGGCCGAGTCGATGCTGGCCCGGCGGCCCGAGGCGGTCGACCTGGCGCGCGCGGTCGGACTGGACGGGGAACTGGAACCGCCGACCACCGCCAGGGCCGCGATCTGGACGAGGGGCGCGCTGCGGCCCCTGCCCGGCGGACAGGTGATGGGCGTTCCGGGAGACCTCGCCGCGCTGGAGGCCTCCGGGGTACTGAGCGCCGAGGGCCTGGAACGGGCCCGGCACGAGGGGGCCGGCGAGGCCGTCACGGACGACGTCGCGATCGGGCGGTACGTCGCCGACCGGCTCGGCCGCGAGGTGGTGGACCGGCTGGTCGAGCCGCTGCTCGGAGGTGTCTACGCCGGCCGCGCCGACGAGATCTCGCTGCGCGCCGCCGTCCCCGCCCTGCTGCCCGTCGCCCGCGGCGGCGGCTCGCTGGTCGCCGGCGTGCACGAACTGGCCACCCGGCCGCAGACCGCCGGGACCCCCGTCTTCCAGGGGCTGCGCGGCGGCCTCGGCACCCTGCCGACGGCGGTCGCCGCCGCCTGCGTCGGAGCCGGCGTCGACCTGCGCACCCGCACCGCCGTGACCGGGCTGCGCCGCACCCCGGACGGCTGGCGGGTCGCGACCGGCGACGGCGGGGAACTGCACGCCACCGCCGTGGTGCTGGCCGTGCCCGCGCCCGCCGCCGCCCGGCTGCTGCGCGCCGACGCACCGGCCGCGGCCGTCGAGCTGGACGCCGTCGAGTACGCGGGGATGGCCCTGGTCACCCTGGCGTTCCGGCGTTCCGACCTGCCGGAGCCGCCGGCCGGCAGCGGCTTCCTGGTGCCGCCGGTGGACGGCCGCCGGATCAAGGCGTCCACCTTCTCCTCCAACAAGTGGGGCTGGCTGGAGCGCTCCGCCCCGGACGCGTTCGTGCTGCGCACCTCGCTGGGCCGGCTGCGTGAGGAGGAGCCGCTGGAACTGCCGGACGAGGAACTGGTCGCCGGATCGCTGGCCGACCTGGGCGAGGCGATCGGACTGACCGCCCGCCCGTACGACACCGCCGTCACCCGTTGGCGGGCCGGCCTGCCGCAGTACCCGGTCGGCCACCTGGACCGGGTGGCCAGGATCCGGGCTGCCGCGGACCGGGTCGGCGCGCTGGCGCTGTGCGGGGCCGCGTACGACGGGGTGGGCATCCCGGCGTGCATCGCGAGCGCCCGGACGGCCGTCGCCGGGCTCGACGGAGTGCTGACCCCGCTGACCGGGGAGAACGTCACCGAGAGGACAATGGGCGCATGACTGAGACCGTTGAGCAGCAGCCGGAGAAGAAGAAGGCACGGGACCTGAACCAGGTCATCCGCTACACCATGTGGTCGGTGTTCAAGCTCAAGGGCGCACTGCCCGAGGACCGCACCGGCCTGGCCGCCGAGGTGGACGAGCTGTTCGCCCAGCTCGACGCCAAGGACGTCACGGTGCGCGGTACCTACGACGTGTCCGGTCTGCGCGCCGACGCCGACATCCTGGTCTGGTGGCACGCCGCCGACTCCGACGACCTCCAGGAGGCGTACAACCGCTTCCGCCGCACCGGCCTGGGCCGGGAGCTGGAGCCGGTCTGGTCGAACATGGCGCTGCACCGCCCGGCCGAGTTCAACAAGTCGCACATCCCGGCGTTCCTCGCCGACGAGCGCCCGCGCGACTACGTGTGCGTCTACCCGTTCGTCCGCTCCTACGAGTGGTACCTGCTGCCGGACGCCGAGCGGCGCGCGATGCTCGCCGAGCACGGCCAGATGGCGCGCGGCTACCCGGACGTGCGGGCCAACACGGTCGCCTCGTTCGCGCTGGGCGACTACGAGTGGCTGCTCGCCTTCGAGGCGGACGAGCTGCACCGCATCGTGGACCTGATGCGCGACCTGCGCCCCTCCCGGGCCCGGCTGCACGTCCGCGAGGAGGTGCCGTTCTTCACCGGGCGCCGCAAGCCGGTCAGCGAGCTGCTCAACGGCCTCGTCTGAGGCCACCGGCCGTCGAACGCGGCCGAGGACGCCGGTCTGCGGGGCTCGTCCCGGCAGGCCGGCATCGCTGCGTCCGGGCGTCGTGGCGTGGGTCGGGGCCGCCGGTCCGGCCGGACCCTCAGTGCCGGCGGAGGGCCGCGCGGAGGCGGGCGTCGGGGTGGGCGTCGGTGCCGTTCATGGCGACGGCGGTGAACAGTTCGCGCTCGTCGTCGTCGGTGAGGCCGTGCTGGCGCGGTGGGCGGACTTCGCGGAGCACCTCCTGGCCGACCGGCGAGGCCCAACCGGTGTACGGGTAGACGTCGACCCGGGCCATCAGCAGGGTCCCGGCGGTGAGCACCAGCGGCAGCGAGAACCAGGCCAGCGGTGCCAGCGCGTCACCGTCCACCAGGACGCCGGTGGCCAGCGCGGCGGCCAGCAGGACCAGCGAGAGCAACAGCGCCTGCCGGACCTGCCGGATCACCAGGACGGTGCGCCGCTGGACGGCCGCCGGGGTCGCCAGCCCGGCGAGCGAGAGCCGGCTGCCGATCTCCAGCACGGTGGGGTGGGCGCCCATCGCCTCGCGCAGGTCGTCCGTGCGGCACTGGCCCTCGGGGCCGACGGTGGCGAGCACCGCGCGTTCGAGCCGGCTGCGGCCGCGCGGGTCGACGACCGTCGTCCACCCGGTGTGGGCCAGGTGCAGCCGGCCCCGGGACGCCATCAGGACGAGTGCCAGCTCCACCACCCGGTCCGGGCCGCCGGCCAGGTAGGCCGTCTCGTAGAGCCCGATCCCGACCGCCTCGGCCGGCCGTGGGCCCTCCTGCCCGGCCAGGGCGTCGGCGGTCGCGGCCGTCCGGACCAGCCGGATGCAGGAGAGGACCGCGGCGACGCAGGCCGGGAGCAGGAAGAGCAACCACATGGGGTTGTTGTAGACCCGCCGCCGTCGTGGGTGGAACGCATTCCCGGACCGCGATACCGAACTGTGACGTCCGGGGCGGGCGGTGGTCAGGAACCGCAGCCGCCTCCGCCTCCGCCGCAGCTGGAGGAGGAGCTGCAGGAGGACCCGGAGCTCGACCCGCAGCTCGACGAGGAGGACCCGCCGCTCGACGACCCGCAGCCGCTGCTTCCGCCGCAGCCCGAACCGGAGGAACCGGAGTCGGAGGAGGAGCCGCACCAGGTGCCCGCGGTGCCGCAGGACGAGGAGGACGAGCCGGACGAGCCGGACGAGGAGGAGCCGGCGCCGGTGTGGGCGGCGGACCGGGCGGCCTGGTCGGCCGCCGCCGAGGCGAGCATCGCCTCCCGCAGCTGCTCGTCGGCCAGCTCGGCGGTGGTGAGGCCGCCGAGCGCCACGGCACCGAGCAACGTGGCGTCGCGGGCGTGCAGGGGGGCCGGCCGGTCGGAGGGCTTCCACGGCTTGCCGGTGTTCATCAGGGTGAGCTGACGCCGCCCGGCGGGCGTGATCCGGCCCTTGAGCGGCCAGCTGGCCGGCAGCGAGAACAGGCCGAACCCGAGCATGACCAGCGGGGCCCAGAGCGCCGGGCGGTCGTAGCCGGGCTCGTCGGAGTCCAGCAGGTAGGCGGCGACGGCGAAGACCACCACGTCGAGCAGGGCTATCCAGAGCAGCCGGCGGGCGGACCTGGCCCGCCGCAGCCGCACGGGGTCGCGCAGCAGACCGCGGTCGGCGAGCCGGTCGCCGATCTCCTGGACGGCGGCGGAGCGCATCACCGCGCGGCGCAGGGCGCCGAGCTCGCCGCTCCGGGACGGGCCGGCCGCCTCGATGACGGCCTGGTCGACGGCGTCGAACGCCAGGGTGCCGGTGAGGGTGACGAGGCCGGCGCGGTTCAGGACGGCGCGGCCGTCCCGGTGCATCCGGACGAAGGCGGTGTCGAAGACCCGGCCGGGGCCGCCGGCGAGGAAGGCGGTGTCCAGCAGCGGCAGGCCGCGGCCGGGCAGGCCCTTGGGGGACGGCACGCGCTTGGCGGCCCGCTTGGCCTGCGCGGCGTACAGCGCGGCGGCGAACAGCAGGAGGGCGGGGACGAGGAAGTAGCTGTTGTGCCACATGGGCGGATTCCCCCCGGGACGTGAGCGTTCTGGTGCCGCTCGTTCTGGTGCGCGGGGCCTGGCGGCCCGGTGCGGGTTTCGGGTGCGCGGGGTCCGGCGCCCGGTGTGTGGTGGGCCGTTCGTGGGGTCCGGCGAACGGTGCGCGGACCCGGTGACGTGGTGCGAGCTCCGGTGCTCGCCTGCTGCGGCCGGGCCGCCGGGTGTCAGGCCCGGCTGCCGGGCCGCAGGGCGCGGCGCAGGCGGGCGAGCGGGCCGGGCGGTCGTTCGGGGGCCGGGCGGAGCCAGCGTTCCAGGGCCCGGCGCCGTTCGGCGTCGAGCGGGGCGGCTGCGGTGCCTTCCGTCGCCGGGTCGCGCGTCGCCGGGTCGTCGTTTGCCGGTTCGTCCGTTGTCGGGTCGTCCGTTGCCCGGCGGGGCGGTTCGGCGAGCGCCCAGGCGGCGAAGGCGCGGGCGTCGGCGCGGTAGCCGCCGGTCTGCGGGTGCCGTCGGGCGTAGGCGAGGAAGAGCGGCCCGTACTGCGGCCCGAGCAGGCGCGGCAGTGCCGGTGCCACCTTGGCGGCGGTGTCACGGCGCTTGGCTGCCAGGGCGGCGGACTGGGCGCGGACCTGGGCCGGATCGAAGCCGGGCGGCACCGGCCCGCCGGCCACCAGGGCGGTGAGCAGGTCGGTCTGCCGGGCGGCCAGCCGCTCCCGGGCCTCGTCGGTGGCGGTCACCGTGGGCCACCGCCGTCCAGCACCCGGCGCACGGCGTCGAGTTCGGCGGCCAGTTCGGCGGGCGGCGGGAAGGCGGCGTCGCGCTCCAGCAGCACGCCGGGCGGGGCGACCCGGGCGCAGAGCTCGGCCAGCACCTCCAGCACCGGCTCGGTGACCGGGTGGGCGTGGGTGTCGTGCCAGACCCCGTCGATCATGGTGCCGCCCGCGACGTGCACGTAGGCGAGGGCCTCCAGCGGCAGGCGGTCCAGCTCGGCGGCCGGGTCGATCCCGAGGTTGACCCGGTTGGTGTGCAGGTTGGCGACGTCGATCAGCAGCCGGACGCCGGTCCGTTCGACCAGCTCGGCGAGGAACTGCCCCTCGGTCAGCTCGTCGTCCGGCCAGGCCAGCTGGGCGGCGATGTTCTCCAGCGCCAGCGGGACCGGGAGCTGGTCCTGGGCGATCCGGACGTTCTCGGCGATGACGTCCAGGGCGTCGCGCGTGCGCGGCACCGGCAGCAGGTGGCCGGCCTCCAGGCCACCGGCCCGGACGAAGGCCAGGTGCTCGGTGACCAGCGGGGACCCGAGGGCCCCGGCGGTCTCGGCGAGCCTGGCCAGGCGGGCCGGGTCGGGCCGGTCGGCGCCGCCGAGACCGAGCGAGACGCCGTGCGGGATCACGGTCAGGCCGCGGGCGAGGAGGACGGTCAGGGACTCGGGCAGGTGGTCGGCGCAGACGTTCTCGGCGACGACCTCGACCCAGTCCAGGCCGGGCTGCCGCTCCACCACGGTGTCGATCTCGCTGCGCCAGCCGAGGCCGATGCCGAGCCGGCCGGCGGCACGGGCCGTGCCGGCCGTGGCGGTGCTGCCGGCCGTGCCGGCGGTGGTCCCCGTCGTCGTCGCGGGCGCTCGCAGTGCAGGAGAGGTCATGGGTGCGCCCCCTTCTGAGGGCTGGTGGGGAGCCGTCGGTCGGCGCGGGCCTCGTCGCCAGGGCCACCGGGCTGTGCTGCTGAGGATGTCCCCGGACGGTACCGCTGCCAAGCCTCACCCGGACATCTCAGAGCATTATTTGAGCTTGGCGGCACGCGGGTGAGGGACTTTGGTCCCCTTCCCGTGACTTCTTCGCAGGTGGGGCCGGTGGGGCGGGCCTCGGGCCCGGAGAATAATCGGCTGCGTACGAGCCCGCCGCGGGTTAGCGTGACGCACCTATGACAACACTGATAATTCGTGACTTCCGCCCCGGCGACGCCGAGGCCGCCGCGGCGGCCCACCGTGCGGGCCGCGACCACCTGGTGATGACGGCCGAGGCCTTCGCCTGGCACGCCGCCCACCAGGCCGAGGGTGCGCACTTCCGCACCTTCGTGGCGGAGCTGGACGGCCGGGTGGTCGGGTCGGTCCGTTGCGCGCTGGTCACCGGCACGACGACCAAGGGCATCGGCTACGCCAACGGCAGCGTGCTGCCCGAGTACCGGCGGCGCGGTGTCCTCACCGGCCTGCTGGCCGCCGCCGAGCGGCACCTGGCCGAGCACGGCGTGGTCGAGGTGCACAGCTGGGTGGACGAGGACGAGGACGCGTTGGCCTTCGCCCGGGCCCGCGGCTTCACCGAGGGCCGGGTGGCCCACTTCGGCGGCCGTGACCTGACGCTGCCGCTGCCGCAGGCCCCGCCGCTGCCGGCCGGCGTCGAGCTGCGCCCGGCGAGCGAGTGGGCGGCCGACCCGTACCCGATCTTCGTGATCGAGGCGGACGCCATCCGGGACGAGCCGGGCGAGATCGAGATGGACGCCGCCGACTTCGAGGAGTTCCTGAACGGCGACTGGATCCACCCGGACCACGACCGCGACCTGACCGTCGTGGCCGTGGTCGACGGTGAGCCGGCCGCGTTCAGCGCGGTGCACACGGACGGCGTGGACCGGTACTGGTCGGCGTTCACCGCCTGCCGCCGGGAGTACCGGGGCCGGGGCCTGAGCAAGCTGGCCAAGCTGGAGTCGCTGCGCCGGGCCCGCGAGGCCGGGTTGCTCCGGGCGTACACCTCCAACGACGCGACCAACGCGCCGATGCTGGCGATCAACGCCTGGCTCGGGTACGAGCAGTGCGCCAGCGAGCGGAAGTTCACCAAGAAGCTGGGCTGAGACGCCGGTCGGCGGCCGGCCCGACGGACGCCGCCGGCGAAGTCGGGCGGCGGTGAGGCCGGGCCGGTCGGCCGGAACCGCGGCAGGCGTGACTGGGTGTCACCCGAACGGGTGAAGTGGGCGCATTTCGCGTGGTCGGCGCCGGGTGGGCTGCAGTGTCGGGAGTTTCTGGTGTTCTACGGGGCATCACCTCAGCGCAGACAGTTCGTGCCCGAGTCGTTCGCGCGAGGGGTGCCATGGAGATCCTCCTGCAGATCCTGGTCGGGTTCTTCCCGGCCGTGATCGGCTTCGTCGCCGCCCGGTCCCTCGCCCGCACCCGCCTCTTCCTGCGCTACGGCTTCCTGCGCGCGCTGCTCGCGCCGTACGGGCGGGTGCAGATCGTCACCCCCAGCATCGAGGTGGCGGAGTTCGCCTACGCCAAGGACGGCTGCCGGCTCACCAGCCGGGGGCCGAAGAACGTGCTCTTCATGCCGATGGCCGAGGCCCGGGCGATCGCCGAACTCACCGACCTGCTGCGGAAGATCAACCGGAAGGCGACCATCGAGCTGGTCACCGCCGGCGCCCAGGACCCGCGGATGCCGACCTTCTCGATAGGTGGACCGAGCGTCAACGCCTACTCGGCCAGCGTGCTCGCCGGCGACTTCCCGGACTTCCGGCTGGAACACCCCCGGGCGGCCCGGGCCCGTTGGGGCGGCATGGCGTTCGAGGCCCAGTACAACGCCGCCGACGAGCTGGTCCGCGACCACGGCTTCGTCTTCGTCACCCGCACCTCCCGGCACGCCCCCTGCATCGTGCTCTGCGGCGTCTTCGCCTTCGGGTCCGCGATGGCCGTCGAGGCCCTGGGGGCCGCCGGCCGGCAGTCCCCGCTGGCCGCGCTCTTCCGTTCCGGGGAGAAAGGATTCGTCGCCGTCGAGGGCCGGGTCATCGGCCTCGACACCGTCGACGTCACCGTCGAGGTGTGCCGGCCCCTGCCTCTGGTCTGAGACGCCGACGGACCGTCCCCCGAGTGCCCTGCCCGACGGGACGGAACGGCCTGGACCGGGCGTGGTGCAAGGGGGGAGGAATCGGGACAGGACAGGATGGTCCGTGACAGGAATTGTCTTGAATTGCAGAGGCCTTGCTCCACTCCTGTCACATCATCGGCATAATCGCGCCCATGACGATCAACCGTGCGAACGTGAGCACGATTGCCGATGACCTGTACGTCTGGCTTCCCCCGAAGCGCGGATGGGGTCTCGCCAACTGCGGGCTGCTGGCTTCGCCGAGGACGGCGCTCTGGATCGACACGCCCTACGACCCCTCGCTCGCCGCAGAGTTCCTCACCGAGAGCCGCAAGCGGCTCGCCGACGGCGTCACCGTCGACCGGGTGATCGTCACACACGCCAACGGCGACCACCTCTGGGGCGCCGGCGTGCTCCCCGGGGCGGAGATCATCGCCACCCGCGAGGCGCTGGAGCACATCCACTACGAGCCGACGCCCAAGCAGCAGCACGCCCTGGTCGCGAGCAGCGACCCGGACTCGCTGCTCGGTGGCTACCTCCGGCGCCACTTCGGCCAGTTCGACTGGTCGCAGACCGAGCCCGTCCGGCCCGACACCGTCTTCCACGGCGAGCTGGAGCTGCGGGTGGGGGAGTACCCCGTGCAGATCACCGGGCTCCCGTCCGCGCACACCGGTGGCGACCTGATCGTCCACCTCCCGCACCAGCGGGCGGTGTTCACCGGTGACGTGATCTTCGGATCGAGCGCCGAACAGCCCGGCGACCACCCCTCGCACTGGGCGGGGCCGTTGGAGAACATCATCGCCGCCTGCGAGCGCATCCTGGCGACCGGTGCCGAGATCTTCGTCCCGGGACACGGACCGGTGCTCGGCCGTGCCGGCGTCCGGGAACACATCGCCTACCTCGGCCACCTGCGCGAGCGCGCGCACGCCCTGCACGCCGCCGGGATCCCCGCGCTGGACGCGGCCCGCCGGATCATCGCCGAGCAGCGCTACCCCGAACTCGGCCTGCCCGAGCGGCTGGTGCTCACCATCGGCGCCGAGTACCGGCACCTGGACGGCACGGAGGTGCCGAACGTCCTGGAGGCGATGAGCCAGGTGGCCCTGGTGGCGCGGGAGTTGGACGAGGACACTGATCGGCGCACGCCCCGGCCGCGGAACGGGACGGGCGGCACGACCACCCGGGCCTGAGCCGCCGGACACCCCCCGGGGCGACCCCGCCCCTCCGACCGAGGACCTCCGAGGACGTCGATGACGCAGCTCGTGTTGCCGGCCCTGGCACTGATCGCGGTCGCCGCGCTCGCGGCGACGGCCGTCCTGGCGCGCGCCCGCTCCCGGGCGCTGGCCCGGGCCGCCACCGCGGCGGCCGGGGCGGCCCGGACCGAGGAAGCCGCCCGCGCCGCCGAGAACCGGGCCCTCCTCGGCGAGGAGCGGGCCCGCGAGGCCCGGGCCGAGGCCCGGCGCTCGGCCGACGAGGCCCGGCAGGCGGCGGACCGCGCACTGGCCGCCGAGGACCGGGCGCACGAGGCGGAGCGCGGCACCGCGGAGGCCGTCCGCCGGGCCGTCGAGGCCGAACGCGCGACGGCCGGGGCCGAGCAGGCCGCGACCGTCGCCGGCCGCACGGCGTCGGAGGCCCGGCTCGCCGCCGAGACCGCCGAGGAGCGCGCCGCCGCCGCCGTGCGGCAGGCCGCGGCCCTGCTGGCCGAGATCGGCCACCTCGCCACCGAACGCGTGGCCGCCGCCGCCCTCCGGCTCAGCCACCCCAACGCGCCGGTCGCCGGACCGCTCGACCCGGCCGCCGTCGGCCCGGAGGCCGTCCAGACGCTCCAGGCCGTCCTCGACGCCGCGGCCGCCGCCGTGACCGACGAGCGCGAACGGGTCGACGCCGCCGCCCGCTCCGCGATGCGCGGAGCCACCTCCAAGATCCAGACCCTGCTCTACCAGATCCAGAGCCTGGTCCAGCAGCTCCAGCACGACAACGACGACCCCCGGCTGCTGGAGGTCGACTTCCGCAACGAGGTCGCGCTGCGCCGCATCCAGACCGTCGCCGTGCTCTGCGAGGCCTGGCCCGGCCTGGCCCGCACCGACTCGCCGCTCGCCGAGGTGGTGGTCGGCGCGCTCTCCCGGGTGCCCGGTTACGCCCGGATCAAGGTCGCCAACCACCTGCGGGAGAGCCGGCTGGCGGTGGTCGCCCGGGCCGCCGAGCCGCTGGCCATCGCCGTCGCCGAGCTCCTCGCCAACGCCACCGCGTACTCGCACCCGGAGACGGACGTCCCGGTGACCGTCCAGCAGGGCGGCCGGGGCGCGCTGGTGATCGTCGACGACAGCGGCATCGGGATGGAGGAGGACCAGCTGAGCCGGGCCCGCCGACTGCTGTCAGGTCCCCCCGAGGTCCTGCTCACCGAGCTGGGCAACCCGCCGAAGACCGGCTTCGCCGTGGTCGGCAAGCTGGCCCGCCAGTACGGCTTCTCCTGCCACATCGAGCCCTCCCCGTACGGCGGCATGCGGACCATCGTGCGGGTCCCGGCCGGACTGCTGACCGTCATGGACGAGGGGCAGCAGCTCTCGGTGCTCACCCCGCTGCCGCTGCGGGCCGGGGCCGGGCCCGCCCCGGCGCCCACCGTGCAGGCGGTCCCGACGCCGTACACCCTCCGGTCCGGGGACCGCTCCGGTGCGGCAGGCGGGTCCGGTGCGTCCGGCGCCGATGCGCCGGACGCTTCGGAGCGGCACGCGCCGCCGGCCATCCACGTCGTGCCCGCGGTGCACCTCGTCGCGGACGACGGCAGCGGGCTGCCCAGCCGTCGCCGGCGCCAGCCGCTGGCCGCGAGGCCGCAGCCGGCGGCACCGGGCGAGCCCGGGGAGCCGACGGCTGCGGGGGAGCGGCAGCCGGCCGGTCCGCCGGCCCGCACGCCCGAACAGGCCGCCGAGCGCTGGCAGGCCCTCCAGCACGGCACCGGCTCCGGCCGGGCCGCCGTGGCCCTCGCCGCCGTGACGGCCGCCGACGCCCGGGCCGAGCGTGACGGCGGTGACCCGGGCGGCGGTGACGGCGGTACTGCCGCGGCCACCGTCGCCGACGAGCCCGCCGTCACCGGCGCCGCCACCACCGACCACCGTCCGTCCCCCGCGGCGACCGGCCCCGCCGGCGCCGACCGGGCGGCCCCGCCCCGCCCCGACGCCGACCACACCGGCGCCGGACCCGCGGGCGCGTCCGGCCGCTAGATCCCCAGCCCCCGAAGGAGTCGAGCCGTGAGCAGCACGCCCAGCCCCACCGCCGCAGGGACCACCACCGCAGGCACCGCCGCCGGTGCGGCCGCGGCCGGCACCGACGAGATCTCGTGGGTGCTGACCCCGCTGCTGGAGCTGCCGGGCGTCCTGCACGCGGTCGTCGCCACCGGTGACGGCCTCGTCGAGGCCGCGTCGGCGGGCCTCGGCCGCGCATCCGCCGAGCGGGTCGCCGCGATGACCGCCACCGTGCACGCCGCCGCCCGCGCGTTCACCACCGCCTTCACCGACGTCGAGCAGCCCCGGCTGGCCCAGACCGTGGTCGAGTCCGAACTGGGCTTCGCCGTCGTCGTCCCGGCCGGGGAGAACACCTCGCTCGCCGTCTTCACCACGCCCGAGGCCCAGCTCGGCAACGTGGCCTACCAGATGCAGGTGCAGGTCGCCGCCCTGGGCCGCGCGCTGGCGAGCCCGGCCAGGCGGCAGGACGCGCCCGCCCGGTCATGACCGCCGTCCCCCGCAGGCGGATGGTCCCCGCCTACCTGGCCACCGGCGGCCGGTCCCGGCCCGGCACGGCCGGTTTCGACCGGCTCACCGTCCTGAGTGCCTCCGGCACCGAACCCCCGCCGGAGCTGGCGGAGTTGGGGGCCGAGCACGGTCGGCTCTGGGACCTGCTCCGCCCCGGCGCGCTCACCGTCGTGGAGGCCGCGGCCCATCTGCGGCTCCCGGTCAGCGCCACCGTCTTCCTCGCGGCCGACCTGGTCGAGGCGGGCTGCCTGCGCGCCCGCGCGCCGATCCCCCGCGCCCAGCAGACCGACCGCTCCATCGTCGAGAGGCTCCTCGTTGGACTCCGCACTCTCCGGTAACCCGGCTGCGCCGGGCGGGCCGGACCGGGTGGGCTACCTGCCCGACCGGGACCAGACGCTGATGAAGCTGGTGGTGGCCGGCCCGTTCGGGGTCGGCAAGACGACGCTGATCCGCACGCTCTCGGAGATCCCGACCCTGCACACCGAGGAGGCGATGACCGAGACCGGAGCCCCGGTGGACGACGTGGCCGGCCTGACCGGCAAGTCCACCACCACCGTCGCGGTCGACTTCGGCCGGCTCACCCTGCCCGGCCAGGTGGTGCTGTACATGTTCGGCACCCCGGGCCAGCGCCGGTTCTTCCCGCTCTGGCAGGACATCGCCCGCGGCGCGGTGGGCGCCCTGGTGCTGGCCGACACCCGCCGGCTGGCCGACTCCTTCGAGATCATGGACATGGTCGAGGAGCAGGGCCTGCCGTACGCGGTCGCCGTCAACTGCTTCCCCGACGCGCCCGTCCACCCGCCCGACGTGCTCCGGGCCCACCTGGACCTGCACGCGAGCACCCCGTTGGTGCTCTGTGACGCCCGCGAGCGCGACTCCGGTCTGGACGCCCTGATCGCGCTCACCGAACACGTCCTGCACGGCCTGCCCGCCGGTCCCGACCCCGCCGGTTCCGATCCGGCCGGTTCCGATCCTGACGCGTCCGACCCCGCCGGTCCCGACCCAGCCGTGCCCGATCCCGCCCCGGAGCAGCCGTGACCAGCCCCGACGACGCACCCGCCGGCCCGACCGACGCCGTACCCGGCGACCCGGCCCCCCGGGCGGTCCCCCTCCACGGTCCGGCCTTCGCCGCCGACCCGCAGGCCGTCTACGAGCAGCTGCGCCGCCACGGCCCGGTCGCCCCGGTGGAGATCGCGCCCGGCGTCGAGGCCCTGCTGGTCACCGACTACCAGGCAGCCCTCGACCTGCTGCGCGACTCCGACACCTTCTCCAAGGACTCCCGGGCCTGGCAGCGGACCGTCCCGCCGGACTCCCCGCTGCTGCCGGTGCTCGGCTACCGCCCGACCGCCCTCTTCAGCGACGGCGCGACCCACGCCCGCTACCGCCAGGTGATCACCGACGGCCTGGCCCTGCTGGAACCGCACCTGCTCCAGCGCCGGGTGGCCGAGGTCGCCCACCGGCTGATCGGCACCTTCGAGGCCACCGGTTCCGCCGATCTGATCGCCGACTACGCGCGCCGCCTGCCGGTCCACGCCGTCACCACCTGGTTCGGGGTGCCGGAGGAGCACGCCGACCGTCTGGTAGCCGGGATCGTCGGCATGATCGAGTCGACCGAGAAGGCGGTGGCCGCGTACGGCGACGTCGTCGCGGTGGTCACCGCGATGGTCGCCGAGCGGCGCGAACGGCCCCGGCACGACCTGACCTCGTGGTTCCTCACCCACCCGGCGGGGCTGGACAACGAGGAGGTGGTCCGGCAGATCACGCTGACCATGATCGCCGGCAACGAGCCGACCACCAATCTGATCGGCAACGCCCTGCTCCGCCTCCTCACCGACGCCCGCTACGCCGGTTCGCTGTTCGGCGGCGCGATGACGGCGTTCCAGGCGATCGACGAGGTGCTCTGGCACGAGCCGCCGCTGGCCAACCTCTCCGCGCACTACCCGCGCTACGACGTGACCTTCCACGGCCGGGAGATCGCGGCCGGCTCCCTCGTCCTGGTCTCCTACGCGGCAGCCAACTCCCAGGCCGCCCCGCCCACCGGCGGCGGCGAGCTGGGCAGCGGCGAGTCCGCGCACCTGGCGTGGGCGGCCGGTCCGCACGCCTGCCCGGCCCGGGACCCGGCGCTGCTGATCGCCATCACCGCGATCGAGCAGCTCACCAGCCGTCTCAGCGAGCTGGAGCTCGCCACCCCGGCCGCCGGTCTCCGCTGGCGCCCGGGCCCGTTCCACCGGGCCCTGGTGGAGCTCCCGGTCCGCTTCGCCCCGGTCGCCGGATAGCGAACGGGCCCGGGAACCGAACCGGTTCCCGGGCCCGCCGTACGCTGTCCGACGGCCGCCGAAACGGCCGCCGGTCCGGCTACTCCGCCGGCTTCAGCGTGAGCGAGACGCTGTTGATGCAGTACCGCTGGTCGGTCGGCGTGCCGTAGCCCTCGCCCTCGAAGACGTGTCCGAGGTGTCCGCCGCAGCGGGCGCAGCGGACCTCGACCCGGCGCATGCCGAGCGTGCTGTCCTCGATGTACTGGACGCGGTCACCGGCGAGCGGCGCGTAGTAGGACGGCCAGCCGCAGTGGCTGTCGAACTTGGTCTCCGAGCTGAACAGCTCGGCGCCGCAGGCCCGGCAGCCGTAGACGCCGACCGTCTTGGTGTCGGTGTACTCGCCGGTGAACGGGCGCTCGGTGCCGGCCTCCCGGAGGACGTGGTACTCCTCCGGCGAGAGCTCGGCGCGCCACTCGGCGTCGGTCTTCTCGATCTCGTAGCTCATGACGGCTCCAGGTCGGGGGACTCAGACGTTGGTGGCAACGTTCGCGAGGTGCTTCAGGATTTCCGGGCCGAGGTTGGTGACGTCGCCCGCACCCATGGTGAGCAGCAGGTCGCCCGGGCGGGCCAGGCCGGCCAGCAGGGCGGGGGCGGCGGCGAAGTCGTGCTCGGCGGTGACCTCGGCGCCCGCGGTCCGGGCCGCGTCGATGATCAGCTCGCTGGTGACGCCCGGGATCGGGTCCTCGCGGGCCGGGTAGATGTCGAGCACGACGGAGGAGTCGGCCAGGGCCAGGGCGGCGCCCATCTCCTCGGCGAGCTGCTGGGTGCGGCTGAACAGGTGCGGCTGGAAGACCACCAGGACGCGGCCGTCGGCGGCCTCCCGGATCGCCTCCAGGTCGGCGGTCATCTCGGTCGGGTGGTGCGCGTAGGAGTCGATCACCTGGACGCCGCCCGCCTCGCCCTTGAGCTGGAGGCGGCGGCGCACGCCGGTGTAGGCGGCGATGGCCTTGGCCAGGTCGGCGGCCGGGACGCCGAGCGCGACGCCGGCGGCCAGCGCGGCGACCGCGTTGTGGGCGTAGTGCCGACCGGGCACCGAGACGGTGAAGGTGAGCTCGGCGCCGTCGAGCAGGACGGTGACCTCGCTGGTCATGCCGTGCGCGACCACCGACAGGACACGGAGGTCGGCGTCCTCGGCGGCGCCGACGGTGACCACCCGCAGGCCCTCGCGGCCG
Organism: Streptomyces sp. BE303; assembly: GCF_036290945.1. NCBI lineage: Bacteria > Bacillati > Actinomycetota > Actinomycetes > Kitasatosporales > Streptomycetaceae > Streptomyces > Streptomyces sp. BE303. The sequence goes on from NZ_JAQYWZ010000485.1 coordinate 72,284, forward strand.
GCCACCCGGGCGGTCAGCTCGCGGGCGCCGTCGTGGTCGGCGGAGACGACCAGGGTGCCGCCGGGGGAGATCCGGCCGACGAAGGTCTCGAAGGACTCGTAGATCTCGTCGATCGAGGCGTAGTTGGCGTGGTGGTCCAGCTCCACGTTGAGCACGATCGCCACCTCGGGCGCGTACTTGTGGAAGCTGCGGTCGCTCTCGTCGGCCTCGGCGACGAAGATCTCGCCGTCGCCGTGCCGGGCGTTGGAGCCGGGCACGTCGAGGTCCCCGCCGATCGCGTAGGACGGGTCGAGGCCCAGCTCACCGAGCGCGACGGCGAGCATGCTGGTGGTGGTCGTCTTGCCGTGGGTGCCGGCGACGGCCAGCGCCCGGCGGCCGCCCATCAGCGCGGCCAGCGCGTCCGAGCGGTGCACCACCGGGATCCCGCGCTCGCGGGCGGCGGCCAGCTCCGGGTTGTCGGCGCGGATCGCGCTGGAGACCACGATGCTGCTGGCACCGTCCGGGACGTGCTCGGCGGCGTGGCCGATGTGCACGCCGGCACCCAGGGCGCGCAGGGCGAGGACGGTCTCGGACTCCTTGGAGTCGCTGCCGGAGACGCTGGCACCGCGCACCGCGAGGATCTTCGCCAGGCCGGACATCCCGGCGCCGCCGATACCGATGAAGTGCGGGGCGTGCAGGTCGTGCGCGGCGTCGTTCAAAACGGGACTCCGTACGGGCTGTGGGCCCCTCCTGCCCGACGGCGGGCGCGGAGGGAGGGACGGGTGTGGTGGAGGGCGGGCGGCAAGGGCGAATCGTCCTCGCGGACCGGACCGCAAGGACGATTCTGCACCACCGGAGGCCCCGGCCCCTGTGCCCGAGAGCGGGCGAGGAGGGCGTCAGGAGTCGCTGGCGAACAGCCGCAGCACCGGAACGCCCACCTTGTGCCGGGCCTGGGAGGCCCAGTCGCGGTGGAAGAACTCCTCCACGAAGTGCGGCGAGGTGAGCACCACCACCTCGTCGGCCCGGTGCTCCTCGACCACGGTGCGGAGCCGGTCGAGGGGCTTCTCCTCGACCAGCTCGCCGACCGCCTCGGCGCCGGCCTGCCGCAGGTGGCGCAGGCTGTGCTCCAGCGACTCGGTGGCCACCGTCGGCTCGCTCTCGGACTCGTCGTGCTCGTGGACCACCTTGTCGAGGTGGCCGAGGGCGACGTCGTCCAGCGCCCGCAGCAGCTCGTCCTGCTTGCCGCGCGGTTGCATCAGGACGACGAAGGACACCGTCTCGTCGCTGTGGAGCGTGGTGACCAGCTCCACGTCGGCGTCGGAGAGTGCCTTTTCGATCATCAGTACCGTCTTGAACACGTGAGTCCCTTCCAGTCGCCGGCCCCCGGGCTCCGGCATCGGATCCCATACTGCCCCGGCGGAAGCTTTCCGCACCTTGCTCACCCGACAGACGGGCCACGCGGAGGGAACGTCCCAAGTGGGAGCGGGATCACTTTCCGGGGGTCACGGGGTCGGCGGACGCAGGTAACGGGTGAAGAGGAATCCTTTCTGCTCGATCAATGAGACCAGTCGCATCCGCTGCACGTCCGGCATTTCCGCATCGTGGATGATCCGCGGCGCGTCGCCGGCCGTGATCAGCGGTGCCAGCGACAGGCACAGCTCGTCGAGCAGGCCGGCGGCGGCCAGCTGTCCCAGCAGCCGCGGTCCGCCCTCGGTCAGCATCCTCGTCCAGCCCCGGTCGGCCAGGGCCGCGACCGCCGCCCGCAGGTCCACCGAGCCCCGGCCCGCGACGATCACGTCCGCCACCTCGGCCACCGCCGCGCGGCTCTCCCCGGGTGCGTCCTCGGTGGTGATCACCACCGTCCGCACCAGCGGCTCGGTGAACAGCGGCGCCGCCAGGTCCAGGCCCAGCGAGCGGGTGACGACCGCGATCGCCGGCGCCGGGGCCTGCCCGGCCGCCTGCCGCGCCCCGGCGAACTCGGCCCGGGCGAGGGCCGGCCGGTACCCCTCGGCACGGACCGTCTCGGCGCCCACCAGCACCACGTCCGACAGCGCCCGCAGCACACCGAAGATCCGCTTGTCCGCCGAACCCGAGAGCCCCTCGGAGAGCCCGTCCAGCCGGGCCCCGCCGTCCAGGCCGGCCACCATGTTGGCGCGCAGCCACGGGCGGCCGTGATTCACCTGGTCGGGGTACGCGTAGACGGCGGCGAGCGACTCCAGCGAGGCCGGATCGGCGAACTGCCCGCCCGGCGGGCTGATCAACTGATGCATGCCGCCAGTCTTCCACCGGCGCGCGCCGGCGGCCGGGGCCCGCCGCGTGTGCGGTCGGGCGTACCCTGTACTACCGTGCCAGCAGCCTCACACCCCGACTCCGTGATCGACGCCGTGATCGACCCCGAGCTGATAGCCACCACCGGCCCCGCCGGACCGGTCGCGCTCACCGACCGGCGCCCCGTCGTCCCCGCCGAGCGGCTGGTCGCCGAGATGGTGCCACCGCCGCGTTTCTCCGACGTGAGCTTCGGGACGTACCTCCCGGACCCGACGCAGCCCAGCCAGTACGAGGCCGTCCAGGTCCTGGAGCAGTTCGCCGGCACGCTCGCCGCCGGGAAGGGCTCCGCCCCGAAGCGCAGCTGGTTCCGCCGCAGTGCCCCCGTGCCCACCGGTCCGGCCGGCGTCTACCTGGACGGCGGCTACGGCGTCGGCAAGACCCACCTGCTCGCCTCGCTCTGGCACGCCGCGCCGGGCCCCAAGGCCTTCGGCACCTTCGTCGAGCTGACCAACCTGGTCGGCGCGCTCGGCTTCCAGCAGGCCGTGACCACCCTCTCCGGCCACACGCTGCTCTGCATCGACGAGTTCGAACTGGACGACCCCGGCGACACCGTGCTGGTCTCCACCCTGCTCGGCCGGCTGGTCGACAACGGCGTCAAGCTCTGCGCCACCTCCAACACCCTGCCCGAGAAGCTCGGCGAGGGCCGGTTCGCCGCCGCCGACTTCCTCCGCGAGATCCAGGGCCTGTCCGCGCACTTCCGCCCGATGCGGATCGACGGCCAGGACTACCGCCACCGCGGCCTGCCGGACGCCCCGCCGCCGTACTCCGACGCCCAGGTGGACGCCGCCGCGGCCCGCACCCCGGGCGCCTCGCTGGACGACTTCGACGCCCTGCTCGGCCACCTCTCGGCCGTCCACCCCAGCCGCTACGGCGCCCTGCTGGACGACGTGACGGCGGTCTGCCTGCGCGGCGTGCGACAGGTCGACGACCAGTCCACCGCGCTGCGCCTGGTCGTCCTCGCCGACCGGATGTACGACCGCGAGCTGCCGGTCACGGCCTCCGGGATCCCCTTCGACCGGGTCTTCCCGGAGGAGATGCTGCGCGGCGGCTACCGCAAGAAGTACCTGCGGGCCGTCTCCCGCCTGGTCGCGCTCGCCCGCGACAGCGCCCGCTAGGGCTCGTCCGACGGACGGGCTCCGGGCCCTGCCCGGGCCTTCCCGGCCTCCCCGGGCTCCCCGCGGGTTTCCCGGCCGGGGCCGCAATGTCGGTGGCGGGTCGTACGGTGGACACGTGCGACCCATCACGAGTATTGAGCGGTCAGAGACGCCCTTCGAGGTCGTCAGTCCCTACCAGCCCAACGGCGACCAGCCCGCGGCCATCGCCGAGCTGGAGCGCCGGGTCCGGGCCGGGGAGAAGGACGTCGTCCTGCTCGGCGCCACCGGTACCGGCAAGTCGGCCACCACGGCCTGGATGATCGAGAAGCTCCAGCGTCCCACCCTGGTGATGGCGCCGAACAAGACCCTGGCCGCCCAGCTCGCGAACGAGTTCCGCGAGCTGCTGCCGAACAACGCGGTCGAGTACTTCGTCTCGTACTACGACTACTACCAGCCCGAGGCGTACGTCCCGCAGACGGACACCTACATCGAGAAGGACTCCTCGATCAACGAGGAGGTCGAGCGGCTGCGCCACTCCGCCACCAACTCGCTGCTCACCCGCCGGGACGTCCTCGTGGTCGCCTCGGTCTCCTGCATCTACGGCCTCGGCACCCCGCAGGAGTACGTGGACCGGATGGTGAGGCTCAAGGTCGGCGAGGAGATCGACCGCGACGTCCTGCTCCGCCGCTTCGTCGACATCCAGTACACCCGCAACGACCTCGCCTTCACCCGCGGCACCTTCCGGGTCCGCGGCGACACCATCGAGATCTTCCCGGTCTACGAGGAGCTCGCCCTCCGGATCGAGATGTTCGGCGACGAGATCGAGGCGCTGTACACCCTGCACCCGCTCACCGGCGAGATCATCAGCCAGGACGACTCCGTCCACGTCTTCCCGGCCTCGCACTACGTCGCCGGCCCGGAGCGGATGGAGCGCGCGGTCGGCGACATCGAGAAGGAGCTGGAGGGGGCCCTCGCGCGGATGGAGAAGCAGGGCAAGCTGCTGGAGGCCCAGCGGCTGCGGATGCGCACCACGTACGACCTGGAGATGCTCCGCCAGATCGGCACCTGCTCCGGCGTCGAGAACTACTCGATGCACTTCGACGGCCGTGAGCCCGGCTCCCCGCCGAACACCCTGCTCGACTACTTCCCGGACGACTTCCTCCTGGTCATCGACGAGTCGCACGTCACCGTCCCGCAGATCGGCGCGATGTACGAGGGCGACGCCTCGCGCAAGCGCACGCTGGTCGAGCACGGGTTCCGGCTCCCGTCGGCGATGGACAACCGCCCGCTGAAGTGGGAGGAGTTCCAGAAGAGGATCGGCCAGACCGTCTACCTCTCGGCGACCCCCGGCCAGTACGAGTTGTCCCGCGGTGACGGCCAGGTCGAGCAGATCATCCGCCCGACCGGCCTGATCGACCCCGAGGTGATCGTCAAGCCCACCGAGGGCCAGATCGACGACCTGGTGCACGAGGTCCGCAAGCGGGTGGAGAAGGACGAGCGCGTCCTGGTCACCACCCTCACCAAGAAGATGTCCGAGGACCTCACCGACTACATGCTCGGCCTGGACATCCGGGTCCGGTACCTGCACAGCGACATCGACACGCTGCGCCGGGTCGAGCTGCTGCGCGAGCTGCGGGCCGGCGAGTACGACGTGCTGGTCGGCATCAACCTGCTCCGTGAGGGCCTGGACCTCCCCGAGGTCTCCCTGGTGGCGATCCTGGACGCCGACAAGGAGGGCTTCCTGCGGTCCGGCACCTCGCTGATCCAGACCATCGGCCGCGCCGCCCGCAACGTCTCCGGCCAGGTCCACATGTACGCGGACCGGATCACCCCGGCGATGGAGAAGGCCATCGACGAGACCAACCGCCGCCGCGAGGTCCAGCAGGCGTACAACAAGAAGCACGGGATCGACCCGCAGCCGCTGCGGAAGAAGATCGGCGACATCCTGGACACCCTCACCCGTGAGGAGGTCGACACCGACCAGCTGCTCTCGACCGGCTACCGCGGTGCCGGCGCCAAGGGCGCCAAGGCCCCGGTGCCGGCGCTGGGCGCCACCCGCAAGCCGGCCAAGTCCTTGCCGGCGGCCGAGCTGGCCGACCTGATCCAGTCGATGACCGAGCGGATGCACGCCGCCGCGACGGACCTCCAGTTCGAGGTCGCGGCCCGGCTGCGCGACGAGGTGAAGGAACTGAAGAAGGAGCTGCGGCAGATGCGGGAGGCCGGCATCGCGTAGCGGCCCCGCGCAGGCTCCTCGACGCCCCGCCGGGCGTGGCCGGTTCCGTTCCCGGTCGTGCCCGGCGGTGTCTAGCCCCGCCACGAAGGGGTACACGGCGATCGAAGCGTTCTGCCGCAGGGCCTAGGCTGGCCTGCGGTGCCGCCACGCGAGGGGGCGGCCGAAACAGGGGGCCTCAGCCGGGGGACGGCAACGGGGTGTTCCACCGTGGAGCCTGCGCGGGGATCGACCGCGGGGCTGGGCAGAGAGGACACATCGCCGTGTCGGTGACACTTGCCAAGGGGCAGCGGGTCAGCCTCCAGAAGGGTTCGGGCGAGACGCTGACCGTCGTCCGGATGGGCCTCGGTTGGAAGGCTGCGCCCCGGCGCGGTCTCTTCGGCAGCCGGACCAGGCAGATCGACCTGGACGCCTCGGCCCTGCTGTACGCCGAGCGGACCCCGTCGGACGTGGTGTTCTTCCAGCACCTGGAGAGCGCCGACGGCTCGGTCAGGCACACCGGGGACAACCTGGTCGGCGGAGCCGGCGCGGGGGAGGACGACGAGGCGATCCTGGTCGACCTGGCGCACGTGCCGCCGCACATCACCCAGGTGGTGTTCACGGTGAGCTCGTACACCGGGCAGACCTTCGCCGAGGTCCAGAACGCGCACTGCCGGCTGGTGGACGAGTCGACCGGGCTGGAGCTGGCCCGGTACGAGCTGACCGGCGGCGGTCCGCACACCGGGCAGGTCATGGCGAAGGTGTTCCGCGAGGAGGACGGCGGCTGGGGGATGCAGGCGATCGGCGCTCCGGCCCGCGGCCGGACCTTCCAGGACCTGCTTCCGGCCATCGAGCCGTACCTGTAGCGGCGGGCCCCGAGCGGCCCCGGCGTGGGCCCGGGAGCGGCCCGGTCCCGGGGGTCCTTTACCTTCTTTACCTTTCCTTGGGACTGCTGTTACCCTGGTTGGCAGCGGAGGGGAGTATTCCCCCGCAGTTGCCCCGTCATCACGGGCGTCCCCAGCGGCGTCCCGGGGCGCTGGTCCGCGGGCGCGCAGCAGCGCGTCCGACGGGCGGAAGAGACCTCCGGCAGTGACGATGACTGTCTCGCCTACCTGCCGGAGGAGCAGTAGTGGACGTTTCCGTAAGTTTGTGGGTCGGCACGATCGTGGTGCTTCTGGCACTGATCGTGGCCGACTTCTTCATCGGCGGTCGCAAGCCGCACGAGGTGTCGATCAAGGAAGCCGGCATCTGGACCACGGTCTGGGTCGTGCTCGCGGCACTCTTCGGTGGATTCCTCTGGTGGCACTCCGGCGCCCAGCCGGCCGGTGAGTTCTTCGCCGGGTACATCACCGAGAAGTCGCTCAGTGTCGACAACCTGTTCGTGTTCATCCTGATCATGGGCAAGTTCGCGGTGCCCCGGATCTACCAGCAGCGCGTGCTGATGTTCGGTGTGATCATCGCGCTGGTGCTCCGGGCGGTCTTCATCGCCGGTGGCGCGGCCCTGGTCGCGCAGTTCTCCTGGGTGTTCTTCATCTTCGGCGCCTTCCTGATCTGGACGGCGTGGAAGCTGATCAAGGAGGCCCGGTCCGACGAGGAGGACGAGGAGTTCGAGGAGAACCGCCTGCTCAAGTCGATCGAGCAGCGCTTCCCGTCGACCGACAAGTACCACGGCACCAAGCTCTTCATCCGGGAGAACGGCCGCCGGCTGATGACCCCGATGCTGATCGTCATGCTGGCGATCGGCACCACCGACGTCCTGTTCGCGCTGGACTCGATCCCGGCGATCTTCGGTCTGACCCAGGACCCGTACATCGTCTTCACCGCCAACGCCTTCGCCCTGATGGGTCTGCGGCAGCTGTACTTCCTGATCGGCGGGCTGCTGAAGAAGCTGGTCCACCTCTCGTACGGCCTGTCGGTGATCCTCGGCTTCATCGGCGTGAAGCTGGTGCTGCACGCGGCGCACGAGCAGGGCGCGAACGTGCCGGAGATCGGCATCCCGCTCTCGCTGGGCTTCATCGTGGTGGTGCTCGCCGTCACCACCGTGACCAGCCTGATGGCCTCGAAGAAGGCCGAGCGGGCCGAGGCGGAGAAGATCGACGCCTGAGCCCCGCCCCCCCGGCCCGGCGGGCCCGCGACCGAGCAGTGGTCGCGGGCCCGCCGTCGTCGTGCAGCCCCGCACGGGCCCCCGCACGGGCCCCCGCACGGGCCCCCGTGGGGTCCTCACGGGCCCGCGGGGGCCCGCGGGGCCCGTCGCGCGCCTACCAGCCGCGCTCGCGCCAGGCGGCCAGGTTGGGGCGCTCGGCGCCCAGGGTGGTGTCGTTGCCGTGACCGGGGTAGACCCAGGCCTCGTCCGGCAGGACGTCGAAGAGCTTCTCGTTGACGTCCCGGAACAGGCTCCGGAAGGCCTCCGGGTCGCCCCAGGTGTTGCCCACCCCGCCCGGGAAGAGGCAGTCCCCGGTGAACACGTGCGGGTGGCCCTGCGGGTCGTCGTAGACCAGCACGATCGCCCCGGGGGTGTGGCCGACCAGGTGCCGCACGGTCAGCTCGCAGTGGCCCACCCGCAGGGTGTCGCCGTCGTCCAGCGGCAGGTCGGTCGGCACCTCGACGGCCTCGGCGTCGATCCGTCCGGCGGCGGTGCGGGCGCCGGTGGCGGCGACCACCTCGGCCAGCGCGCCCCAGTGGTCGTGGTGCCGGTGCGTGGTCACCACGGTGGCCAGGTTCTCGCCGACGGTCTCCAGCAGCGTCGGCGCGTCCGCCGCCGCGTCGATCAGCAGCTGCTCGTCGGTGTCGCGGCAGCGCAGCAGGTAGGCGTTGTTGTCGTAGGGGCCGACCGCCACCTTGGTGATGATCAGGTGGGCCAGGTCGCGCACGTCCGGCGGTCCGCCGACCTTGACCGCTCCGTGGTACGTCATCCGTCCGCTCCTCGTCATGGGGGTTCTGGGATCATCCTCGCGCCGAGCGGGCCGTCAGCCCAGTGGGGGGAGCGGGGGCAGGGCGGCCCGGCCGTCGGCGAGCGGGACGCCGTCCTCGCGGACCAGCAGGCCGTCGCCGTCCGAGCGGCCGGAGAGCCAGGCGGTGAGGGTCCGGACGGGGCCCTCGACGCTGAGCCGGGCCTCCCCGTCGGCGGAGCCGATCCGGGCCCGGTCCCCGGTGTCCCCGGCCACCAGCAGGGCCGCCGGGAGGGCTGTCGGGAGGTCCCCGGAGGCCCCGGCGCCCGCGGCGGCGTCCGCGCCGGCGAGCCTGGCCGCCAGCCGCCGGAACTCGGCCGTGGCGAAGGACTCCGGCCAGTCCGCGGGGGAGTAGCCGGCGGCGAGGTCGACGTGGTGGTACTCGAGCTCCATCAGCCGCTTCCACGGGATGTCGTGGGCCGGGAAGAGGTAGCCGGAGCGGTGGCGCACCGAGGCGGCCCAGGCCTCGGCGGGCAGCAGCGCGGCGGCGGCGGCGAAGCCGGCGTGGGAGTCCCGGACGTCGTCGGCCTGGACGTCGAGCGGGCGGGGCGCGCCCTGCTCGATGCCCAGGTCGCGGGCCTCGTCGCTCGCGTACTGCGGGACGTCGGTGCCGGTCCGGGCGCCGTCGAGCAGGTTGACCAGCGAGTCGGCGTTGCGGGCGACGTGGGCCAGCACGTGGCCCCTGGTCCAGCCCGGCAGGGCCGAGGGGCCTGAGACGGCCGCGGGCTCCAGCGCGGCGAGGGTCCGCAGCAGGCGGCCGGTGGCCTCGGCGACGTCGGTGAGCCGGGCCGCGGCGAGGTCGGCGGGGTTCTGGGGGGCGGTCATGGGTCGGTGGCCTCCGGTTCGGCTGCTCCACGGCGTTGCCCACCGGCCCCGCCGCTCGTTGACGTGGTGACGCTATCGCCGTTCTCCGGCGTTGAGCAGGGGCTTTTTCCGGACCTGCGTCAAGGCTGGCAGGGTGGCGGTCACTCATTCGGGTGGACCCGGCCGGACAGGCTCGTTAATCGAACGCGTGAGCTAGTAGGCTGACTGGCGCATCCTGGAGGAAGTACACACGACTTCCACCAGCCCTCCCGCCCCGGAGAAAGGCGCCAGAAGCAGTGGCCGACCGCCTCATCGTCCGCGGTGCTCGCGAGCACAATCTCAAGAACGTCTCGCTCGACCTGCCCCGCGACTCCCTCATCGTCTTCACGGGCCTCTCCGGGTCCGGCAAGTCCTCGCTCGCCTTCGACACGATCTTCGCCGAGGGGCAGCGCCGCTACGTCGAATCGCTGTCCTCCTACGCCCGCCAGTTCCTCGGGCAGATGGACAAGCCCGACGTCGACTTCATCGAGGGCCTCTCCCCGGCCGTCTCGATCGACCAGAAGTCCACCAACCGCAACCCGCGCTCGACCGTCGGCACCATCACCGAGGTCTACGACTACCTCCGCCTGCTGTTCGCCCGGATCGGCAAGCCGCACTGCCCGCACTGCTCCCGGCCGATCGCCAAGCAGTCGCCGCAGGCCGTCGTGGACAAGGTGCTGGCGCTCGCCGAGGGCACCCGCTTCCAGGTGCTCAGCCCGGTCGTGCGGGAGCGCAAGGGCGAGTTCGTCGACCTCTTCGCCGACCTCCAGTCCAAGGGCTACGCCCGCGCCCGGGTGGACGGCGAGACGATCCAGCTCGCCGAGCCCCCGAAGCTCAAGAAGCAGGAGAAGCACACCGTCGAGGTGGTCATCGACCGCCTCACCGTCAAGGGGAGCGCCAAGCGGCGCCTGACCGACTCGGTGGAGACGGCCCTGCGGCTCTCCGGCGGCATGGTCGTGCTCGACTTCGTCGACCTCCCGGAGGACGACCCCGAGCGCGAGCGGATGTACTCCGAGCACCTCTACTGCCCGTACGACGACGTGTCGTTCGAGGAGCTGGAGCCGCGCTCGTTCTCCTTCAACTCGCCCTTCGGCGCCTGCCCGGACTGCTCCGGCCTCGGCAACCGGATGGAGGTGGACCCGGAGCTGGTCGTCCCCGACGACGAGAAGTCGCTGGACGAGGGCGCCATCCACCCGTGGTCCGGCGGCCACACCAAGGAGTACTTCCAGCGCCTGATCGACGCGCTCGCCGGCGAGCTGGGCTTCCGCACCGACCTCCCCTGGGCCGGCCTCCCGGCCCGCGCCAAGAAGGCCCTGCTGTACGGGCACAAGCACCAGGTCGAGGTCCGCTACCGCAACCGGTACGGACGCGACCGCTCGTACACCACCGGCTTCGAGGGCGCGGTGCCGTTCATCCAGCGCCGGCACACCGAGGCGGAGAGCGACTCCAGCCGCGAGCGCTTCGAGGGCTACATGCGCGAGGTGCCCTGCCCGACCTGCAAGGGGACCAGGCTCAAGCCGGTGGTGCTGGCCGTCACCGTCGAGGACCGCTCGATCGCCGACGTCTCGTCGATGTCGATCAGCGACTGCTCCGACTTCCTCGGCGCGATGAAGCTCAACGCCCGGGACAAGCAGATCGCCGAGCGCGTGCTCAAGGAGGTCAACGAGCGGCTCCGCTTCCTCGTCGACGTCGGCCTGGACTACCTCTCGCTCAACCGCGCGGCGGGCACCCTCTCCGGCGGCGAGGCCCAGCGGATCCGGCTCGCCACCCAGATCGGCTCCGGCCTGGTCGGCGTCCTCTACGTGCTGGACGAACCGTCCATCGGCCTGCACCAGCGCGACAACCACCGGCTGATCGAGACCCTCGTGCGGCTCCGCGACATCGGCAACACGCTGATCGTCGTCGAGCACGACGAGGACACCATCAAGATGGCCGACTGGGTGGTCGACATCGGCCCCGGCGCCGGCGAGCACGGCGGCAAGGTGGTCCACTCCGGCTCGCTGAAGCAGCTGCTCACCAACAAGGAGTCGCTGACCGGGCAGTACCTCTCCGGCAAGCGCTTCATCCCGATCCCGGAGGCCCGCCGCGACCGGGACAAGAAGCGCCAGCTGACCGTCCACGGCGCCCGTGAGCACAACCTCAAGGACGTCACGGTCGGCTTCCCGCTCGGCACCTTCACGGCGATCACCGGCGTCTCCGGCTCCGGCAAGTCCACCCTGGTCAACGACATCCTCTACACCCACCTCGCCCGGGAGCTGAACGGCGCCCGCACGGTCCCCGGCCGGCACACCCGGATCACCGGCACCGACCTGGTCGACAAGGTGGTCCACGTCGACCAGTCGCCGATCGGTCGCACCCCGCGCTCCAACCCGGCCACCTACACCGGCGTCTTCGACCACGTCCGGCGGCTCTTCGCGGAGACCCAGGAGGCCAAGGTCCGCGGCTACCTGCCCGGCCGGTTCTCGTTCAACGTCAAGGGCGGCCGCTGCGAGAACTGCTCCGGCGACGGCACCATCAAGATCGAGATGAACTTCCTGCCGGACGTCTACGTGCCGTGCGAGGTCTGCCACGGTGCCCGGTACAACCGGGAGACGCTGGAGGTGCACTACAAGGGCCGGTCCATCGCCGAGGTGCTGGACATGCCGATCGAGGAGGCGCTCGGCTTCTTCGAGGCCGTCCCGGCGATCGCCCGGCACCTGAGGACGCTCAATGACGTCGGCCTCGGCTACGTCCGGCTCGGCCAGTCCGCGCCGACCCTCTCCGGCGGCGAGGCGCAGCGCGTCAAGCTCGCCTCCGAGCTCCAGAAGCGCTCCACCGGCCGGACGGTCTACGTGCTCGACGAGCCGACCACCGGTCTGCACTTCGAGGACATCAGCAAGCTGATCAAGGTGCTCTCCGGGCTGGTGGACAAGGGCAACACGGTGATCGTCATCGAGCACAACCTCGATGTGATCAAGACCGCCGACTGGGTCGTCGACATGGGCCCCGAGGGCGGCTCCGGCGGCGGCACGGTGGTCGCCGAGGGCACCCCGGAGCAGATCGCGGCCGTCGCGGAGAGCCACACCGGCAAGTTCCTCCGGGACATCCTGCCGGGCGAGTTCGCCGACGCCCCGGTCGTCAAGGCCAAGGCACCGCGCAAGCGCGCCGCGGCCGCCCGGAAGTAGCCGGGCAGGAGACCCGAACCCGCCCCGGCCGCCCCCCGACGCAGGGGGAGCGGCCGGGTAAGGGTTGCATAGACTGCGCCCGGCCCGACCAGCAGCCGGGCCGCCGCGGCCACCTCGTGGCCGCGGCGACACCAGCCAGACCAGGAGCACCCTCATGCCCGAGGCCCCCGACCGCCTGCCCTCCGGCAGCCCCGCCACGTCCCGCCGCACCCTGCTCTGCGGGGCCGCGGCCGTCCTCGCCGCCGGCGGCACCCTGGCCGTCTCCGGATGCTCCTCGTCCTCCTCCGACTCCGCCGCCCCCAAGACCCCGGTGGACGTCGGCCCGGCCTCCGCCGTGCCCGTCGGCGGCGGCACCGTCTACCGCGAGAAGAAGATCGTCGTCACCCAGCCGACCGAGGGCCAGTACCGGGCGTTCAGCGCCAAGTGCACCCACGCCGGCTGCATCGTCGACCAGGTCAAGAACCAGAAGATCCAGTGCCCCTGTCACGGCAGCTTCTTCGGCATCACCGACGGCGCCGTGCTGGACGGCCCGGCCCCCACCCCGCTGCCCGCGTACACCGTGGCCGTCGAGGGCGGCAACCTCAAGGTCACCCCGAGCTGAAGCAGTTGATCTCCCCTCCGCAGGCCCGGCCCGACTCGGTACGGTGGACCCATGGCTGACCCGTCCACCTACCGCCCGTCGCCGGGCGCGATCCCCGTCTCGCCAGGCGTCTACAAGTTCCGCGACGCCCACGGGCGGGTCATCTACGTCGGCAAGGCGAAGAGCCTGCGCCCGCGGCTCTCCTCCTACTTCCAGGACCTCGCCGGGCTGCACCCGCGCACCGCGACCATGGTCACCACCGCCGCCTCGGTGGAGTGGACCGTGGTCGCCACCGAGGTCGAGGCGCTCCAGCTGGAGTACTCCTGGATCAAGGAGTTCGACCCCCGCTTCAACGTCAAGTACCGCGACGACAAGAGCTATCCGGAGCTGGCGGTCACCCTCAACGAGGAGTACCCCCGGGTCCAGGTCATGCGCGGTTCGCACAAGAAGGGCGTCCGCTACTTCGGCCCGTACGGCCACGCCTGGGCGATCCGCGAGACCGTCGACCTGCTGCTGCGCGTCTTCCCCGTCCGCACCTGCTCCAACGGCGTCTTCAAGCGCGCCCGCCAGGTTGGCCGCCCCTGCCTGCTCGGCTACATCGGCAAGTGCGCCGCCCCCTGCGTCGGCAAGGTCTCGCCCGAGGAACACCGCGCCCTGGCCGAGGACTTCTGCGACTTCATGGCCGGGCGCACCGGCAACTACCTGCGCCGCCTGGAGGGCGAGATGCAGGAGGCCGCGGTCGAGATGGAGTACGAGAAGGCGGCCCGGCTGCGCGACGACATCGGCGCGCTCAAGCGGGCGATGGAGAAGAACGCCGTCGTCCTCGCCGACGCCACCGACGCGGACCTGCTGGCCGTCGCCGAGGACGAACTGGAGGCCGCCGTCCAGATCTTCCACGTCCGCGGCGGCCGGGTCCGCGGCCAGCGCGGCTGGGTCACCGACAAGGTCGAGGACGTCGACACCGCCGGCCTGGTCGAGCACGCCCTCCAGCAGCTCTACGGCGGGACGGACGAGGACGAGCGCAGCGAGTCCGTCCCCCGCGAGGTCCTCGTCCCGGCGCTGCCCGAGCCGGTCGACCCGGTCCGCGACTGGCTGAGCGGCCTGCGCGGCAGCCAGGTCGACCTCCGGGTGCCGCAGCGCGGCGACAAGAAGGACCTGATGGCCACCGTGCAGCGCAACGCCCAACAGGCGCTCGCCCTGCACAAGACCAAGCGCGCCTCCGACCTCACCACCCGCAGCCGCGCCCTCCAGGAGATCGCCGACGCCCTGGAGCTGGACTCCGTCCCGCTGCGCATCGAGTGCTTCGACATCTCCCACCTCCAGGGCGAGGACGTGGTCGCCTCGATGGTCGTCTTCGAGGACGGCCTGGCCCGCAAGAGCGAGTACCGCCGCTTCCAGATCAAGGGCTTCGAGGGGCAGGACGACGTCCGCTCGATGCACGAGGTGATCAGCCGGCGGTTCCGCCGCTACCTCCAGGAGCGCGAGCGGACCGGCGAATGGGCCGTCCCCGAGGAGGGCCCGGACGACGAGCCCGGCGCCGCCGAGGTGCCGGGCGGTCCGGTCGACCCCGAGACGGGCCGCCCGCGCCGCTTCGCCTACCCCCCGCAGCTGATCGTCGTCGACGGCGGTCAGCCCCAGGTCGCCGCCGCCCGGCGGGCCCTGGACGAGCTCGGCATCGACGACGTCGCGCTCTGCGGCCTGGCCAAGCGCCTGGAGGAGGTCTGGCTGCCCGGCGACGACGACCCGGTCGTGCTCCCGCGCAGCAGCGAGGGCCTCTACCTGCTCCAGCGGGTCCGCGACGAGGCCCACCGCTTCGCCATCGCCTACCAGCGCGGCAAGCGTTCCAAGCGACTCACCGCCGGAGAACTGGACTCCGTCCCCGGCCTCGGCGAGACTCGCCGTCAGGCGCTGCTCAAGCACTTCGGCTCGCTGAAGAAGCTCCGGGCGGCCACCGTCGACGAACTCTGCGCAGTCCCCGGCATCGGCCGGCGGACGGCGGAGACAGTTGCGGCGGCGTTGTCGTCCCGTACACCTGCCGCACCAGCCGTGAACACGGCCACGGGCGAGATCATCGAGGACGGCGCCGACGATCCGGTGCCCGCGGCGCCCGAGACCGCACCCATCCAGGAGACGCCATGACGGCCGACGCCGCCCGTCAGCCTGCGCGCCCCGGATCACTCGCCCGAGTGGACCGGGGAAGCTTGCCCGCGCGTCGCGCGTTCTCCACATGCAGAACCACCGAGAGCGGGGAACCGAAGTGACCGTGTCCGATTACGGGGGCACCGCGCGGCCGGAGGCCGGCGGAGAGAACGCCCCGGAGCTGGTGATCATCTCCGGCATGTCCGGAGCCGGCCGCTCCACCGCGGCCAAGTGCCTGGAGGACCTGGGCTGGTTCGTGGTGGACAACCTGCCGCCGGCCCTCATCCCGACCATGGTCGACCTCGGAGCCCGCTCCCAGGGCAACGTCGCCCGGATCGGCGCCGTCGTGGACGTCCGCGGCCGGCAGTTCTTCGACGACCTGCTGACCTCCCTGGACGAACTGGAGAAGCGCGGCATCCGGCTGCGCGTGGTCTTCCTGGACTCCTCCGACGACGCACTGGTCCGTCGCTTCGAGGGCGTGCGCCGCCCGCACCCGCTCCAGGCCGACGGCCGGATCGTCGACGGCATCGCCCAGGAGCGCGACCTGCTGCGCGAGCTGCGCGGCGAGGCCGACCTGGTGATCGACACCTCCAACCTCAACGTCCACCAGCTGCGCGCCAAGCTCGACGCCCAGTTCGCCGACCACGACGAGCCCGAGCTGCGGGCCACCGTGATGTCGTTCGGCTTCAAGTACGGCCTGCCGGTCGACGCCGACCTCGTGGTGGACTGCCGCTTCCTGCCCAACCCGCACTGGGTGCCCGAGCTGCGGGCCCGTACCGGCACCGACGGGGACGTCGCCGACTACGTCTTCCAGCAGCCCGGTGCCAACGAGTTCCTCAACGGTTACGCGGAGCTGCTGCGCATCGTCACCGAGGGGTACCGGCGCGAGGGGAAGCGCTACATGACGCTTGCCGTAGGCTGCACCGGTGGCAAGCACCGCAGCGTCGCGATGTCCGAGCGCCTGACGAAACGTCTCATCTCGGACGGCGTCGAAACGGTGCTCGTCCACCGGGACATGGGACGGGAGTAGCCGCCGTACCCCCTGCCGGCCGCCGGCGGAGGCCGGCGGCGGGCAAGAGGAACGCGAGGTAGGTGTGACGGGATACGTGCCCGGGCGGCAGTTTCAGAACAAGACCGCCGACCGGAGTGGGCTCCCGGCCCGGTCCTTCGTGACCGGCCGGTCCCGCTCCGGGGCGGCCCGCACCGGCCCGGCCCGTCCCCACCAGGCGCCCCGGACCAACCAGGCGCCCCGGATCACCGCCCTCGGCGGCGGTCAGGGCCTGTCGGCCTCGCTCTCCGCGCTGCGCCGGCTCACCACCGACCTCACCGCGGTGGTCACCGTCGCGGACGACGGCGGCTCCAGCGGCCGGCTCCGTGAGGAGCTGGGCGTGCTGCCGCCGGGCGACCTCCGCAAGGCGCTGGCCGCGCTCTGCGGCGACGACGAGTGGGGCCGCACCTGGTCCGAGGTGATCCAGCAGCGCTTCACCGGCAGCGGCGAGCTGGGCGGCCACGCCGTCGGCAACCTGCTGATCGTCGCGCTGTGGGAGAAGCTCGGCGACCCGGTCGCCGCCCTGGACTGGGTGGGCCGGCTGCTCAACGTCCAGGGCCGGGTGCTGCCCATGTCGGCCGTCCCGCTCGACATCGAGGCGGTCGTCCGGGGCCACGACCCGGCGTACCCGGCCGAGCTCGCCGCCGTCCGCGGCCAGGCCAGCGTCGCGGTGACCCCGGGCACCGTGCAGTCCGTCCGGCTGGTGCCGGACGAGCCGCCGGCCGTGCCGGAGGCGGTCACCGCCGTCCGCGAGGCGGACTGGGTGGTGCTCGGCCCCGGCTCCTGGTTCACCAGCGTGCTGCCGCACCTGCTGGTTCCCGACCTGGTCAAGGCGCTGGTCGAGACCCGCGCCCGCCGCCTGCTCACCCTGAACCTGGCCCCGCAGCCAGGCGAGACCGAGGGCTTCACCCCGCAGCGCCACCTGGAGGTCATCGCCGACCACGCCCCCGCCCTTGCGGTGGATGCGATCCTGGTGGACGAGCGCGCCGTCACCGGCGGTGCCTTCGGCCAGGCCGACCTGGCGGGCCTGGAGAAGGCCGCCGAGCGGATGGGCGCGGCCCTGGTGCTCGGCCGGGTCGCCCGCACCGACGGCACGCCGCGACACGACCCGGAGCTCTTGGCAGCCGCGTACGACCGGATTTTCCGGACACATGGAAGGATCGGGCCATGGCGATGACTCCAGCGGTGAAGGACGAAATCAGCCGGCTCCCGGTCACCCGGGCCTGCTGCCGCAAGGCGGAGGTGTCGGCGATCCTGCGATTCGCGGGCGGGCTGCACATCGTGAGCGGCCGTATCGTGATCGAGGCGGAGCTGGACACCGGCGCTGCCGCGCGTCGTCTGCGCAAGGACCTGCTGGAGATCTTCGGACACTCCTCGGACCTGGTCGTGATGGCCCCCGGCGGCCTGCGGCGCGGCAGCCGGTACGTGGTCCGGGTGGTCAAGGACGGCGAGCTGCTGGCGCGCCAGACCGGCCTCGTGGACGGCCGCGGTCGCCCGATCCGGGGCCTGCCCCCGGCCGTGGTCTCCGGCGCCACCTGCGACGCCGAGGCGGCCTGGCGCGGGGCCTTCCTGGCACACGGCTCGCTCACCGAGCCCGGCCGGTCCTCGTCGCTGGAGATCACCTGCCCCGGCTCCGAGGCGGCCCTCGCCCTGGTCGGCGCCGCCCGCCGGCTCGGCATCCCGGCCAAGGCCCGTGAGGTGCGCGGCGTGGACCGGGTGGTGATCCGTGACGGCGACGCCATCGGCGCGCTGCTCACCCGCCTCGGCGCCCACGAGTCGGTGCTGGCCTGGGAGGAGCGCCGGATGCGGCGCGAGGTCCGGGCGACCGCCAACCGGCTGGCCAACTTCGACGACGCCAACCTGCGCCGCTCGGCCCGCGCCGCGGTCGCGGCCGGCGCCCGGGTGCAGCGCGCGCTGGAGATCCTCGGCGAGGAGGTGCCGGAGCACCTGGCCGCCGCCGGCCAGCTGCGGATGCAGCACAAGCAGGCCTCGCTGGAGGAGTTGGGCGCCCTCGCCGACCCGCCGCTGACCAAGGACGCGGTGGCCGGCCGGATCCGCCGGCTGCTGGCGATGGCCGACAAGCGTGCCTCCGAGCTCGGCCTGCCGAGCACCGAGGCGAACCTGACGGACGAGATGGCACTCAACTGACTCTTGACGACCGCGCTCGACGGTGATCTCCCCGCCGGTGTCCGTTCCTCGGGCACCGGCGGTGCCGTGTCCGGGGACTGGGACGGCGGCCCGTGCCGGAGGGCCCCGCGGGCCCGGGACCAACTGCCCCGGAGGGCAAGGACGGAAGGCCCGAAGGTGCGTGGAACGCGCGCCACGCCAGGGGTTGCGAAGCGGGCTGATGTGCTCTACCCGGCCTCGGAGGGGTAGGGTCATAGGCGGTCGGGGACATCCCAAATTCCACCCCGTCGGCATAGCGTCCGGCGTACCTAACGAGGAGATCGGTTCGTGACGATCCGGGTAGGCATCAACGGATTCGGCCGCATCGGCCGCAACTTCTTCCGTGCGGTTCAGGCCCAGGGCGCGGACATCGAGATCGTCGGTGTCAACGACCTGACCGACACCAAGACCCTGGCGCACCTGCTCAAGTACGACTCGATCCTGGGCACCTTCCAGGGTGAGGTCTCGCACACCGCCGACAGCATCACCGTCGACGGCAAGACCTTCAAGGTCATCGCCGAGCGTGACCCGGCCAACCTCCCCTGGGGCGAGCTGGGCGTCGACATCGTCATCGAGTCGACCGGCATCTTCACCAAGGCCGAGGCGGCCAAGAAGCACGTCACCGCCGGTGCCAAGAAGGTCATCATCTCGGCGCCCGCCACCGACGAGGACATCACCATCGTCATCGGTGTCAACGACGAGAAGTACGACGCCGAGAAGCACACGGTCATCTCCAACGCCTCCTGCACCACCAACTGTGTGGCGCCGCTGGCCAAGGTGCTGAACGAGAACTTCGGCATCGTCAAGGGTCTGATGACCACGGTGCACGCGTACACCAACGACCAGGTCACCCTGGACTTCCCGCACAAGGACCTGCGTCGCGCCCGCGCCGCGGCCCTCAACATCATCCCGACCTCGACGGGTGCCGCCAAGGCGACCGCCCTGGTCCTGCCCGAGCTCAAGGGCAAGCTGGACGGCACCTCGCTGCGCGTTCCGGTCCCGACCGGTTCGATCACCGACCTGGTCGTCACCCTGGAGCGCGACGTCACCGTCGCCGAGGTCAACGAGGCGTTCAAGAAGGCCTCGGAGACCACCCTCAAGGGCATCCTGCAGTACACCGAGGACCCGATCGTCTCCTCCGACATCGTGAACTCGCCGTTCTCCACGATCTTCGACTCGCTGATGACCATGGTCCAGGGCAACCAGGTCAAGATCTTCGGCTGGTACGACAACGAGTGGGGCTACTCGAACCGCCTCGTCAACCTGACCACCCTCGTCGGTGACCGGCTCTGACGCAGCGGGAGCTGATGTGAAGTAGGGGGGAGGGCCCGGAAGGCATGTGCGACGCCGTCCGGGCCCTCCGTCTGCGCACCCTCAACTCCCCTTTGACGGCCCGCCGTTGTGCCGTCGCCTGCTCCACCTTCTCGCCAGGAGACCGAAGACCGTGAAGACCATCGAAGACCTGGACGTCGCCGGCCGACGCGTGTTCGTCCGCGCGGACCTGAACGTGCCGCTGTCCGGCGCCACGATCACCGACGACGGCCGGATCCGCGCCGTCGCCCCGACCATCGCCAAGCTCGTCGAGCGCGGAGCGAAGGTCGTCGTCGCCTCCCACCTCGGCCGCCCCAAGGGCGAGCCGGACCCGCAGTTCTCCCTCGCGCCGGTGGCCGTCCGCCTCGGCGAGATCCTCGGCACGCCGGTCGCGTTCGCGACCGACACCGTGGGTGAGAGCGCGAAGGCCACCGTCGCCGCCCTGGCCGACGGCGAGGTCACGCTGCTCGAGAACCTGCGGTTCAACGCCGGGGAGACCAGCAAGGACGACGCCGAGCGCGGCGCCTTCGCCGACCAGCTGGCGGACCTCGCCGACCTCTACGTCGGCGACGGCTTCGGTGCGGTGCACCGCAAGCACGCCTCGGTGTTCGACCTGCCGGCCCGCCTGCCGCACGCGGTCGGCGACCTGATCGCCACCGAGGTCGGCGTGCTCAAGCGCCTCACCGAGGAGGTCGAGCGCCCGTACGTGGTGGTGCTCGGCGGCTCCAAGGTCTCCGACAAGGTCGGCGTGATCGACAACCTGCTCGGCAAGGCCGACCGCATCCTGATCGGCGGCGGCATGGCGTACACCTTCCTCAAGGCCAAGGGCCACGAGGTCGGCATCTCGCTGCTGCAGGAGGACCAGATCCCGACGGTGCTGGACTACCTGAAGCGCGGCGAGGAGAGCGGCGTCGAGTTCGTGCTGCCGGTGGACGTCGCGATCTCCGGGTCGTTCCCCGACACCAAGACGTTCGCGCCGGTCGAGGACTTCGAGGTCGTGGGCGCCGACGGTATCCCGGCCGACAAGGAGGGCCTGGACATCGGCCCCAGGACCCGCGAGCTGTTCGCGGCGAAGCTGGCCGACGCGAAGACGGTGTTCTGGAACGGTCCCGTGGGCGTCTTCGAGCACCCGGCCTTCGCCGAGGGCACCAAGGCCGTCGCCCAGGCCCTGGTCGACGGCGACGCGTTCTCCGTGGTCGGTGGCGGTGACTCCGCCGCGGCCGTCCGTATCCTGGGCTTCGACGAGACGAAGTTCGGGCACATCTCGACCGGCGGTGGCGCGAGCCTCGAGTACCTGGAGGGCAAGACCCTTCCCGGTCTCGCCGCCCTGGAAGGCTGACAACGCAATGACTGAGCGTCTCCCGCTGATGGCGGGCAACTGGAAGATGAACCTCAACCACCTCGAGGCCATCCAGCACACCCAGAAGCTGGCCTTCGCGCTGGCCGACAAGGACTACGAGTCGGTCGAGGTGGCCGTCCTCGTGCCGTTCACCGACCTCCGCTCGGTGCAGACCCTGGTCGACGGCGACAAGCTGAAGATCAAGTACGGCTCGCAGGACATCTCGCAGCACGACTCCGGTGCCTACACCGGCGAGATCTCCGGCCCGATGCTGGCCAAGCTCAAGTGCACCTACGCGGTGATCGGCCACTCGGAGCGCCGCCAGTACCACGGCGAGAACGAGGAGATCGTCAACGCCAAGGTGAAGGCCGCCTACCGTGCCGGGATCACCCCGATCCTCTGCATCGGCGAGCCGCTGGAGATCCGCAAGGCCGGCACCCACGTCGAGTACACCCTGGCCCAGCTCGACGGCGGCCTGCAGGGCGTCCCGGCCGACCAGGCCGAGTCCGTCGTGGTCGCCTACGAGCCGGTCTGGGCGATCGGCACCGGCGAGGTGGCGACCCCCGAGGACGCCCAGGAGGTCTGCGCCGCCATCCGCGCGCGGATCGCCGAGCTGTACGACGCCGAGCTGGCCGGGAAGGTCCGCGTGCTCTACGGCGGTTCGGTCAAGTCCTCCAGCGCGGCCGGCCTGATGGCCAAGCCGGACGTCGACGGCGGCCTGGTCGGCGGTGCCTCGCTGGACGCCGACGAGTTCGTCAAGATCGTGCGGTACCGTGACCAGGCAGTAGGCTAACGCCGCCGCAGCAACGTAGGCTTTGGGGCCGGGCCGCCGTACGCGGCCCGGCCCCTTCGCCGAAGATACGAGAGAGTTGGTCCCGTCGTGGTTATCGGGTTCTCGATTGCCCTGATCGTCTTCAGCCTGCTGATGATCCTCCTGGTGCTGCTGCACAAGGGGAAGGGCGGCGGCCTGTCGGACATGTTCGGCGGCGGCGCGATGTCGACCGGTGGCGGCTCGGCGGTGGCCGAGCGCAACCTGGACCGCATCACGATCGTGGTCGGGCTCGGCTGGTTCGCGTCCATCATGGTGCTCGGCCTGGTCATGAAGTACAAGAGCTGACGTACCTCTGACGCCCCGTCGCCCCGCGGCCTATGCTGGAACGGTCCGGGGCGGAGCCGGTGATGGCGCAACCTTAACTCCTGCTTACACTAGGACGACTTTCGCCACCGACGCGCATCGCGGCGGGTCGGCGCACCAGCACGCAGGGAGTCAGACCGTGGCAAGTGGCAACGCCATCCGTGGCAGCAGGGTCGGAGCCGGCCCGATGGGTGAGGCGGAGCGTGGCGAGTCCGCCCCCCGCAACCGGATCACCTTCTGGTGTGCCAACAAGCACGAGACCCGTCCGAGCTTCGCTGCCGAAGCGGTCATCCCGGAGACCTGGGACTGCCCGCGGTGCGGGTTCCCGGCCGGCCAGGACGAGCACAACCCGCCCGCCCCGTCCCGCAACGAGCCGTACAAGACCCACCTCGCCTACGTCCGCGAGCGGCGCACCGACGCCGACGGCGAGGCGATCCTCGCCGAGGCGCTGGCCAAGCTCCGGGGCGAGATCTGAGCCACGGGTCGCAACCGCCCGGCTGCGGGCGACGAGCAACGCCGAAGGGCGTCACCGTTCGGGAGAACGGTGACGCCCTTCGCGCATGCTCAGGCCGAGGCCGGGGGGTAGAGCTGGGGCGGCAGTTGGGCCGCCGCGGAACGGTCCAGCAGCCACAGCGTGCGCCCGCGCCCGTACGCGCCGGAGGCGGGCGCCTGGAGCTCGCCGGGGCCGGACAGGGCCAGCGCGACCGCGCCCGCCTTGTCCTCGCCCGCCGCCAGCAGCCAGACCTCGCGGGCCTCCCGGATCGCCGGGAGGGTGAGCGAGATCCGGGTCGGCGGGGGCTTGGGCGCGCCGCGCACGCCGACCACCGTCAGTGCGGTCTCCCGGACGCCGGGGTGCTCGGGGAAGAGCGAGGCGACGTGGGTGTCCGGGCCGACGCCGAGCAGCAGCACGTCGAAGGCGGGGACACCGAGCCGGTCGCCGGGACCGGCCGCCTTCGCCAGCTCCTCCGCGTAGCGCGCGGCGGCGGCCTCGACGTCCGAGCCGTCCACGCCGTCCGACGCGGGCATCTCGTGCACCCGCGCCGGGTCGAGCGGGACGGCGTCCAGCAGCTCGGCCCGGGCCTGGACGGCGTTGCGGTCCGGGTCGGCGGCGGCCACGAACCGCTCGTCGCCCCACCAGAGGTCGAGCCGGGCCCAGTCGACCGCGTCCCGAGCCGGGGAGGCGGCGATGGCGGCCAGCAGGGCGTTGCCGTTGCGTCCGCCGGTGAGCACCACCGAGGCGGTGCCGCGGGCGGACTGGGCGTCCACGATCCGGGTGATCAGCCGGGCCGCGGCCGCCTGGGCCATCAGCTCCTTGTCCCGGTGGACGACCAGCTGCGGGGTGGCGGCCGTCATGCCTCCGCCTTCTTGGCACCGCGCTTGCCGGCCGGCTTCTTCGCCGGAGCGGGGGCCGGAGCAGGGGCGGGTGCGGGGGCCTCGGCGGCCACCGCGGCCCCGGCGGCCTCCGCCACGGCCTCCTCGGCGACCTTGTCGGCCACCTCGGCCCGCGCGGCCGACTCGGCGGCGGTCGGTTCGAGCAGCCGGTCCACCGGCGTGCGCACGGCCGCCGCGTAGATGTCGTCCGGGTCGAGCCGGCGCAGTTCCTCGGCGATCAGCTCCGAGGTCTCGCGGCGCTTCAGCGCCACCTGGCGGTCCGGCGAGCCGGGCATGGAGAGCGTGCCCATCAGGCCGTCCGGGCGGTCCAGGGTGATGTCCCCGTCCGTGGTGCGCAGGTGCACCGCGGTGATGCCCGGGCCGTTGGTGACGACCCGTTCGACGGGCACGTGCAGCCGGGTGTGCAACCAGAGGCCGAGCAGCTCGACGCTGGGGTTGTACGGCTCGCCCTCGACCACCGCGGAGGTGATCGTGGACGGCCGCTGGTCCAGCGCGGCGGCCAGCATCGAGCGCCAGCCGGTGATCCGGGTCCAGGCCAGGTCGGTGTCGCCCGGGGTGTAGCTCTGGGCGCGCTGGGCGAGCTGGCCGACCGGGGACTCGGCGGTGACCGCGTCGGTGATCCGGCGCTGGGCGATCGAGCCCAGCGGGTCCTGCGCCGGGTGCAGCGGCGCATTCTCCGGCCACCAGACCACGACCGGGGCGTCCGGCAGCAGCAGCGGCAGGGCGACCGACTGCGCGTGCGAGACCAGCTCGCCGTGCATGCGCAGGATGACCGTTTCGCCGGAGCCGGCGTCGGAGCCGACCAGGATCTCGGCGTCCAGGCGGGTCTCGGCGCGGGCCCGGGGCGAACGCCCGGCGCGCTTGATGACCGCCAGGGTGCGCGAGGGGTGCTCGCGGGAGGCGTCGTTGGCGGCCTTGAGGGCGTCGTACGCGCTGCCCTCGTCGGTCACGATCACCAGGGTGAGCACCATGCCGGCAGCGGTGGAACCGCTGGCCCGGCGCGCCTCCATCAGGGCGGCGTTGATCTTGCTGGACGTGGTGTTCGTAAGGTCGATCTTCATGGCCGGCGCCAGCTCCTGCCGTCTCGTGCGAGCATCTCGTCAGCCTCGGCCGGTCCCCAGGTGCCGGCCGGGTACTGCGCGGGCTTGCCGTGCGCGTCCCAGAACCTCTCGATCGGGTCGAGGATCTGCCAGGACAGCTCGACCTCCTGGTGGCGCGGGAACAGGTTGGCGTCCCCGAGCAGCACGTCGAGGATGAGCCGCTCGTACGCCTCGGGGGACGACTCGGTGAAGGACTCGCCGTAGGCGAAGTCCATCGTGACGTCGCGGACCTCGAAGGAGGTGCCCGGCACCTTGGAGCCGAACCGCACGGTGACGCCCTCGTCCGGCTGGACCCGGATGACCAGGGCGTTCTGCCCCAGCTCCTCGGTCGCGTAGGAGTCGAACGGCAGGTACGGGGCGCGCTGGAAGACCACCGCGATCTCGGTGACCCGACGGCCCAGCCGCTTGCCGGTCCGCAGGTAGAACGGCACACCCGCCCAGCGGCGGTTGTTGATCTCCAGCTTGATGGCCGCGTAGGTGTCCGTCTTGGAGTCCGGGTTGATGCCGTCCTCGTCGAGGTAGCCGACGACCTCCTCGCCGCCCTGCCAGCCGGACGCGTACTGGCCGCGCACGGTGTGCTTGCCGAGGTCGGCCGGGAGCTTGACGGCGCTGAGCACCTTGAGCTTCTCGGCCACCAGCGCCTTCGGGTGGAAGGACGCCGGCTCCTCGATGGCGGTGAGCGCCATCAGCTGGAGCAGGTGGTTCTGGATGACGTCCCGGGCCGAGCCGATGCCGTCGTAGTAGCCGGCCCGGCCGCCGATGCCGATGTCCTCCGCCATGGTGATCTGCACGTGGTCGACGTACGACCGGTTCCAGATCGGCTCGAACATCTGGTTGGCGAAGCGGAGCGCCAGGATGTTCTGGACGGTCTCCTTGCCCAGGTAGTGGTCGATCCGGAAGACCTCGTCCCGGGGGAAGACCTCGTGGACGATCCGGTTCAGCTCCTGGGCGGACTCCAGGTCGTGGCCGAAGGGCTTCTCGATGACGGCGCGGCGCCAGGAACCCTGGGGCGGGTCGGCCAGGCCGTGCTTCTTCAGCTGCTGGACGACGGTCGGGAAGAACTTCGGCGGGACGGAGAGGTAGAAGGCGAAGTTGCCGCCGGTGCCCTGCGCCTTGTCCAGCTCCTCGATGGTCGCGCGGAGCTTGTCGAAGGCGTCGTCGTCGTCGAAGTCGCCCTGGACGAAGCGCATGCCCTTGGCGAGCTGCTGCCAGACCTCCTCGCGGAAGGGGGTGCGGGCGTGGTCCTTGACCGCGTCGTGCACCTCCTTGGCGAAGTCCTCGTCCTCCCACTCGCGGCGGGCGAAGCCGACGAGCGAGAAGCCCGGCGGCAGCAGGCCGCGGTTGGCCAGGTCGTAGATGGCCGGCATCAGCTTCTTGCGGGACAGGTCGCCGGTGACCCCGAAGATGACCAGGCCGGACGGCCCCGCGATGCGCGGGAGCCGCCGGTCGGTGGGGTCACGAAGCGGGTTGACGGGGGCCGGCGTGGGGTCGCCTGCGTCCGAGTCCGACGTCAACTCAGGGAAGTCAGTGCTCACTTGATGAACTCCGCTTTCGTGCGCTGGCTGTGTGAGCAGGGGTCACTTCTCGCCGGCGAAGGAGGCCAGCGAAGCGGTGACGGTGTCGAGCAGCTCGTTCCAGGACTGCTCGAACTTCTCCACGCCCTCGTCCTCCAGGACCTGCACGACGTCGTCGTAGTCCACGCCGGCGGCGGCGATGGCGTCCATGACGGCCTTGGCGTCGGCGTAGTGGGGGACGATGGTGCCGCCGGTGACCACGCCGTGGTCGCCGGTCGCCTCAAGGGTGGCCTCGGGCATGGTGTTGACGGTGCCCGGGGCGACCAGCTCGGTGACGTACAGGGTGTCCGGCAGGGCCGGGTCCTTGACGCCGGTGGAGGCCCAGAGCGGGCGCTGCGGCTTGGCGCCGGCGGCCTCCAGGGCGCGCCAGCGGTCGCTGCCGGCGGTCTTGGCGTCGACGCTGCCGAAGACCTCCTCGTACGCCTGGTAGGCGAGGCGGGCGTTGGCGAGCGCGGCCTTGGAACGGAGGTCCCGGGCGTCGCCGCCGATCTTGTCCAGGCGCTTGTCGATCTCCGTGTCGACACGGGACACGAAGAAGGACGCGACCGACTCGATCTGCGAGAGGTCCAGGCCCTTGGCCTTGGCGGCCTCCAGACCGGTCAGGTAGGCGTCGATGACGGCCTTGTAGCGCTCCAGCGAGAAGATCAGCGTGACGTTGACGCTGATGCCCCTGCCGATGACCTCGCCGATCGCGGGCAGGCCGGCCCTGGTCGCGGGGATCTTGATGAACACGTTCGGGCGGTCGACCAGCCACCACAGCTGCTTCGCCTCGGCGACGGTGGCGGCGGTCTCGTGGGCGAGCCGCGGGTCGACCTCGATGGAGACCCGGCCGTCACGGCCGTTCGAGGCGTCGTAGACCGGGCGCAGCACGTCGGCGGCGTCCCGCACGTCCGAGGTGGTGATCATGCGGACGGCCTCGTCCGTGGTGACCTTGCGGACGGCGAGGTCGCGCAGCTGGCCGTCGTAGGAGGAGTCCCCGCCGCCGATGGCCTTCTGGAAGATGGTCGGGTTGGTGGTGACGCCCACCACGTGCTTGTGCTGCACCAGCTCGGCGAGGTTGCCGCTGTTGAGGCGCTTGCGGCTGAGGTCGTCCAGCCAGATCGCCACGCCTTCGTCGCTGAGGCGCTTCAGTGCGTCAGTCATGGTGCTTCAGTCCTTCGTCCGTGTATCCGTGGGGTCCTCGGGTGCCGGCCGGGCGCCCGGTGTGCGGTCGGGCGCCCGGCCGGCGGCTGCCGTCAGCGGTTGACGGCTTCCAGCGAACGCAGCGCGATGTGGGCCTCGGCGACGACGCGCTCGGCGGTCAGGCCGAACTCCTCGAAGAGGACCTGGTAGTCGGCGGAGGCACCGAAGTGCTCCAGCGACACGATCCGGCCGTGGTCGCCCACCAGCTCGCGCCAGCCCTGGGCGATGCCGGCCTCGACCGAGACGCGGGCCTTGACCGACGGCGGCAGCACGCTGTCGCGGTAGGCCTGGTCCTGCTCCTGGAACCACTCGAAGGACGGCAGCGAGACGACGCGGGTGGCGACGCCCTCGGCCTCCAGGACCTCGCGGGCCCTGACGGCCAGCTGGACCTCGGAGCCGGTGCCCAGCAGGATCACCTGCGGGTCGCCGGTGGACGCCTCGGCGAGGACGTAGCCGCCCTTCGCGGTGCCCTCGGCGGAGCCGAACACCGTGCGGTCGAAGGTCGGGACGTTCTGGCGGGTGAGTGCCAGGCCGACCGGGCCGGGGTGGCTGCTGTGACGCTCCAGGACCGTGCGCCAGGCGACGGCGGTCTCGTTGGCGTCGGCCGGGCGGACCATGGACAGACCCGGGATGGCGCGCAGCGAGGCCAGGTGCTCGACCGGCTGGTGGGTCGGGCCGTCCTCGCCGAGGCCGATGGAGTCGTGCGTCCACACGTAGGTGACCGGCAGCTTCATCAGCGCGGCGAGGCGGACGGCCGGGCGCATGTAGTCGGCGAACACCAGGAAGGTGCCGCCGAAGACGCGGGTCCCGCCGTGCAACGCGATGCCGTTCATGGTCGAACCCATGGCGTGCTCGCGGATGCCGAAGTGGATGGTCCGGCCGTACGGGCTCGCCGACTTCAGCGGGTTGCCCTCGGGGAGGAAGGAGCTGTCCTCGTCGATGGTGGTGAGGTTGGACTCGGCGAGGTCGGCCGAGCCGCCCCACAGCTCCGGGATCACCGCGCCGAAGGCCTTCAGGGCCTCGCCGCTGGCCTTGCGGGTGGCGACGGCCTTGCCGGCCTCGAAGACGGGCTGCGCCTTCTTCCAGCCCTCGGGCAGTTCGCCGGCCTCGATGCGGTCGAACTCGGCGGCGCGCTGCGGGTGGGCGGCACGCCAGGCGTCGAACGACTGCTCCCACTCGGTGCGGGCGGCCTTGCCGCGCTTGATCACCAGGCGGGCGTGCTCGATGACCTTGTCGCTCACCTCGAAGGTCTTCTCCGGGTCGAAGCCCAGGACCTTCTTGGTGGCGGCGATCTCGGCGCCGCCGAGCGCGGAGCCGTGCGCCTTGGCGGTGTTTTGGGCGTCCGGGGCCGGCCAGGCGATGATCGTGCGCATGGCGATCATCGACGGGCGGGAGGTCTCGGCCTTGGCGGCGGCCAGCGCTTCGGCGAGCGCCGCCACGTCGATGTCGCCGTTGGCCTTCGGGGAGACCCGCTGGACGTGCCAGCCGTACGCCTCGTAGCGCTTGAGGACGTCCTCGGAGAAGGCCGTCTCGGTGTCGCCCTCGATCGAGATGTGGTTGTCGTCGTAGAGCGCGACCAGGTTGCCCAGCTTCTGGTGGCCGGCCAGCGAGGAGGCCTCCGCGGAGATGCCCTCCTCCAGGTCACCGTCGGAGACGATGGCCCAGACGGTGTGGTCGAACGGCGACTCGCCGGCCGGGGCGTCCGGGTCGAAGAGGCCGCGCTCGAAGCGGGCCGCCATCGCCATGCCCACGGCGTTGCCGATGCCCTGGCCGAGCGGGCCGGTGGTGGTCTCGACGCCCGCGGTGTGACCGTGCTCCGGGTGACCCGGGGTGCGGCTGCCGGCGACCCGGAAGGCCTTGAGGTCGTCCAGCTCCAGGCCGTAGCCGGAGAAGTAGAGCTGGGTGTAGAGGGTCAGGCTGGTGTGTCCCGGAGAGAGGACGAACCGGTCGCGGCCGACCCAGGCGGGGTCGGTCGGGTCGTGGCGCAGGAAGCGCTGGAAGATCAGGTACGCCGCGGGGGCCAGCGACATGGCCGTCCCGGGATGCCCGTTACCGACCTTCTGGACCGCGTCCATGGCCAGAACGCGGGCCGTGTCGACCGTCCGCTCGTCGAGGTCGGACCACTCGAATGAATTCGGCGTCGTGCTCACCCTGTCTCAGGGCTCCTTCCATTGTGAAGAGTGACCCCGTGAGGGACCGGGTCGGCCACGTCGCTGGGGCCGGACGCTGGGTGGTGCCGGTCACGGAGGGTAGATCCCGCTTCTTTGGGCGAGCCTACCGTCCGGGCGAGGCTCACCCTCCGTGGTGGGACAACTCAGGCATGTTGGTCCCCATTCCCCGTCCCCTCCCCGTCCGCGATTCCCCGCGGACGGCCGGATCCTTTGTCCACCCTCGCCCGGATTGGGGAGGTTCGCCTCTCCGGGGCCCGGGTGGCGGGCGGTCACCCTGCGGATGGGTCCGCGGACCGGGCCGGAGGCATCGGTCCAGGCCCGGGCGGCCGGGTTCACCCGGCGGTGTGCGTTCCGCCCCGCCGGGGCACCCCGGGGCCGGTGGGGAGATATGGAGCGTCTAAGGTGGCGTGGTACGCGCAGAGCGGACGATTCGGGAACAACGTTCCGGTGGCCGCCTGTGAGGATTCATCTTCAGTTGGGGTGTTAGTGACCGCCGTCGAATCCCGTCCCGCCGGGGTCACCGGGGCGACGCCTGCGCAACGGCCGTTCGGGGCCCGTGTCGGCGCCTTCGTCGCACTGACCAAACCGCGGATCATCGAGCTGCTGCTGATCACCACCGTGCCGGTGATGTTCCTGGCGCAGCGCGGTGTTCCGGACCTGCTGCTGGTGCTGAAGGTGGTCATCGGCGGTTACCTCTCGGCGGGTGGCGCCAACGCCCTCAACATGTACATCGACCGTGACATCGACGCGGTGATGTCCCGGACGGAGCGCCGCCCGCTCGTGACCGGCATGGTGTCGCCGCGCGAGGCGCTGGTCTTCGGCATCGCCCTCGCGGTCGGGTCGACGCTCTGGCTGGGCGCCCTGGTCAACTGGCTCGCGTCGGCGCTCGCGCTGGGTGCACTGCTGTTCTACGTGTTCGTCTACACGCTCGGACTGAAGCGCCGCACCGCGCAGAACATCGTCTGGGGCGGCATCGCGGGCTGCATGCCGGTCTTCGTCGGCTGGGCGGCCGTCACCAACACGGTCTCCTGGTCGGCGCTGGTGCTCTTCCTGGTGATCTTCTTCTGGACGCCGCCGCACTACTGGCCGCTGTCGATGAAGGTCCGCGAGGACTACGCGCGGGCCGGCGTGCCGATGCTGCCGGTGGTCAAGGGCAACCTGGCCGTCGCCAGGCAGATCGTCGCCTACTCCTGGGTGATGGTGGCCGTCTCGCTGGCGCTCTGGCCGCTCGCCGACACCAGCTGGCTCTACCCCGTCTCGGCGGTGGTGCTGGGCGCCGCGTGGCTGAAGGAGGCGCACGCGCTGCACGCCCGGGCCAAGGCCGGGATGGTCGGCGCCAAGCTGAAGGAGATGCGGCTGTTCCACTGGTCGATCACCTACCTGACGCTGCTGTTCGTCGTGATCGCGGTGGACCCCTTCGTGAAGTGAGTCCCGCGCCGTGCCGAAGGGCCCCGGTCCGCATCTGCGGACCGGGGCCCTTCGGCGTGCACGGGGTGTCCGCGGCGGCTGCCGCCTCCCGCCCGTCCTCCGGCCCGTCCTCTCGCCGGTCTTCTCGGCCGTCGGCCGTCGCCGGTCGTCCGCGGCCGGTCGGCCGCTCAGCGGGCGGGGAGCTCGGACGGGCCGACGTGGCCGTCCAGCCAGTCCCTGAGGGGCTGGGAGACGCGCAGGAAGGCGGTGATCCTGCCGTAGGCGTCCGGGGTGCCCAGCCAGGGCTCCGGAGCCCACTCCTGCCACGCGACCAGTCCCTTGTGGCGGAGCAGTCCGATCCGCGGGTGGTCCTTGGGGTAGCCGCGCGGGGCGGACTTCAGCGAGTCCCGGCCGACCACCTGCGGCCCGGCCTTCCGGACCCGGGCGACCACCCGCTCCAGCTCGGCACCGGCGACGTCCTCGGCGACGGCCGTCCGGTACCGCTCCAGCTGGTCGGGGGCGAGCTGGTACATCCCGTTGCCGCAGGCCAGGCCGTCGGCGGAGAGCTGGACGTAGCCGCCGGCCGCCAGGTGGGCCCCGATGTGCGTCTTGTACGGGGACTTGTCGGCGCTGAACCGGACGTCGCGGTTGGGGCGGAAGATCTTCCCCGGCCCGAACTCGGGTTCCAGCTCGGCCAGCAGTCGCTCCATCGGCTCCCGTACGGCGTGCTCGTACCGGGCCTTGTGGGACTGCCAGAAGGTCTTGGAGTTGTCCGCCTCCAGGTGCTCGTAGAAGTCGAGCGCCTCGGCGGGCCAGCCATCGAAGGTCACCGCACCAGTATGTCGCCCGGTGTGTGGCCCGGGGCACAGCCCGCTCCCGTCGCCAGCCCCGCTACCGCTCGGTAGCATGCGGGCATGAGCAGCGCAGAGACCGCCACCACCGCCGCGCCGGACGCCCGCGCCGAGCGCCGCGCCAAGCGCATCGCCAAGAGCCTCACCGCCTTCGCCCGGCAGCACGGCGGCAGCGCCGACGGCGTCGTCGAGTACGTCGGCGCGGTCGCCACCCGCATCGTGGTGGTCGGCGCGGACGGCGCCTGGGGCGACCAGGTCGCGCCGAGCTACGCGGTCGGCCGCCGGGCCGCCGAGCTGGCCGGGGTCACCCTGCACGACTCCTTCGAGGGCGAGCTCGCCCTCAAGGTGAAGACCGGCCCGTACGAGTGGAAGCGCATGGCGGGCATCCAGATCGGCGGCTGACCCCGCCCCGGCCCGCGCGAAGGGCCCCGGTCCGTGGACGGAACCGGGGCCCTTCGCGCGTTCCCGGGGCGGGTCAGACCGAGGTGGTCTGCGGGGCCCGGGAGGTGCCGGTGTCGGTGGCCGACGCGGGGACCGCGCCCGCGGGGGTGTCCTCGTCCTCGCGGAGGCGGAGGGCCAGGGGGATGCGCAGGGCGGCGATCCAGGTCAGGGTGGCGCCCAGCATGTGGAGGCCGACCAGCACCTCCGGGACGTCGGTGAAGTACTGGACGAAGCCCAGTACGCCCTGGAGCAGCAGGATGACGAGCAGTTCGCGGGCCCGGGCCCGGGCGGCCGGCGGGGCCTTCACCGCGGCGAACACGAACAGCACCGCGACCGCGAGGCCGAGCGAGACGAACGCCAGGTCGGCGTGCACCTGGGCGAGGCGGTCGTAGTCGATCGGGATGCGCGGGACGAACTTGTTGTCCTTGGGCGTCCCCGGGTGGTGGCCGGCGCCGGTGACCAGCGTTCCGGCGGCCACCAGCAGTCCGATCACGCCGACCAGGACGTAGGAGAGCCGCTTGATGGGCTCGGCCACCAGCGGGCGGGCCGGGCCGTCGCCCTCCTTGGACCGCTCCCACATCTGCAGGGCGACCCAGACCAGGGCCATCGCGGCGATCAGGTGCAGCGCCACGGTGTACGGGTTGAGGCCGGTCAGCACGGTGATGCCGCCGAGCACGGCGTTGCTCATCACCAGCCAGAACTGGGCCCAGCCGAGCTTGCTGAGGCCGTGCCGCCAGGGCCGGTGGCAGCGGGCGGCCAGGATGGCCCAGCCGACCGCGGCGCTCAGGACGTAGGTGAGCATCCGGTTGGCGAACTCGATGACGCCGTGCAGGCCCATCTCGGGTGTGGGCGTCAGGCTCTCGTCGGTGCAGCGCGGCCAGGTGGTACAGCCGAGGCCGGAGGCGGTGAGGCGGACGGCGCCGCCGGTCACGACGATCACCACGCTCATCACCAGCGCGACGAGCGCGGCACGCCGGACCATGGCGGCGGAGGGCTTCCAGCGCTCGGCGAGCAGGGAGAAGGGGGTGGTCTTCAGCACGGCGTCCATGCTATGCGCCCTTACAGGCGATCTTCGGGCGGGGCAGGGGCCGACGGGGGAGTGGCGTCGCGCGGTGACGTGGTGAGCGGCAGGTTGATCTTCCCGCCTTGCCGCTACGGCAAACCCGCAGTCCGAACGGGAGGAGCAAAACGGACTGTTCGGGCAACCCGGTCATTGGTCTTGACCAATCACTCGTTTGGCCGAAAGAGTGCGGTTTGGTCCATACCTTTTTCGGGACCCCTCCCACACCCCCGCACGTAAGCGGAGATCCTGCACATGCGCATACCCGTACCCGCCGCTGCGCTCGCGCTCGGTGGATCCCTTGTCCTGGCCGGCCTCATCGCCCCGGCTGCCGCCCACGCCGCCGAGCCCGGCCAGCAGTGCCGGAACCTCGGAGTCGCCAACCTCTACGGGGAGTTCGTCGAGGGCGACGACACCCACACGCCGGACGCCGAGGGTGCGGTGGCGGTCGGCGGAAACGCCGACTTCACCGGCGGCTTCTCGGTCGGCCAGGAACTGACCGCGGACCAGGTGAAGGCGCTCCCCGGCGGCAACGCCCTGGTCGTCGCCGGTCGAGTGACCGGGCACAACACCCAGGTGATGAAGGGCAACGGCATCTACGGCTCCAAGGCCGAGGGCGCCGTCATCGACGCACACCAGGGCAAGATCAGCCAGGGTGCCTCGCCGATCGACTTCAAGGCCGAGTTCACCAAGCTGCGCGCCGCCTCCGTCCAGCTGGCCGCCGTGCCGCAGACCGCCGCCGCCAAGGTCGAGGCCCAGGGCCCGAAGCTCTACCTGACCAGCGGCGACGCCGCGTACAACAGCTTCACCGTCAGCGCGGCCACCCTCCAGGGCGCCACCGACATCTACCTGAAGGTGCCGGCGGGTTCGGTCACCGTGGTCAACGTGACCGGCGACTCGTACGACATGTCCGCCGCGAAGACCACCGGCTTCAACCTCTGGGACGAGGGCAAGAAGACCTACCTCCTGGACGACAAGCTGCAGAGCGCGCACGGCGGCGCGGTCCGCGCCAAGCTGCTCTGGAACTTCCCGACCGCGACCAAGGTGATCAAGAACGGCGCGGCCGCCTGGGCCGGCACCGTGCTGGCGCCGAACGCCGCGTTCTCCCTGAACACCCCGGGCGTCGGGGGCGCCAAGCCCACCGGTGGCGGCCCCGTCAACGGCTCGGTGATCGTCGCCTCGCTGACCGGCACCGCCGGCGCCGAGACGCACCACTTCCCGTTCACCGGCTGCCTGCCGGTGGTGACGCCGCCCACCACGCCGCCGACCACCCCGCCGCCGGTGGTGCCGACCGGTACGCCGTCCGCCACCACCACGCCGAGCACGCCGGGCTCCACCGGCACGCCGAGCGCTTCGGGCACGCCGTCGGCCACCCCGGGCACGCCGGGCGCCTCGGTGACCCCGGGCACCTCCGCGAGCCCGTCGGCGTCCGTCCCGGGCAGTGCCAGGCCGAGCGCGAGCGGTTCGGCCGGCCCGTCGGCCTCCGCCTCGGGTCCGGCAGCGGTGCCGGCCGCCTCGGCCTCCGCGAGCCCGTCGGCCGAGGCCAGCACCGGGGGCGGTCTCGCCCACACCGGTTCCGGCCCGGTCGTGCCGCTGGCGATCGGCGGCGCGGTCGTCATCGCCGCGGGTGGCGCGCTGGTGCTGGTCGCCCGTCGACGCAAGGCTGCCAACCAGGGCTGACCCTTTCGGTTCCGACCGATGCGGCACCCCCGGCGATCGATTCGGATCGCCGGGGGTCGCTGTTTTTCAGCCACTCTGACGGAGTTCATTCGAGTTTCGCCGAACCGCCGTCCTGCGAGGTCGCGGGTGTGATGGGCTGGTTCTTGCACATCCGAGGCCGGACGGACAGGCGAAATCCGGTCGTGCGGTGGGGTGTAGAGGGACACGGGGGTGCCGGTAGAGTCCCCCGGACAGCCGTAGCGGGCCACCGCTGATCCACTCGATTCGCCTGCTGCAGAAGACCGTCCGGAGGGGACAACGAAATGGCGCGACAGCGGCGGCAGATAGGCATCAGTAGCGCGGCACTCGCGGGGGCGGCGGTCACCGCAGTCCTGCTGCCCGTGGCCCTGGCCACCGGCGCCTCGGCACACACGCCGGCCTGGAAGGTCACCTGCGACAAGATCGTGATCGACCTGGTCAACTACAGCGACAAGGCCGGCGTGAAGAACGCCGTCAGCCTCACCGTCGACGGTGAGAAGGTGCTGGACCAGAAGGAGTTCGGCAAGGAGTTCCACCAGACGTTCCCGGTGAAGGCGCACAACGCGCCGATCAGCGCCACCTTCGTGGTGACCACCACCGAGGACCCGAAGAACAACGACTGGAACAAGACGGAGACGAAGACGATCGAGGTCTGCGCGACGCCTACGCCTACGCCGACGCCGACGCCGACGCCGACTCCCACGCCCACCCCGACTCCCACCCCGACGCCGACTCCTACGCCGACGCCGACCCCCACCCCGACTCCCACGCCTACGCCGACTCCCACGCCGACTCCCAGCCGGACGGCGACCCCCACCCCCACGCGGACACCCACCCCGACTCCCACCCCGACGCCGACCCGCACGCCCACCCCGGTCCCGACGGCCACCTCGACGCCGGTCGCCCCGGTGCTGGCCTCCACCGGTAGCAGCGACGCGACCCCGGTGATCGCGGCCGCAGGCGGCGGTGTCGTGGTCCTCGGCGGCGCCCTCGTCCTCCTCGCCCGTCGCCGCCGCAGCAGCGACGAGAGCTGACGCCCACCGCTCGGTTCCGGCCGGCGCCGGCCCCTCGACTCGTCCGAGTCGAGGGGCCGGCGCCGTCGTGGGCCCGGGCCGGTGGAGGTGCCGTCCGCACAGGAAGTCGGACGGGCCGACCTCCTGTGCGGGCAGCGCGGCCGTGCGGCGTCGCGAAGTGCGGCGCGGAGGAGGAACGGCCGGACACCGAGGGGCAATTGAGTACGAGTACTCATTCACGCCACCGGGCCGGGTCCGGCAGACTTCCGGCATCACGACGCTGAGACGACGCACAGGGGGGAACCGTGCCGAATCCCGATCTCGCTTCCGAGTTCAAGGTCAATCCGGCGGCGTTGGCCGGCTGCGGGCAGAGCGCCCAGCACATAGCGGGTCAGGTGCCGGGAGAGACGTCGAGGATCGTCGCACCGAGCGACAGGGCCGCCGCGACGCTCCAGGGCTGGCTCACGGCAACCGCGATACGCACCTGCGGCACGAACTGGAGGACGCTGCTGGACAAGCTCTCCGGTGACATGTCGGACGTCGGCTCCAAGCTCGTCAAGACGGCGGCCCACTACCAGCAGGGGGAGCAGAGCGTCTACGCGCACCTCCGCGGTGCGGCGGGCCCCGCGCAGGGCGGCGCCACACCGACGCCGGGGGCCGATCCGTTCGGGACGGTCCTGGCGGGCGAGAGCCCCGCCACCGCCACGGCGCGTGCCGCCGCAGAGCGGAAGTCCCGGTAGCCGATGGACATCGCCGGCCTCTACAACGCCAACCTCAACAACATCACCACCGCGAAGAGCGCCTTCGACGCCCTGGCCACGGCCTTCGGACAGCACGTGGAAGCCTGGCAGCACGAGGTCGCCGACCGGCTGGGCGCCTCGCACTGGACCGGACCCACCTCCGCCGTGGCCCAGGGCCGCGTCAAGGACCTGGGCGGTCAACTCCGGGCCGCCCGCCAGGAACTCACGTTCGTCAGCAAGGCCCTGGCCAACGCCGTCGAACAGTTCGCGCTGGCCCAGTCCCATCTGATCAGCGCCCTCGACGACGCCAGGAACGCGAAGCTCGACGTGGCGCCCGACGGGCGCATCACGTGGGACAACGAGCCCGCCTCGCCGGGCTTCGCGGGCTCGGGCGCGGAGACGACCGCGGTCGCCATCAGCAACCGGATCACCGCCGCACTCAACGAGGCGGCCCACGCCGACCAGGAGATCAGTGCGAGGCTCAACCACCTGGCGACCAACGCGAGCAACGGCACGGGACTGAACGCCGCCACCGTGGCGCAGGACCTGGCTGCCGAGACCGCCCGCGAGCAGATACCCGCCGCGGGCACCGACCCGAACAGCGTCAAGCAGTGGTGGAGCGGCCTCACCCCGGCTCAGCAGCAGAGGTTCGTCCACGACCACCCCGACCGGATCGGCAACCTCGACGGCATCCCGGCCGTCGCGCGTGACGGGGCCAACCGCCTCACCCTCCAGCAGGCGAAGCTGGACCTCCAGGCCCATCTCGACCACCTGGGCCCCGAACCGCCCGCGAAGGTCGCGGGCATGAACGGCGCCGTCTCGAACCCGGCGCGCGACGAGTGGGAGCGGAGGAAGGCCCTCCTCCAGGAGCAGGTCATCGGTGTGAACGCCATCGAGAAGCGGCTGATGACCAAGGTCGACGACAAGCATCCGCCCACCTATCTGCTCGGCTTCGACACCAAGGGCAACGGCCACGCCATCGTCGCGGTCAACAACCCCGACACCGCCGACAACGTCTCGACGTACGTCCCCGGCACCGGGGCCCGGCTCGGCAGCATCGACAGCGACATCGAGCGGTCGGACCGGATGGTCGCCTCGGCCAACACCGCCAATGTCAAGGCAGGTCTCCCCAGGACGACCTCGTCGATCACCTGGGTCGGCTACGACGCGCCGCAGTCCATCACGCCGGAGGCGATGAACGACAGCTACGCCAGGAACGCCGGGAACAGCCTGCACAGCTTCGAAGCGGGACTCCGCGCCACGCATGACGGAGAACCGTCGAACAACACGATCCTCGCCCACAGCTACGGAACCACGACCGTCGGATACACCTTGCGTGACAAGGGCCTGCCGGTCGACAACGTCGTGCTGATCGCCAGCCCCGGAGCCGGCGTGGAGCACGCCCGTGATCTTGGTGTCGATCCGTCCCGCGTCTTCGCGGCACAAGGTGACGCCGACGGTATTTCGATGGCCCCGCCCATGAACGCGAACGGTCTGGCGAGTAACTTCGGCAACAACCTCGGGGACTACTACGGGGTGCTCCAGAACCCCGATCATCACCTGATCCACGGGCGGGACCCCATCCTTCCCGGATTCGGCGCGCAGGTAATCCCGACTGACCCGGGAACCGGCCACTCCGACTACTGGAATCCCGGCTCGGTCTCGCTCCAGGCCATGGGCGAGATCATCGCCGGGAGGAAATGACGAGAATCACCGAGCGAACCTTCGCAGTGCCGTCAAGGCGCTGTGGTGAGCGGCGATCGAGTCCGCGATCGCGCTCACGGCGCCGAAATGCCGGTGTCTGGAACGACATCACTCGCTTTCCCCCGCCACGGGGATGTCTTTGTTGGGAAGTGGAAGCCATGGGAGCTGTCGTACGTGCATCCACGGACTCGGCGCGGCCCGGCCGGACGGCCGCCGTAGCCGCCTTGGCCGTGGTGGTGCTCGCCTTGAGTTCCTGCGGAGCGGAGACCATCCCCGAACGAAGGAGGTCCACGGTCACCCTGGAGCAGGCCAAGGCTCAGGTCGACACCTATCTCGCGGAAATTCTGGCGAGACTGACGGTCAAACCCACGGCAAGTCCAGCCGATTTCCTCGACTCGCACTGCGATGCCAATGACGTGGGTCCGCACGGCAGGATGCAGACCTCTCGCGGGTATGATTTCGGCGACGTTCCGTTGGCGAGCAAAACGGAAGCCGCCGCTGCCTTTCGCACGTTCTTGATGGGGAAGGGATTCGAGCCGGATCCGAGTGCTACTGCCGACTGGGTGAAGCTGAAGAACCCCAAGGACAAGTTCCTGGCGATCCTCGACGGAGTTTCAGGCGAAAGCCACAACCTGTCGCTGGAGGTCAGCACGCCCTGCGTCTGGCCGAAGGGGACGCCGCCGCCGTCCTGACGCTCGGGGGTGGTGTGTGCCCGGGAGTCGTAGGGGTCACTCCCAGCGGAAGAAGCGGGCGGCGGCGGTCAGGGCGAGCACCGACCAGCCGGCGAGGATGCCGAGGTCCGACCAGGGCACGCCCGCGCCGGTCTGGAGGACGGACCGCAGGCCGTCGGAGAGGGCGGCGATCGGGAGCAGCTCCAGGACGGACTGCACGGCCGCCGGGAACTTCGACAGCGGCACGATCACTCCGCCCGCGAGCAGCAGCAGGATGAACACCAGGTTGGCCGCCGCCAGCGTCGCCTCCGCCTTCAGCGTCCCGGCCATCAGCAGGCCGAGTCCGGAGAAGGCCGCGGTGCCGAGGACCAGGAGGGCGGCCACGGTGAGGGGGTTGCCCTGCGGGGACCAGCCGAGTGCGAGCGCGATCACCGTCAGCAGCGCCACCTGGAGCGCCTCGGTGACCAGGACGCAGCCGGTCTTGGCGGTGAGCAGCGCCCAGCGCGGCAGCGGGCTGGCGCCGAGCCGCTTCAGCACGCCGTACCGGCGCTCGAACCCGGTGGCGATGGCCTGCCCGGTGAACGCGGTGGACATCACGGCCAGCGCGAGCAGGCCGGGTGCCAGGAAGTCGACGCGCTTGCCGGGGCCCTCGACGGCGACGATGTCGACCGCCGAGAAGAGGACCAGCAGCACCGTGGGGATGATCACGGTGAGCAGCAGCTGCTCGCCGTTGCGTAGCAGCATCTTCGTCTCGAACGCCGTCTGGGCGAGCAGCATCCGGCCGACGGGGGCGGCACCGGGCCGGGGGGAGTACGTGGTCACGAGCGGAGGTCCCGTCCGGTCAGGTCGAGGAAGACGTCTTCGAGGCTGCGGCGCTGTACGGCGAGCCGCTCGGGCAGGATGCCGCAGGCCGCGCACCAGCCGGTGACGGTGGCCAGGAGCTGCGGGTCGACGGGCGCCTCGATGCGGTAGCTGCCGGGCGTCGTCTCGGCGGCGGTGGAGCCGTCGGGCAGTTCCTTGAGCAGGGTGGCGAGGTCGAGTCCGGGCGGGCCGTCGAAGCTCAGGCCGCCTTCGGCGCCGTCGCGGCGCAGTTCCTCCGGGGTGCCTTCGGCGATCACCCTGCCGCGGTCGACGATCGCGACCCGGTCGGCGAGTTGTTCGGCCTCGTCCATGTGGTGGGTGGTGACCACGACGGTGACGCCGTCCCGGCGCAGGTCGCGGACGAGGTCCCAGGTGGCGCGGCGGGCCTGCGGGTCGAGGCCGGCGGTGGGCTCGTCCAGGAAGACCAGCTCGGGGCGGCCGACCACGGCCATGGCGAGGGCGAGCCGCTGCTGCTGTCCGCCGGAGAGCCGGCGGTAGGTGGTGCGGCCGCAGGAGCCGAGGCCGAGCCGTTCGACCAGCGCGTCGACGTCCAGGGGGTGTGCGTGCAGCTTGGCGGTGTGCCGGAGCATTTCGACGGCGCGTGCGCCCGCGTACACGCCGCCGGACTGCAGCATCACTCCGATCCGGGGGCGCAGCGCCGCGCCCTGGGTGACCGGGTCGAGGCCGAGGACGCGGACGGTGCCGGCGTCGGGGCGGCGGTAGCCCTCGCAGGTCTCGATGGTGGTGGTCTTGCCGGCGCCGTTGGGGCCGAGGACGGCGGTGACGGCGCCGCGCGCGAGGGTGAGGTCGAGACCGTCCACCGCGGTCTTCTCGCCGTAGCGCTTGACCAGCCCGGTGATCTGGACCGCGGGATCGGAATGCATACCGGCGAGTCTAAGAGGACCGAACGCGGCGGCCGTACGGGAGCCCGCACGCGAGCCCCGGCGGAGCGCGCGCGGGAGCGCGGCTCGAAGCGGGCCGGGGTCGGTGGACGGGGCGAGAAGGGCATGGCGGAGGATTGGATTCCGCTTGGGCGGACCCCTCGGCCCGGGCCCGGAGCCGTCCCGGTGACCGGCGAAGCGGAACCCCCGGTGATCGTTTCCGCAGGTCAGGTAAGGCTTACCTGCGTGACAGATGCCACGGATGAGGTCTGGGTCACGGCTTGTCCTGCCGGAAGGAATTACGCAACACTGGTGTTGTGAAAAACATGCGCGAGCACCCCGTACAGCCGGAGGCCGAGTCGGCCCCCGGCTGCGCCGTGCCCGCGACGGCGGCCGAGGTGCTCCTGGACGGCCACCGGGCCACCCGGGACCGGGTCGCCCGGTCGATCCTCGACCACGGTCCCTCCTCCGCCACCGATCTGGCGAACCGGCTCGGTCTGACCACCGCCGCCGTCCGCCGTCACCTGGACGGGCTCACCGCCGCCGGCCTCGTCGACGCCCGCGAACAGCGGGTGTACGGCAGCCGTGGCCGGGGCCGTCCCGCCAAGGTCTTCGCCCTCACCGACGGCGGCCGGGACGCCTTCTACCAGGCGTACGACCAGCTCGCCGCCGACGCCCTGCACTGGATCTCCGACGCCGTCGGCGGCGGAGCGGTGGGCGAGGAGGCGGTCGCCGCCTTCGCCCGCGCCCGGTTCGGGCGGCAGGCCGAGAAGTACCTGGAGACCGTCCGGTCCGCCAAGGTCGAGGAGCGCACCGAGGCCCTCGCCCAGGCGCTGAGCGCCGACGGGTACGCTGCCACGGTGCGGCGGGTTCCGTCCGCTGCGGCGCAGGCCCCGGCGGGCGCCCAGCTCTGCCAGCACCACTGCCCGGTCGCGCACATCGCCGAGCAGTTCCCGCAGCTCTGCGAGGCGGAGACCGAGGTCTTCTCCCAACTGCTGGGCACCCATGTGCAACGACTGGCCACCATCGCCCACGGCGACGGGGTCTGCACCACCTATGTGCCGGCACCCGGTGCCGCATCGTCGCCCGCCCTGCGCACTGCCGCCGGTCGGGGTACCGATGCCGCGCCGACTGCCGGTACGTCCACCGATGATTCAGCGTCCGCGCGTTAGGAAGCTCGCATGACTGACACCGTTTCGCACCCGGAGCTCGAAGGCCTGGGCACCTACGAGTACGGCTGGGCCGACCCGGACACCGCGGGTGCCGAGGCCAAGCGCGGGCTCAGCGAGGAGGTCGTCCGCGACATCTCCGCGAAGAAGAACGAGTCCGAGTGGATGCTGAACCTGCGGCTCAAGGGCCTCAAGCTGTTCGGCAAGAAGCCCATGCCGACCTGGGGCTCCGACCTGACCGGCATCGACTTCGACAACATCAAGTACTTCGTCCGCTCCACCGAGAAGCAGGCCGCGTCCTGGGAGGACCTGCCCGCCGACATCAAGGCGACGTACGACCGGCTCGGCATCCCGGAGGCGGAGAAGCAGCGCCTGGTCGCCGGTGTCGCCGCGCAGTACGAGTCCGAGGTCGTCTACCACCAGATCCGCGAGGACCTGGAGGAGCAGGGCGTCATCTTCCTCGACACCGACACGGCGCTGCGCGAGCACCCGGAGGTCTTCAAGGAGTACTTCGGCACCGTCATCCCGGCCGGCGACAACAAGTTCGCCGCGCTGAACACGGCGGTCTGGTCGGGCGGCTCCTTCATCTACGTGCCGAAGGGTGTCCACGTCGACATCCCGCTCCAGGCCTACTTCCGGATCAACACCGAGAACATGGGCCAGTTCGAGCGGACGCTGATCATCGTCGACGAGGACGCCTACGTCCACTACGTCGAGGGCTGCACCGCCCCGATCTACTCCTCCGACTCGCTGCACTCCGCGGTCGTGGAGATCATCGTCAAGAAGGGCGGCCGCTGCCGCTACACGACCATCCAGAACTGGTCGAACAACGTCTACAACCTGGTCACCAAGCGCGCCGTGGCGTACGAGGGCGCGACCATGGAGTGGGTCGACGGCAACATCGGCTCCA
This sequence comes from Streptomyces sp. BE303, assembly GCF_036290945.1. Lineage (NCBI taxonomy): Bacteria > Bacillati > Actinomycetota > Actinomycetes > Kitasatosporales > Streptomycetaceae > Streptomyces > Streptomyces sp. BE303. The sequence continues at coordinate 115,392 of NZ_JAQYWZ010000485.1, forward strand.
AGGTCACCATGAAGTACCCGGCCGTCTACCTGATGGGCGAGCACGCCAAGGGCGAGACCCTGTCGATCGCCTTCGCGGGCGAGGGCCAGCACCAGGACGCCGGCGCCAAGATGGTCCACATGGCGCCGAACACCTCCTCCAACATCGTCTCCAAGTCGGTGGCGCGAGGCGGCGGCCGCACCTCCTACCGCGGTCTGATCGAGATCGGCGAGGGCTCCAAGGGCGCCAAGTCCAACGTGCTCTGCGACGCGCTGCTGGTCGACACCATCTCCCGCTCGGACACCTACCCCTACGTCGACGTCCGCGAGGACGACGTCTCCATGGGCCACGAGGCGACCGTCTCCAAGGTCAGCGAGGACCAGCTCTTCTACCTGATGAGCCGCGGCATGACCGAGTTCGAGGCCATGGCGATGATCGTCCGCGGCTTCGTCGAGCCGATCGCGCGCGAGCTGCCGATGGAGTACGCGCTGGAGCTGAACCGGCTGATCGAGCTGCAGATGGAGGGCTCCGTCGGCTGATCCGCCGGCCGCCCCGCCGTCCATCGACACTTTGAGGAAGAGAGCACAACGAACAGCCATGGCTGACGTCAACACCCCCACCGGCTCCACCACCGCCGGTTCGATCGAGGTCGGTACGGCCGGCGCGGGCGCGCAGCTCGCCGGCCCCGGCACCGGCCGCGCCACCGTCCAGCAGCCGATCGACGCCCGCGTCACGGTCGAGCCGTCCTTCGACGTGGCGGACTTCCCGGTGCCGACCGGCCGCGAGGAGGACTGGCGGTTCACCCCGCTGCACCGCCTCGCCGGCCTGCACGACGGCACCGCCGCCGAGGGCGCCCAGGGCGAGGACAAGGTCGAACTGAGCCTGCCGGACGGCGTCACCGCCGAGACGGTCGGCCGCGACGACGCCCGCCTCGGCAAGGCCGGCAAGCCGGTCGACCGGGTCGCCGCGCAGGCGTTCAGCGCCTTCCAGCAGGCGCTCGTCGTCACCGTCCCCAAGGAGACGGTGCTCACCGAGCCGGTCAAGATCGACGTGCACGGCGAGGGCGGCAGCCGCTTCGCCCACGTCGTGATCGACGTCAAGTCGTTCGCCGAGGCCGTCGTGGTGATCAACCACACCGGCACCGGCACCCGCGCCGCCAACGTCGAGCTGCTGCTCGGCGACGGCGCCAAGCTCACCTTCGTCTCCGTCCAGGACTGGGACCGCGACGCGGTCCACGTCGCGCAGCAGACCGCGCTGGTCGGCCGCGACGCGTCGCTGAAGTCCGTCGTCGTCACCTTCGGCGGCGACGTGGTCCGGATCCACCCGCGCGTCTCCTACGCCGCGCCCGGCGGCGAGGCCGAGCTGTTCGGCCTCTACTTCGCCGACGCCGGCCAGCACCTGGAGCACCGTCTGGTCATCGACCACGACACCCCGCACTGCCGCTCCAACGTGGTCTACAAGGGCGCGCTGCAGGGCAAGGACGCGCACGCCGTCTGGGTCGGCGACGTGGTGATCCGCGCCGCCGCCGAGGGCACCGACACCTACGAGCTCAACCGCAACCTGGTGCTCACCGACGGTGCCCGGGTCGACTCGATCCCCAACCTGGAGATCGAGACCGGCGAGATCGTCGGCGCCGGCCACGCCTCCGCCACCGGCCGCTTCGACGACGAGCAGCTCTTCTACCTGCAGGCCCGCGGCATCCCGGCCGACGAGGCCCGCCGCCTGGTGGTGCGCGGCTTCTTCGCCGAACTGGTCCAGCAGATCGGCGTCGCCGACATCCAGGACCAGCTGATGGAGAAGATCGAGGCCGAGCTGGAATCGGCGGTCTGACCCGATGAGCTTCCTTCGCGCCTGCGCGCTGAGCGAGCTGGCTGAGGACGAGCCCAAGCGCGTCGACCTCAACGGCGTCCCGGTCGCCGTCGTCCGCACCGACGAGGGGGTGTTCGCGATCAACGACGTCTGCTCGCACGCGAACGTCGCGCTCTCCGAGGGCGAGGTCGAGGACTGCATGATCGAATGCTGGCTGCACGGTTCCAGCTTCGACCTGCGCACCGGCAAGCCCTCCGGGCTGCCCGCCACCAAGCCGGTCGCTGTCTACCCCGTAAAGATCGAAGGGGACGATGTGCTCGTCTCCGTCAACCAGGAGTCCTGAGTACCCATGGCAACGCTTGAAATCCGCGACCTGCACGTCTCCGTCGAGACCGAGAACGGTCCCCGCGAGATCCTCAAGGGCGTCGACCTGACCGTGAAGCAGGGCGAGACCCACGCCATCATGGGTCCGAACGGCTCCGGCAAGTCCACCCTCGCCTACTCCCTCGCGGGCCACCCGAAGTACACCGTCACCAGCGGCTCCGTGCTGCTCGACGGCGAGGACGTCCTGGAGATGTCCGTCGACGAGCGCGCCCGGGCCGGCGTCTTCCTGGCCATGCAGTACCCGGTCGAGGTCCCCGGCGTCTCGGTCTCCAACTTCCTGCGCACCGCCGCCACCGCCGTCCGCGGCGAGGCCCCCAAGCTGCGCCTCTGGGTGAAGGAGGTCAAGGAGGCGATGGCCGGCCTCCAGATGGACCCGGCCTTCGCCGAGCGCAACGTCAACGAGGGCTTCTCCGGCGGCGAGAAGAAGCGCCACGAGATCCTCCAGCTGGAGCTCCTCAAGCCGAAGATCGCGATCCTCGACGAGACCGACTCCGGCCTCGACGTCGACGCGCTGCGGGTCGTCTCCGAGGGCATCAACCGGGTCCGCTCGACCGGCGAGGTCGGCACCCTGCTGGTCACCCACTACACCCGCATCCTGCGGTACATCAAGCCCGACTACGTCCACGTCTTCTCGGCCGGCCGCATCGTCGAGTCCGGCGGTGCCGAGCTGGCCGACAAGCTGGAGGCGGAGGGCTACGAGTCCTACGTGAAGGGCGGCGCTTCCGAGTGACCCATACGCACGAGTCGAGGGTCCTGTCGGGCCTGCTCGACACCGACGCGATCCGCAAGGACTTCCCCGTCCTGCAGCGCCTGCTGCACGACGGCAAGCCGCTGGTCTACCTCGACAACGCCGCCACCTCGCAGAAGCCCCGCCAGGTGCTCGACGCGCTGAACACCTACTACGAGCGGCACAACGCCAACGTCCACCGCGGCGTGCACGTGCTCGCCGAGGAGGCCACGGCGCTGTACGAGGGCTCCCGTGACAAGGTCGCGGCGTTCATCAACGCGCCGAGCCGCAACGAGGTGATATTCACCAAGAACGCCTCCGAGTCGCTCAACCTGGTCGCCAACATGCTGGCCTGGGCGGAGGAGCCCTACCGGGTCGACGCGGACTCCGAGATCGTCATCACGGAGATGGAGCACCACTCCAACATCGTCCCGTGGCAGCTGCTCGCGCAGCGCAGCGGCGCGAAGCTGAAGTGGTTCGGGCTGACCGACGAGGGCCGGCTCGACCTGTCGAACATCGACGAGCTGATCACCGAGCGGACCAAGGTCGTCTCCGTGACCCTGGTCTCCAACCTGCTCGGCACGGTCAACCCGGTCGAGGCCATCGTCCGCAAGGCCCAGTCGGTCGGTGCGCTGGTCGTCATCGACGCCTCGCAGGCCGCGCCGCACATGGTGCTGGACGTGCAGGCGCTGGAGGCCGACTTCGTCGCCTTCACCGGCCACAAGATGCTCGGCCCGACCGGCATCGGCGTGCTCTGGGGCCGCCAGGAGCTGCTGGAGGACCTCCCGCCGTTCCTCGGTGGCGGCGAGATGATCGAGACCGTCACCATGGGCTCGTCCACCTACGCCCCGGCGCCGCACAAGTTCGAGGCCGGCACCCCGCCGATCGCCCAGGCGGTCGGGCTCGGCGCGGCCGTCGACTACCTGTCGAACATCGGCATGGAGCGGATCGCCGCCCACGAGCACGCGATCACCGAGTACGCGGTCGAGCGGCTGCTGGAGGTCCCGGACCTGCGGATCATCGGCCCGCGCACGGCCGTCGACCGCGGCGCCGCGATCTCGTTCACGCTGGGCGACATCCACCCGCACGACGTGGGCCAGGTGCTCGACGAGCAGGGCATCGCGGTGCGCGTCGGCCACCACTGCGCGCGGCCGGTCTGCCTGCGGTACGGAATTCCGGCGACCACGCGGGCGTCGTTCTACCTGTACTCGACGCCGGGCGAGGTCGATGCCCTGATCGACGGCCTCCACCACGTCCGGAACTTCTTCGGCTGACGGGACGGGGCACGCGAACATGAAGCTCGACTCGATGTACCAGGACATCATCCTGGACCACTACCGCAACCCCCACGGCAAGGGGCTGCGCGACGGTGACGCCGAGGTGCACCACGTCAACCCCACCTGCGGGGACGAGATCACCCTGCGGGTGCGGCTCGACGGCGGCACGGTCGCCGACGTCTCGTACGAGTCCCAGGGCTGCTCGATCAGCCAGGCCAGCGCCTCGGTGCTGAACGACCTGGTGGTGGGCAAGACCGTCGGCGAGGCGCAGGCGGTCCAGGAGGCCTTCCTGGCGCTGATGCAGAGCAAGGGCCAGGGCGAGGGCGACGAGGAGGTGCTGGAGGACGCGGTCGCGTTCGCCGGCGTCTCCAAGTACCCGGCCCGGGTGAAGTGCGCGCTGCTCAGCTGGATGGCCTGGAAGGACGCCACCGCCAAGGCCCTGGCCGAGCACCCCGCCGTCAACGACTGAAGCAGAAGAGGAGGACAGACACATGAGTGACACCGAGACGCCGACCCCTTCCGCTTCCGCCGAAGAGGGTCCGACCGTCATCGTCGGCACCACCGCCGGAACCGTCTCCGTCGAGGACCTGACCGAGGCCCTGATGGACGTCGTCGACCCGGAACTGGGCATCGACGTCGTCAACCTGGGCCTGATCTACGGCATCCACATCGACGAGTCCGACGTGGCCACCATCGACATGACGCTCACCTCGGCGGCCTGCCCGCTGACCGACGTCATCGAGGACCAGGCCAGGACCGCCACCGACGGCCTCGTCCAGGACCTGCGCATCAACTGGGTCTGGATGCCGCCGTGGGGTCCCGACAAGATCACCGACGACGGCCGCGACCAGCTCCGCGCCCTCGGCTTCAACGTCTGACGGTCGGATCTTCCGCCGATCCACTGCCGCGCGAACCTCCCCTTCGGGGGAGTGTTCGCGCGGCAGTGGTGCGTCTGCCGGCGGACGCGGCCGAACGCCGCTGCCCGGGACGGATCCTCCGTCCCGGGCAGCGGCGTTTCCCGCGGTCAGGCGTGCCTGGGCCGGCGGGCGACGGCGACGGCCAGGGCGGCGCAGAGGGCTGCGGCGAGGAGGACGAAGCCGCTGGTGGCGGGGAGGAGGCCGTAGGCCTGGACGAGGGCGCCGACGGCGACGATGGGGAGGGACGAGCCGAGGTACACGATCACCCAGAGGGAGGAGAGTTCGGAGCCCCGGCGCTCCGGGTTCATCGCGGCGACGGCGCCGGTGAAGAGCGAGCGGAACGCGATCCCCTGGCAGGCGCCGCCGAGGACGCTGCCGATGAACAGCAGGGCCGGGGTGCCGGTGTACTGGGCGGTGACGACCAGGCCGAGGCCGGTGGCCAGGCCGGTCATGCCGAGGGCGATGACCAGGCGGTCGGCGGTCGGCGGGACGAGCAGCTGGGCGGCGGCCGAGGAGCCGAGCAGCAGGGCCGCGACGACGGCGCCGGTCAGGCGGGAGTCGGTGTGCAGCAGCTTGGCGGAGAAGGCCGGGGCCAGGCTGAGGTAGACGCCGAAGACCGCGTAGGAGATGAAGCCGGCCGAGGAGGCCAGCAGGAACTCGCGGCGGCCGGTGATCGGCAGGGCCAGGCGCTGCGGACGCAGGTGGGCCGGGGTCGTGATGCGGGGCGGGGAGGCCGGCGGGCGGTTGCGGCCGGGCATCCGGGGGTGGACCAGCGCGAGCGGCACGCAGAGCGCCAGCAGGGCGATCGCGTGCAGCAGGAACGGGGTCAGCAGCGGGTCGGAGCCGCCGGCCAGCAGGGCGCCGACCACCGGGCCGAGCGCCACACCGCCCGCGGAACAGGCGAGGGTGAGCTTGGCGGCCAGGGTGGGGTGGTCGGGCAGCAGGTCCCCGAGGGCGGCCCCGGCGGCGCCGGTGGACAGGCCCACCGCGACGCCCTGGACGGCGCGGCCGGCGGCGAGCTGCCAGAAGCTGCCGGAGGTGGCGAAGACGACGTCCCCGGCGGCGGCCAGGGCCACGGCGGGCAGGATCAGCGCCCGCCGGCCGAGGTGGTCCGACCAGTGGCCGACCGCGGCCAGCACCGGGACCAGCGCGAACACGTAGATCGTGAACAGGACGGTGGTGTCCAGCGCGGTCAGGGACAGCCGCTGTTGGAGCAGCGGGTAGATCGGGGTGGCCAGGTTGGCGCCGATCAGCATGAAGAGGAGGGCGGCGGCGACGAGGCCGACGCGGACACCGCGCAGCGCGTTCCAGCGGCTGATCGCGGCGAGCCGGAGCTGGGCGCGGGGCGCGAGCTCCAGGGGAAGCAGGGCCTCCGACAGTCGGCGTCCGTCGAGCTGCGCGGTGCGCAGGCCGGAGCCGGCGGGGGAGAGGTCCGCCATGGCAGGGGTCTCCTGTGGCCGGGCACCACCGGGGTCGGCGGGGTATGCCGGCGCGCCCGTCCTGGGCGCTGTGGTGGTGGCCTCGGTGCGGGGCTCCCTGGTGGAGCGGGTGAGCTGAAGTGGGCTTCGTTGCCCGTGGGCCCGCGCGGGGTGTGCGCGGTACCGATTCGAAGGATAAGGGGTAGGCGCGCGCTCGCGGCGCGCGCCCCTTGAGGCCGGGCATCGGGCGTGCGCGGCCTATACGCTGAGGTGATGGACCGGTGCGCGCGGGTGATGCCGCGGGGCCGGCGGATTGACCTCGGGGTAGGGAGAACGCGCAACGATGGCCGCACGACGTCGTAAGAACGCCGGGACCTCGGAGGCGGGCACGCCGGGCGAGGGTGCGGTGCTGCCCGCCGACCTGGAGCTGCAGGATCTGTACGGGGCGTTCGCCGCACACGGGTTGGACGACGACGACCTGGACGACTCGGCCGTGCTGGTGCCGCCGGTGACGCTGCCGCCCGAGGCCGAGCTGGCCGCGCAGGCGAAGGCCGTCCCGATGTTCGGGTGGGCCCTGGAGCTGGCCCGCTGGACGGCCCCGCACCGCACCGTGGACGAGTTCGGCGACCTCACCGACCCGGACCGGGAGCCGGCCGCCCGGCTGCTCGGCCTCGCGCCGGAGGAGGGCGAGGTGTCGGAGGAGGCCGTGGTCGAGGCGATGCGCGCCTGGTCGCTGGCCTGTGACCTGGATCTGATCGAGATCGGTACCACGGCGGCCGGCGAGCACGTCGCCGTTCCCGGGCCGGACCTGGAACCGGCCGAGGAGGGGGACCCGGAGACCGTTCTGGAGCTGTGGCTGACCGCCGCCGGGATCGTCCGTGAGCTGGCCGTCGAGGCCGACTCGATGCCCGAGCCGGGTCACGAGGGGCACGGCGGTCACGCGGGCGGGGAGGGCGGGGAGGACGCCGAGGGCTCGGAGACCTCGGCGGACGAGGACGAGGACGACGAGGGCCGGCTCAGCGAGGTCGAGGAGGCCCGCGACGAGGCCGCCGAGCTGCTCGACGAGGCGCTCCAGGTGCTGTACGAGACCACGGCCTTCGCCGAGCCGGGCGGCGAGACCGTGCCGCTCGGCGTGCTGGCCGCGCTCCTGGTGGTGCCGGAGGGCGAGGAACCGAGCGAGGAACTGCTCGGTGACATCACCGACGTGATGGTCGCCCTGGACCCGATGCTCGCGGACCTGGCCGAGCTGGGCCTGCTGGACTACCGGCCGATCGACCCGGACCTCTTCGACGAGGAGGAGGGCGAGGCCGCGGCGCCGGAGGCCGACACGGAGGAGCCGCTGGACGAGGCGGAGTCCGCCCGCTTCGGGCTGGTCCGCCTCACGCCGCTGGGCCAGTACGGCATCCGGCAGTGGCTGCTGGAGGACGGCTACGACGCGCCGCTGGTCGGCGACCTGGCCGGGGGCGACGCCGCCGCGCTGCTCAGCGGGATCAGCGAGGCCGCCAACGTGCTGCCCGAGGAGGAACTGCGGGTCTGGATCACCGACCGGGACCCGGTGGAGGCGGCGCGCGAGCTGCTCGCCGCGGCGCGCGGCCACGACGCGTACGCCCCGATGCGCCGGATGCTCTGCCACTCGGCGCTGACCATGCTCGGCGGGCCCGCCGAGCCGGCCGTCCGGGAGGTGCTGGACGACCCGGAGCTCGGCGGCGGGGCGCGGACCTGGCTGGTCTCGCTCGGCGCGGCCGACGTGCCCGCGCCCGAGCGGGCGATGGCGCTGTGGACGGTGGTCGACGCGTTCGCGGCCCAGCTGCTCGACTCCGGCGGCGACCCGGAGCAGCTGCGCGAGCTGATCACGGACCTGCCGGTGACCGGCAATCCGGCGAGCTACTTCGGCGAGCTGTGGCGGGTCGACCACCCGTACACGGCGGACGTGCTGGAGGCGGTCGGCGAGCTGCACCTGGACCGGACGGTCGCCAAGGAGGCCCGCAAGGCGGCGTTCAAGGCGCGGTCGAAGGGCTGAGCCGCCCGGGGCCGCCCGGGTGGCGGGTGGCCCGGCTGCGGGGGCGGCGGGGCGCCCGCCCCGCCCGATCGGTCGCCGGCCTCACGGCAGGTCCAGCGAGCCGCCTTCGGCGATCGGGAAGAACGGGTTGTGGGCCAGCTCCCAGAGGTGGCCGTCCGGATCCTCGAAGTAGCACGAGTAGCCGCCCCAGCTGGTCGGCGCCGGCGGCTTGACCACCGTCGCGCCGGCCGCCGCCGCCCGCTCCAGCGCGGCGTCCACCTGGGCGGGCGACTCCAGGTGCACCGCGAGGGTGACGCCCCGGAACGAGGGCTCGCCGCCGGCCGGCACACCCGCGTCGGCGGCCAGCTCGTCGTGCGGGAAGAGGCCGAGCACCGAGTCGGCGGTGCGGAACCAGACGATCTCCGGGCTGGAGACGGAGGAGCGGCGCCAGCCCAGTGCCTCGTAGAAACGGGCACTCTCGTCGAGGTCGGTGACCCCGAGGGTGACGATGCTGATCCGGGCCGGGAATTCCGTGGTTGCTGTCATGCCGGCCAGCGTACGAAGGGGGACCGACAGCCGGGCGCCCGGACACGGCCGCCGGCCGCCGGTTCCGTTTGCCGGGCCGATCGGCCCGCTGCGGCAAAGGGCCTGATGACCCGGCAGGTCGGGCCACGTATCGTTGCCCGCAGTCGACGGGGCACGGCGAGGACCAGGAGGTGCGGCGCGGGATGACGCGGGCGAGCGGCAGCGGGCGGGACGGCCGGCACAGGGACGGCGCGGGGACGGTGGACCGGTTCGACCGGCCGGACGGATGCCGCGGTGACGACCTGGAGGAGTGCCTGGCGGCCCAGGAGGAGTTCGCCCGCCGCACCCTCGCCTCGGCCTCCTTCCCGGTGTACGGCGCCGCGCCCCTGCTCGGGCCGGGCGGGGCCGTGCTGGTCGCGTTCGAGGCCGGTGGCGCCGCCTCCGGCGGTGCCGGGACCGAGGCGTCCGGTGCGCGGTCCGGCGGTACGGGGACGGCCGGCGCGGGATTCGGCGGCGTCCGTACCGTCGCCGGGCCGGGCTGGATCGAGGTCGGCTCCGGCGACTGGAGCTCCCCCGAAGGCCCGTTCATCACCGTGCGCACCCACCGGCCCGGCGTCGAGCGCCTCGGGCCGCTGCCCGAGCTGGACGACGTGGTCGAGGACGAGCGCGACCGCGTCTACGAACAGCTCGGGGTGGACGAGGGCGACGGCCCCGGCCGGGTCCGGGCGCTGCGCGAGTGGATCACCGTGGACGGCGAGCCGCGCGCGGTCGAGGTGCACGAGGACCGGCGCGGGCTCTGGTCCGGTGCGGCGCTGCCCGGCTGCTGCCCGATCAGCGGGGCCGAACCCGTGTGGGCCGGCCGCCTCCGGCTGGACGGGCTGACCGTCACCGTCTGCGGCCGCGGGGTGCCGCCCGGCGGCGTCGAGCTGGCCCGGATCGGTGACCAGGAGCGGTACCTGCGGGGCCGGACCGCGATGCTGCGCGACCTGGCCGTCCGGCGGGGCCGTCAGGTACCCCTGGGCGAGCGCGAACTCGCCCTGGCCACCGGCCTGGAGGCGCACCGGGCGGTGATCGCCCAGGGCATCAGCGAGGCCGCCGCGGTCGAGGCGCGGGTCCGGGCCGGACGGGCGCCCAGGCCGTCCCGCGGAGCCCGCGCGGAGGCGGGCGCGCTGCGCTGGGAGACGGCCGTGCGGCAGCAGATGCGGCTCGCCTCGGAGACCCGGGAGGAGGCGCTGGCCGCGGTGGCGTCGATGGTCGAGCAGCTCAACCGGCTCTCCCAGCTGACCCACTGGGTGGTGGGGACGCCGGAGGGGGACGCCGCGGTCGAGGAGGTGATCCGGTACACGGTCTTCGCCAGCGAGGTGGCGAGCCTGCCGGCGCAGCGGGCCTGGGAACAGGTCCGGCGCGGCCGGGCCGGCCGGGGGCCGCAGGACCGGGTTCCGGAGGGGCTCGGGGAGGGCGAGGAGCACCGTCTCTGCGAACAGCTCTGGCTGGCCTCCTGGGAGCAGTGGCGGGTGGCCCGGAACGGTCGCTGAGCCCCCGTTCGCCCGCTCGACCTGCGGTTCGTCGGGGAAGGGCGGATCATGAGTTCGAATACGGTCGGCAAATGACCACCCTGACGAGGCATCTGCTTAACCGTGCGTTCACCGAACGGGCGGAGTCTCTGGGCGTCGACGTCCAGCCTCGACACCTCGCACGCCATGCACCGGGGACCGTCCCGGTCGGCGCCACCCCTCAGGAGTGACTGCCATGTCGCTGTCCCGCCGGGACTTCGTCAACCGTTCCACCGTCGTCGGGGCCGGTGTTCTGATCGCCGGCAGCGCCGAGGCGCTGGCCAGCGCGCCGGGCGCGATCGCCGCCCCGGTCGGCGGCGAGGCGCCGGCCGCCGCCGTCGCCGAGGCCGAGCGGGTGGCCGTCGGCTACGGCCCGCTGGTCCAGGACCCGGAGGGCCTGCTCGCGCTGCCCAAGGGCTTCAAGTACAAGGTCGTCAACCGGACCGGCGTCACCAAGCTGCGCACCGGCGAGTTCACCCCGAGCAACCACGACGGCACCGCGGCGTTCGAGGACGAGCGCGGCGGCAACCTGCTGGTCGTCAACCACGAGCTGTCCGGCGGCCGTGCCAACTGGCCGAACCCGGTCCCGCTGATCGAGGGCCACGTCTACGACCCGGGCGCGGCCGGCGGCTGCACCATCGTGCACGCCAAGGCCAACGGCAAGGTCGAGCAGTGGGTCGGCATCGCCGGTACCTCCACCAACTGCGCCGGTGGCGTCAGCCCGTGGGGCACCTGGCTGTCCGGCGAGGAGACCGAGGACAAGGCCGGCAAGAACGGCCTGACCAAGGACCACGGCTACATCTTCGAGGTCGACCCGTTCGACGACGACTACAACCGCGACCCGCAGCCGGTGAAGGCCTTCGGCCGGTTCGCCCACGAGGCCGTCGTCGTCGACCCGAAGCGCGCCCACGTCTACCTGACCGAGGACGCCTCGAACCCGAACGGCCTGCTGTTCCGCTGGACCCCGCCGGCCGGCTTCAAGCACGGCCGCTACCAGCTGCGCAAGCTGGCCGCCGACGCCGGTCTGCTGGAGGCCTTCAAGGTCTTCGACGCCCAGGGCAAGTTCGTCGACGACCTCTCCCGCGCCACCACGGTCGGCACCACCTACGGCGTGGACTGGGTCAAGGTCGAGGACCGCGACGCCCGCACCGTCTCGATCCGCAAGCAGTTCAAGGACGGCGAGGTCACCCGCGCCCGCAAGCTGGAGGGCATGTGGTGGGGTGACGGCGGCTTCTACTTCGTCTCCAGCTTCGCCCGCTCCGAGAGCCCGGTGCAGCACGACGGCCAGGTCTGGTTCTACAACCCGGTCCGCCGCACCATCACCCTGAAGGTGCTGCTGGGCGTCAACACCGACGTCTTCGGCGACCACGACAACTACGACGGCCCGGACAACATCACCGTCTCGCCGTACGGCGGCATCGTGATCGCCGAGGACGGCGAGGGCGTGTCCCACCTGTTCGGCGCCACCGAGGACGGGCTGACCTACCCGATCGCCCGCAACGACCTGAACATCGGCACCGCCACCAAGCCCGAGTTCAGCGAGTTCACCGGCGTGACCTTCTCGGACGACGGCAAGACCCTCTTCGCCAACATCCAGGTCCCCGGCATCCAGCTGGCCATCACCGGCCCGTGGCACCGGCTGAACGAGCACAAGCGCGGCCAGGGCTACGGCGCCTGAACCGACCGCAGGTGAGTGACGGGGGCCCGCTTCGGCGGGCCCCCGTCGCGTCCCCCGACGGGTGCGTCCCCCGGGGGCCCGGACCAGGGCCGGGCGTGGAGCGGGCGGGCTACGGCTCGGCCGGGAGCCGGAGCTGGAGCATGGCCAGCAGGCGTTGCTGCGGCTGGGCCAGGTCGATGCCGGTCAGCTGTTCGGCCCGGCGGACCCGGTAGCGCAGCGTGTTGGGGTGGATGTGCAGGGCGTCCGCCGCGACCCTGACCTCGCCCAGCGCGTCCAGCCAGGCCAGCACCGACTCGCCGAGCCGGGTGCCGTGCCGGCGGTCGTACGCGGTGAGCGCGGTCAGCCGCGGGTCGCGCAGGCCGCCGCGCTCCTGGAGCAGCGCCAGCACCTCGCTGACCAGTACCTCCGCCTGCACGTCGATCAGCGCCGCGACCTCCAGGTCCACCCCGCCGCGGCCCATCGCGTCCAGGATCCGGTCCGCCTGCGCCCGGGAGTCGGGCACCTGGGCGAGGCCCTCCACGGTCGACCCGATCGCCGCCCGCAGCGGGACGCCCAGGTGGTCCCGGGCCGCCTCGACCACCTCCTGCGCCCAGTCCCGCACCGTCGCCATCGGCAGGTTGGCCGGCAGCTCCGGCAGCAGCACGTACACCCGGGACTCGATCGGCGCGAGCAGCGCGGTCCGGTGCCGGGCCGCCGTGTGCACCGAGATCAGGCCGGTCACCTCGGCCCGGGTCAGCTCCTCGGTGGAGCCCGCGCTGTACGCCAGCACGGTCGCCGGGCGGCGCAGGTCCAGCCCCAGGTGGGTGGCGAGCGACTGCGCGCCGGTGGAGCCCTCCAGCAGGCCGGTGAGCAGCGTCCGGGTCAGCCGGACGTCCGCGGACAGCTCCCGGCGTCGGCGCACCAGCTGGGCCGCCGCCACCCGCGCCGCGCCGACCAGGGCCTGCTCGGCCAGCGGCGCGAGCGGCTGGGCCCCCTCCTGCACCCAGATGGTGCCGAGCGGCTGCGCGCCGGCCCGGATGCCGATCGCCAGCCGGCGGCGCAGGCCCAGCTCCGGGTGCGGGTCGACCGCGATCGCCGTGTCCGAGGTGCGCAGGTGCTGGAAGACGCCCCACTCGCGGAGTTTCGACAGATACGGTTCGGGGCCCTGCCAGCCGAGGATGGAGAGCCGGCGCAGGTCGTCGACCTCGTCCGAGTCGGAGGAGCGCGAGTAGGCGAGCACCCGGCTGGAGGTGTCCTCGATCGAGACGATGCCACTGGTGAGGACGGCGACCGTCTGGGCGAGCGAGAAGAGGTCGCCGGCGTTGTGCTCGGCGGTGCCCGGCGAGTCCGGGGTGTCCGGCCCGGCGATGATCGCGCGGGCGAGCGAGTCGAGGTGCTCCCAGCGGGTCTCCCGGCGGACCGAGAGCAGGGCCACGCCCGCCTCGGTGGCCGCCTCGCGCAGCGCGTCGGCCTGCCCGGGCGCGTCCAGTTTGACGGCCACCGCGGCGGCGCCGGCCCGTCCGGCCGCACGCAGCGCCGGGAGGGCGGCCCGGCCCCGGGCGCCGATGGCGAGCACCAGCTCGCCGGTGGCGGCGGTGGGCGGGTCCTCCGGGTCGAGGATCGCCACGTCGCGGACGGCGACGTCCAGTCCGTGCGGGGCGGCCTGGAGCTCGACCAGCGGCTCGCCGAGCGACATCAGCAACTGGCGGAGCGGGATGCCCGGGCTGGTCATCGGTCCGCCTCCTTCGGGCACCGGCCGGCCCCGTCCGGGGACCGGTCCGCCTTCCTTCCGCCGCCTCGCCGTTGCGGCGGTCCGCGCGTCGATCGGCGCGTAGATCGGCGCGATCGGCCGGCTGTTCATCCAGTTGGACAACGCCGTGCGAATGATTTTAGCCGCCCGGCCAATCAAGCGGGCCCCGGTGCGGGAATAGCGTTCGTCCTGTGGCCGTCGTGCGACCCGCGCCGGCATCCCCGCAAGACATGAAGGAGAGCGTGCGCTCATGGATGCTGTGACCCAGGTCCCCGCGCCGGTGAACGAGCCGGTCCACAGCTACGCCCCGGGCAGCCCCGAACGGGCCCGTCTGGAGGCCAAGCTGAAGGAGCTGGGCGGCCAGGAGCCGGTCCAGCTGACCATGACGATCAACGGTGAGCGCCGCATGGGCGCCGGCGCCGAGATCCACGTCGTCCAGCCGCACAACCACGCGGCGAGGCTCGGTACCCTGCGCAACGCCACCCAGGCGGACGCGCAGGACGCCGTCGATGCTGCCCTGGCCGCTGCCCCGGCCTGGCAGGCGCTCTCCTTCGACTCCCGCGCCGCGATCTTCCTGCGGGCCGCCGACCTGCTGGCCGGCCCCTGGCGCGAGACCCTGGCCGCCGCCACCATGCTCGGCCAGTCCAAGACCGCCCAGCAGGCCGAGATCGACACCCCCTGCGAGCTGGTCGACTTCCTGCGCTTCAACGTGCACTTCGCCCGGCAGATCATGGCCGAGCAGCCGATCTCCTCGGACGGCGTGTGGAACCGCAGCGACCACCGCCCGCTGGAGGGCTTCGTCTACGCGATCACCCCGTTCAACTTCACCGCCATCGCCGGCAACCTGCCGACCGCGCCGGCGCTGATGGGCAACGTGGTGCTCTGGAAGCCGTCGCCGACCCAGCAGTTCTCCGCGCACCTGCTGATGCAGCTGCTGGAGGCGGCGGGCCTGCCCAAGGGCGTCATCAACATGGTGACCGGCGACGGCCTGGCCGTCTCCGAGGTCGCGCTGAAGCACCCGGCGCTGGCCGGCATCCACTTCACCGGCTCCACCGCCACCTTCCAGCACCTGTGGCGCGAGGTCGGCACCAACATCTCCGGCTACCGCACCTACCCGCGGATCGTCGGCGAGACCGGCGGCAAGGACTTCCTGGTCGCCCACCCGTCCGCCGACAAGGCCGTCCTGAAGACCGCGATGACCCGCGGCGCCTTCGAGTTCCAGGGCCAGAAGTGTTCGGCGCTCTCGCGCGCCTACGTCCCGGCGTCCATCTGGGCCGAGCTGAAGGACGAGTTCCGCGACGAGGTCGACGGCCTCACCATGGGCGACGTCAGCGACCTGTCGAACTTCATGTCCGCCGTCATCGACGACCGGGCGTTCGCCAAGAACAAGGCCGCGATCGACCGCGCCCAGGCCGACCCGCAGGTCGAGGTGCTGGCCGGTGGCACGTACGACGACAGCGTCGGCTACTTCGTCCGCCCGACCGTCCTGGTCTGCCAGGACCCGGCGAGCGAGTACTTCCGTGACGAGTACTTCGGCCCGGTCCTCGCCGTGCACGTCTACGAGGACGACCGGTACGACGAGATGCTGACCCAGATGGAGTCGGTGTCGGACTACGCCCTGACCGGCGCGATCATCTCCCAGGACCGCGAGGCCGTCCAGCACGCGATGCTCAAGCTGCGCAACGCGGCCGGCAACTTCTACATCAACGACAAGCCGACCGGCGCGGTCGTCGGCCAGCAGCCGTTCGGCGGCGCCCGCGCCTCGGGCACCAACGACAAGGCCGGCGCCAAGCAGAACCTGGCCCGCTGGACCTCGACCCGTTCGGTCAAGGAGACCTTCGTCCCGCCGACGGACTACCGCTACCCGCACATGGGCTGAACGTCCTCCCCCCGGGACCTTGTCCCCTGACGCCCGGTCCCGCAACCGGGCGTCCCTCGGGCGGCGGACCCCACCCCCCGGTCCGCCGCCCGCCTTTCTGCCACCCTTAGAAGCACCAGTTCCAGGAGTCACGATGCTCCGTTCCGCCCTCCTCGCGGCCTCCCGTTCCCCGCAGGTCCGCACCGTCGTCGAGAAGTTCCCGCCGACCCACGCGATAGTCGAGCGCTTCGTCGCCGGCGAGGCCCTCGACGACGCCGTCACCGCCTGCGACGACCTGGTCGCCACCGGCCGCAAGGTCACCCTGGACCACCTCGGCGAGGACACCCAGGACGCGGCCCAGGCCGCCGGTACCGCCGAGGCCTACGAGCACCTGCTCGCGGCCCTCAAGGACACCGGCCTGGCCGCCGGCGCCGAGGTCTCGGTCAAGCTCTCGGCCGTCGGCCAGTTCCTCCCGGTGGACGGCGAGAAGATCGCGCTGGAGAACGCCCGCCGCATCTGCGAGGCCGCCGCCGACGCGGGCACCACGGTGACCCTCGACATGGAGGACCACACCACCACCGACTCCACCCTGTCGATCGCGCGCGAGCTGCGCGCCGACTACCCGTGGCTCGGCGTCGTCCTCCAGGCCTACCTGCGCCGCACCGAGGCCGACTGCCGCGAGTTCTCCGGCGCCGGCTCCCGGGTCCGCCTCTGCAAGGGCGCCTACAAGGAGCCCGAGTCGGTCGCCTTCCAGGGCAAGCACGAGGTCGACCTCGCGTACGTCCGCGCGCTCAAGGTCCTGATGGCCGGCGAGGGCTACCCGATGATCGCCTCGCACGACCCCAACATGATCAAGATCGCCGGCCAGCTGGCCCAGTGGAACGGCCGCAAGCGGGACTCGTTCGAGTACCAGATGCTCTTCGGCATCCGCCCCGAGGAGCAGCTGCGCCTCGCCGGCGAGGGCAACACCATGCGTGTGTACCTCCCGTACGGGCAGGAATGGTACGGGTACTTCATGCGCCGCCTCGCGGAGCGCCCGGCCAACCTGACGTTCTTCCTGCGTGCCATGGCGACCCGCGGCTGACGACCGCCGTCGAGGACACGGCCCGTACCCCCGATGCGCGGAGGGGTGCGGGCCGTTCTCGTCGTCCGGGGCCGGAGCTCGGAGGAAGTCCTCCTGCGACAGGGAACCCGTGATCGGTTGCTCGTGCACCACAGCACTCGTGATGCCCCTCCTTCGGATGCGCGTCACGCCAATGGCGGGTCGGGGGAGTTGCGCCGTGCGCGACGGTCTTTCACCCGATGGTGGGAGACCGGCTGCGGCGTAGGATCCTCCCGCTGGTGAACTGGGCTGCGGGAAGAAGGAGTTGGCATGGTGATGAAGCGGTTCGCGGAACTGTCGACGCCGTTGGTGGCGGACGCGTGCGTGCGGCTCGGCGTCGAGGTGCGGGTGGCGCCCGCCGGGGTGGTCGCGGTGGCCCCGGGGAGCCGCGTCGCCGGGCGGGTGCTGCCGGTGCGGCACTACGGCAGCGTCGACGTCTTCCTGGAGGCGTACGGCTCCGCGGAGTCCGGGGACGTGCTGGTGATCGACAACGGCGGGCGGGTCGACGAGGCGTGCGTCGGTGACCTCGCGGTGCTGGAGGCGCGGGCCGCCGGGGTGGCCGGGCTGGTGGTGTGGGGGCTGCACCGGGACACACCGGAGCTGCTGGAGATCGGGCTTCCGGTGTTCAGCTACGGCAGCCTGCCGCTCGGGCCGGTCCGGGTGGACGACCGGGAGCCGGAGGCGCTGACCACGGCCCGCTTCGGCCCGCACCTGGTGAGCGCCGGGGACGTGGTGTTCGCGGACGCGGACGGCGCGCTGTTCGTCCCGGGCCCGCGGGTGGACGAGGTACTGGAGACCGCCGCCGGGATCGCCCGCACCGAGCGCGTCCAGGCGGAGCGGATCCGTTCGGGCGACACGCTGCGCCGGCAGACCGCGTTCGACCAGTACCTGGAGCGCCGTGCCCGGGAGCCGGAGTACACCTTCCGCCGGCACCTCCGGCAGGTGGGCGGGGCGATCGAGGAGTAGCCGCCCCGAGGGCGCGAACGGGTTGACGCGGCAGGGAGCCGACGGGCCCGGCTGCTCCTGTTCGCGGGAGCGGCCGGGCCCTCGGTGGTGCCGGTGCCGATGCCGGTGCCGGTGCGGGTGCGGGTGCGGTCAGAGCATCGAGGCGGCGGGCTTGACCATCGCCCGGGCGGTCTTGGCGTCGACGTACTCGCCGATCGCGGTCATCACCCACTCGCCCGAGAACTGGCGGACCAGCTTGCACATCACCACGCCGGTGCGGGGCTCGGACTGGGTGAGGTCGAAGCGGACCAGCTCCTGGTTGGAGGACGCGTCGACCAGACGGCAGTAGGCGTTCTTGACGTCGGTGAACTTCTGCCCGGAGAAGGAGTTCACGACGAACACCAGGCCGCACACCTCCGGCGGCAGGCCGTTGAGGTGGACGGTGATCGACTCGTCGTCGCCGCCTCCCTCGCCGGTCAGGTTGTCGCCGGAGTGGACGATGGAGCCGTTGAAGATGCCCAGCTTCATGAACCAGGCGGTGTCCAGCTTCTCGCGCTTCGCGTCGAAGGCGATGCAGGACGCGTCGAGGTCGATGTTGCGGCCGCGGCCCGCGGGCTCCCAGCCGAGGCCCATCCGGATGGAGGAGAGGAAGGGCTTGCCGTTCTTCTCCAGGGAGACCGAGCCGCCCTTGGTGAGGCTGACCCGGCCCTTGTCCAGGGTGACCTTGGTGAGGGACGGTGCAGCCGGGGGCGCCGGGGGCACGGGCGGGGCGCCCTGCGGCATCGGCGGGGCGGAGGCCATCGCGACCCGGGGGTCGACGGGCGTCTGGACCGTCTGGGCCGTCGGCGCGGCGGGGGCCGGCGCGGCGGGCGGGGCGACCGGGGCTGCGGCGGGGGCCGTGGCGGCCGGGGCGGCCGGCTCCTCGACGCTGACGCCGAAGTCGGTGGCGATGCCCGCCAGGCCGTCGGCGTAGCCCTGGCCGACCGCGCGGACCTTCCAGGCGCCGTTGCGCTGGTAGACCTCGACCACGATCAGCGCGGTCTCCCGGCCGAGCGGCGGCGGGGTGAAGGTGACCAGCACCTCGCCCGTGGCGCTGTCCCGGACGGTGGCGGTCGGCTCGATGCCCGCGAAGGTCGCGCCGGACTCGTCCGGGCTGGCGGTCACCACGATCTTGGTGATGCCGGCCGGGACGGCGGTGGTGTCGATGGCGATGGCGTCCGGGCCGCCGGCGGAAGCCGGACGGTGGGTCACGCCGGGCCCGTTCGGGGCGTTGTAGAAGACGAAGTCGGCGTCCGAGCGGACCTTACCGTCATCGGTCAACAGCAGGCCCGAGACGTCCAGCGCCTTGGGTGCGGTGACCTCGACGGTCACCCGCGCGGTGGTCAGCGGGGCGTTTCCGCCTTGGGTCAGGACCGTGGACACGAACTCCTCCTGGGATGCGGTGGTGCGGGGCCGGCCCCGTGGGACGGGACGGCTGTGCCGACTGGCGACCACAGTAACGAACGAGGTGGCCGAGATGAGCCCGAAAGGGAGCCGACCCGTCCGGTGGCCGGACGGTCCTCCGGCGGGCGACCCGGTGGTCGGGCCGGGGCAGCGGGCCAGGTCAGCGGGCCGGTGCGGTCGCGTGGGCCCGGGGGCGCGGTACGGCGGACGCGGAGGGTCCGGCGGGGGCGCCGGGTGCGTCCGTCGGGGGTGCGAAGGTGCCGAGGGCGGCGACCGCGCGGGGGTGCTGGATGCCGAAGGCCGCGGCGCTCCAGGTCTCCGGCGCGGTGGCCGGGCGCGGGGCGGCACTCGGCGCGGGCGCTGCGGAGGGGGCCGTCGGCGCGGGTCCCGCGCCCGGTGCCGCGGTGGCCGCGGTGGAGCGGCTGCCGAGGACGCCGAAGACGTACCGGCCGGGGCGGACGTCGGTGCCGGGCGGCGTGGTGAAGCGGTAGACGAGTGCGCCGCGTTCGTGGTGGGTGGTGGTCACGGCGCCCGCCAGGTCGGTCCAGGCGGTGCCGGAACCGGGCGCCAGGGTGCCGGGGGCGAGCCGGAACTCGGTCTGCAGCGCGGTGAGAGGCTCGGTGACGGTCAGGGCGAGCAGGTGCCGGGTGCCGTCGCGGCCGAGGGACTGGACCAGGGCGGCGCCGGTGAGCGCCCGGTCGGTGTGGTCGGTGTCGTCGGTGTCGCCGGTTTTGGTGCCGCTCTCGGTCCCGGCGGTCGGGTTCTCGTTGCCGGTCTCCCTGCCTCCGGTCTCCTCGGAGGTCAGGCCGCCCGGGCCCGGGGGCGCGACGGGCGGGCGGGGCGCGGCGCCGCCCGGCGACGGGACGAGCGGCCGCGGAACGGAGGGCGCGGGGGCCGACGGTGACGGTCCGGACGGTGACGTGCCGTCGGCGGGCTCTCCGGCGGGGGGCCGCTCGGCGGCCGGGTACCCGTCGGCCTGCGGTCCGTCGGTGCCCGCCGGGTCGGCGCCGGGCTGCCGGCCGTCGGCGGCCCTCGGGCCGGGTCTCGGATCGCCGTCCAGGGCCTCGTTGCCGCCGGGCCCGTTCCCGCCGAGTGCCTGGGCGGAGGGTTCGCCGGTGAGGCCGTGCGAGGTGGCCGGGCCGCGCGAGGCGGCCGGGCCTTCGGCGAGCGGCCGGCCGGACGCGGAACTCCCGGGGCGCGGCGCGCCCGACGCGAACGGGCCGGGGGAGTGCGTCCCCGCGGCCGGTCCCGGCACGCCGGTTCCGCCGGCCTGCGGAGGGACGGCCGGTGCGCGGCCCGCGGGCCCGGTGGCGGTCGGGTCGGAGGAGGGCCCGTTGGCGTCGGGGGAGACCGGACTGGGCGGCCCGCTGGATCCGACCCGGGCGACCCCGGCGCGCCGGCCCACGCCCTGCTGCTCGTTGAGCAGGAAGGTGGTGGCGATGCTGATGCCGACCACGGTGGACATCGCCATCGCGGCACCGGAGAACCGCAGCGTGGGCAGCCGGAGGCGCCCGCCGAACGGCTTCGGCCGACCGTGCCGACCGTTCCGGCCGTGGCGTTCGCGGTGTCGGTCGTGCGGGTACGCCGCGTCCTGACCGGCGTCCTCGGACAGAGTCACCGGGCCCCCTCCCTCCCCTGAAGTCGCCGTTGCGGTCGTCGCATTCTCCCACGTACCGACGGCGGCGCCGGTGCTGCCGGACCGGGCGGACGGCCGCCTGGCCGGCCGGTCCGGCGAGGTCTCGTCCGGGGCTGCGCGTGCGGGGTCCACCGGTGACTCGCGCGCGGGCGCGCGCCGGCAGGGGGACGAGCGTACCAGCGGGCGGCCCGGGGGTGGCCAGCCCTCGGACGGAACCGATCCGATCCGTGGACAACCCTTCGGATAGCGGAAGTTGACGGTCCGTCTGACAGGATCGGTAAGGATCTGCCCGGTCGGGCAGGGATTATTGCAACCTCCTTGCAACCCTTGCCGCCCGGTGACCAGTGGCGCAGGCTGATGCCATCCCACGCCGTCCCGGAGAGATCGTCATGCCGCCCGACCCGCTGTCAGCACCCTCCAGTGCCCCTCTCGCCGCTACCCCCACGGGCGGCGATGAGGCAGGCTCCACCGCCGCTCCGGCGGCGGTGGAGGAGGTGCTGACCCTGCGGATCTCGTTGGGCGAGGAGGTGGTCGGCGAGGTCCGCACGCGGTTCCGGTTCGACGCCGACCGCCCGTACGAGGTGCTGCTGACGTTCCACCTGGGCCGGCCGGACGAGGCCGACTGGGTGTTCTCGCGTGAACTTCTGCGCGACGGCCTGCGCTCGTTGAGCGGTCAGGGCGACGTCAAGCTGTGGCCGGCGTACTGTCCGTGCCACGGCTCGACGTTGCACCTGGCGCTGGAATCGCCGCACGGCAGCGCCCTGCTGGAGGTCTCCAAACCGAAGGTCCGGGCCTGGCTGGACCGCACGTACGCGCTGGTCTCGGAGGAGGCGGAGCGCGCCTACGGGCCGACCGACGCCCAGCTGTCCGAGCTGCTGACGGGCGGCTGAGGCCGGACGGGCCGTGGGCCCGGAGGCTGGGCGCGCGAGGGTTGCGGGCCGGCGGGCGACGGCGGGGGCAGGTGTGCGCCCGGGAGCTGCGAGCGGACCGGCTGCGTGCCGACGGGCTGCGCGGAGGCGGGCTGTACGGAAACGATCTGCACGGAGACGGGTTGTCCGGAGACGGGCTGCGCGTTCCGGTGGTGTGCGCGGGGTCGGGACGGGTGTGCGGGCAGGGCTCGTGGCACGGCCGCGTCGCCGGGGCCGCGCGGGCCCGGTAACGGCGGGGGGCCGGGGAGCCGGGCCGTGCCGTCGGCCAACCCCGTCCGGAGCCGGCGTACGGCCGGTGCCGACGAGCTCGGCAGCAGGTCGTACGGGTCCTCCGGGCCGAGCACGCTGACCAGCACCGACTCGGCGAACCGGTACGGCCGGTGGGCCAGCAGGCCGCCCAGGTAGCGGCGGAGCCGGGACAGTTCGGCCCGGACCGTCACCGTCCGGGCCGGGTCGCCGAACAGGCCGTCGGCCAGCTGGGCCGCGGTGTGGCCGTCCCGCTCGGTGGCGAGCAGGAGGAGCAGTTCGGCGTGGCGCGGGCTGAGCCCGTGGGACCAGCTGCCGGCGGCGCCGTGCACCGAGAGCTCGGCGCGGTCCGGCCGGCGCAGGTCGAGCCGGAGCCGGGCGCCCTCGGCCTGCTCGGCGAGCAGCCCCTCGTCGGGCCGGCCGTCCGGACCGCCGGTCGCGGTCGGGTCGTCGTCCTGGGGGCGGACCGGGCGGACCAGCCAGCCGTCGGCCAGCGGCTCGATCACGCACTCACCCAGGCTCGGCAGCCAGTGCACGGCCGCCGAGCCCCAGCCGCCGGCGGGCAGCCGCAGCCGCGCGGGCGGGGGGAATCCGGCGGCGGCGGCGGTCCAGCCGGCGGCGTCCACGACCAGGGCCGGACCGTTCACCCGGGCCAGCAGCGGGGCCGCCAGGGTGCGCAGGTGGTGCAGTGACTCCAGCCGCCGGGCGCGCAGCTCGGTCTCGGCCAGTCTGGCGGCGGTGGCGGTCAGTTGCAGGAGGTACGGGCGGACCGTGTGGGCCGGTCCGCTCAGGTTGATCGCACCGATCAGCCGCCCGGTTCCCGGGTCGTGGACGGGCGCGGCGACGCAGGTCCAGGAGTGGTGGCTGCGGAGGTAGTGCTCGGCGGAGTGGACGTGCATCGGGCGCTGCGCGCGGAGCGCGGCGGCGATGCCGTTGGTGCCGACGCTCTCCTCGACCCAGCGGGCGCCGGTGAGGAAGCCGATCCGGTCGGCGCTGCGGCGCAGGCCGCGTTCGCCCTCCTGCCAGAGGATGTGGCCGTCGGCGTCGGCGATGGCCAGGATCAGCGGCGCCTGGCCGACCGGTTCGAGCAGCGTGTCGCGCAGGACCGGGAGCACCGGGTCGAGGCCGCTGGTGCGGCGGCGGTGTTCGATTTCGGCGGGGCCGAGGTGGACGGCGGCGGCGCCGGAGTCCGGGTCGAGGCCGAGCCGGCGCAGGCGGGCCCAGGAGTCGCCGATCTCGGGACGGGGTTCGAGGCGCGACTGGTCGTCGTCGGGGGCGGCGTCCCGGGCGGCGCTGCGGGCGGCGGCCTCGGCGAGGGCGCGCTCGTGGACCTTGGCCAGCTCCGCAGCGGTCTGCGGAGTTCGACGTTCGGGTCGTCGGGTCTGCCGTCCGGTCTGCCGCACTCCGTTTGCTCCTCGCCGCCGTTCGAGGGCGCGCCGGGTTGACGCGTTGACGAAAGAGTACGGGCGCTGCCGGTTCCTGGGGATGGGGTCTGCCAAGTCGGAATACCACGGGGTATGAGAGTGAACATGCCAATGAGTGATGACCGCCGGGCGTCGGGTCCGGTGTGGCTGCGGGGGCGGGTGGTGCGTGGCCGGAGGCGGGTTGGGGCGAGGCGGGCGGGCGGCCTTCCGGGGCGCGGTCCCGTGCCGGGTCGCGGTGTCGTGCCGGGTGGTGGGGCGGGGGTGCGGCGGGTCCGGCGCGGGCCGGGATCGGGGCTGCGGCGGGGCGCCGCGGGCCGGAGTGGGGCGGAGTCGCGGCGGGTGGCGGACCGGTCGCGGCGGTCGTGACGGATGCGCGTCGGGCGCACGGAGGCGCGTCGGGGGCGCATGTCCGGATGCCGGTCACGGGGCCGCCGCCGGAGCGTCCGGAGGCGGCGAGCGCGGCGGGGCCGGCCGCCGACCTGCGAGGCCGCCCGAGGAGGGCCCGCCGGGCGTGCCCGGAATCGATCGGTATCCGGTGGCGACCACTGTTCTGGTAGTAGTTGTCTCCATGCTCCCGTTTGTTCTCGAAGTGTTCCGCCCCGGAAGGGCCCGCCGGTGACCGTCCTGCTGCCGACGGCGGCGGCCGTGACCGTCCCCGCCCCCGCGCCCGCGTCGTACGCGGCCGGTCCGCAGGCCGCCTACGACGGCAGCGGCGTCGACGGCGGCCTGTACACCCGGGTGGTCGGCTGGGCCGACGCCGCGCCGCACTGGCTGGACCGGCTGGTCGCGCTCTGGTCCGCGCTCGGCCTGGCGCTCTTCGCGCTGCTCATGCTCGCCGCGTGGTGGCGTGCGCGGGGGGCCGGGTCCGTGGTGATAGCGCGGGTACTCGCCTCGCCGCTGATCGTGGTCGTCGCGTACGCGGTGAACTCGGTGTTCAAGGGAGTGGTGGAGGAGGTCCGGCCCTGCGCCCAGCTCGGGGTGCGCGACACCCTGGAGACCTGCCCCGGACCCGGCGACTGGTCGTTCCCGAGCAACCACACGGTGGTCGCGTTCGCCGCCGCCGCCGCGCTCTGGTTCGCCGACCGGTGGATCGGGTGGATCGCCGGGGTCGCCGCCGTCCTGATGGGTGCCTCCCGGGTGTGGGTGGGCGTGCACTACCCGCACGACGTGCTGGCCGGTGCGGTGGTCGGCGTACTGGTGGCGCTTCCGCTCGCGTCGGTGGCGGGCCGGGCCGCGCCGCTGGTCGACCGCGTGCGGAGCGGTCCGCTGCGCCCGCTCCTCGGCGCCGGGCTGCCCGCGCCGGCCGGTGGCCGACCGCCGGCGACGATGCGGCGGGGCTGAGCGGGACGGGTGCCGTCCGACCCTTGTGTGACCGGGGTGGCGGGGAGAGCATGTGAGCCGGGCGTGGGGCCCCTGTGGACGCGGCGCCCGCCCGGCTCAGTCGTGCCCGGGCGCCACGGGCGCCGGGCGTGCCAGTGGAGGGAAGTGCTGCCCATGCCGTACGGACTCGACATCACCCAGGGGGACTGGCCGGCCGAGGAGCTCGGCAAGGGGGTCGAGGGGCTGCTGGCCGAGGCGATGGTGCTCACGCTCGCGACCGCCGGCCACGAGCACGGCCCGCACGCCAACCTCGCCTTCTTCGCGTACGACGAGGACCTCGTCCTCTACTTCGTCAGCGAGCGTGCCACCCGGCACAGCCACCACCTGGCCGAGGAGGCCCGGGCGGCGGCGACCGTCTTCCTGCCGCCGCCGGTCTTCGGCGAGCAACTGCGCGGCCTCCAGCTGACCGGCAGCGCGGGGGAGGCGTGGGGGCGGCAGGCCGAGTCGGCGCTGGCCGCCTACCAGGGTCGGTACCCCGCCTTCGCGCAGGACGCGGAGATCCGGCGGCAGTTCCTCACCGGGGGCGGTGCGGCGGCGCTGTACCGGTTCCAGGTGGAGGAGCTGACGGCGGTGGACGAGCCGAAGTTCGGCCGGCGGAACTATCTGCGGGCGACGGTGCGACGGTAGCGGGGTTCCCGGCGCGGGGCACCGGGGGGAGCTGCCGGGGCGGGGCCGGGCGGGGTTCGGGGCGGGTGCCCCGGGCCTCGCGCCCCGGCCTCGGGCCCGAGTCGCGACCCTCGCCCCAGGTTGGCTGTACAACTTTTCGGTCGGTTCATCTGCGGGCCGCCGCTCCGACGCCCCTCGGTCACCTGGCGGCACCACCCTGGCCGCATGAGAGTCATCGTCGTAGGAGCAGGCGTGCTCGGCACCATGCACGCCTGGCACGCCGTGGAACGCGGCCACGAGGTCGTCCACCTGGAGCGGGAGACCGAGGCGCGTGGCGCCTCGGTGCGCAACTTCGGCCTGGTCTGGGTCAGCGGCCGGGCCCAGGGTGAGGAACTGGACACCGCGCTGCGTGCCCGCGAGCTCTGGGAGCGGATCGGCGGCCAGGTGCCCGACCTCGGCTTCCGGGCCAACGGCTCGCTCACCGCGATCCGCACCGAGGCCGAACTCGCCGTCGCCGAGCAGGCGTTGACCCTTCCGGACGCCGCGGCGCGCGGCTACCGGCTGCTCGACGCGGCACAGGCCCGGGCCGCCAACCCGGCCCTGCGCGGCAAGCTGCTCGGCGCCCTGCAGTGCGACCGGGACGCCGCCGTCGAGCCGCGCACCGCCCAGCCCGCGCTGCGCGCCGCCCTGCTGGCCACCGGCCGGTACACCTTCCTGCCCGGGCGCGAGGTCCGCGACGTCATCGGCGAGAACGCCGTCCGCGACGACCACGGCGACACCCACACCGGCGACCTCGTCGTGCTCTGCACCGGCGCCTGGCTGGGCGGTCTGGTCCGCGAGCTCGCCCCCGAACTGCCCGTCCGCAAGGTGCGGTTGCAGATGATGCAGACCGACCCGCTGGGTGAACCGCTCACCACCTCCGTCGCCGACGGCGACTCCTTCCGCTACTACCCCGCCTTCGCCGGCGGTGCGCTGGAGCACCTCAAGGCCGTTCAGCCGCAGCCGCCGGTCGCCGCCGAGCACAAGATGCAGCTGCTGATGGTGCAGCGCCGGGACGGCGGTCTGACCATCGGCGACACCCACGAGTACGACCAGCCGTTCGGCTTCGACGTGGTCGAGGACCCGTACGACCACCTGGTCGGCGTGGCCGAGGAACTGCTCGGCCGCCCGCTGCCCCGGGTCCGGCGCCGCTGGGCCGGGGTGTACGCGCAGTGCGTCGACACCACCCGGGTCGTTCACCGCGAGCGCGTCCGCGACGGCGTCTGGCTGGTCACCGGCCCGGGCGGCCGGGGCATGACCTGCTCGCCCGCCATCGCCGAAACCACCGCCGAACTCGCCAACCTGTAAGAGGAACTGAAATGTCGTACGACATCCGCCTGGTCGTCCTGGACATGGCCGGCACCACCGTGGCCGACGACGGCCTCGTCGAGCGGGCCTTCCAGGCCGCCGCCGGCACCCTCGGCGTCGAGGCCGGCAGCCCCGACCACGCCCGCATGCTGGAGCACGTCCGCGCCACCATGGGCGAGTCCAAGATCTCCGTCTTCCGGCACCTGTTCGGCGAGGAGGAGAAGGCCCAGCGGGCGAACACCGCTTTCGAGGCCGCCTACCACGACCTGGTCGACGCCGGTCACTGCGCGGCACTGCCCGGCGCGGCCGAGGCGATCGCCGAACTCCGCGGCCAGGGGCGGACGGTGGTCCTCACCACCGGCTTCTCCCGGGCCACCCAGGACCGCATCCTCACCGCGCTCGGCTGGCAGTCGATCGCCGACCTCACGCTCTGCCCCGCCGAGGCGGGCCGAGGCCGCCCGTACCCCGACCTCGCGCTCACCGCGCTGCTGCGCACCGGGACCGAGTCCGTGCGGCAGATCGCGGTGGCCGGCGACACCGGCTACGACATGCTGACCGGCGCGCGCGCCGGGGCGTCCGTGGTGGCCGGGGTGCTCACCGGCGCCCACGGCGAGGAGCGGCTGCGGGCCGACGGGGCGACGCACGTGCTGACGTCCGTCGTCGAACTGCCGGGGCTGCTCGGTCCGGTGGGCTGACCCCGTGCCGGGCGGGTGCGGCGGAGGGCGCGCCCGCCCGGTCGGCCGCCCGGTACCCCGCTCCGGTGTGGGCCGAGCGCGGTGCCGGGCGGTCCGCCGACGGCCGCGAGGGGGGGTGGGGGCGGCCGGTCGGCCGTACGCGCGTGGGCCGGGGCCGGGGGGCTGCACCGGTCGGGCGCCGGTCGGGGGCCGCTGCCCGGGCCGGCCGCCGCGCGACGGCTATCCGGCGGCGAGCAGGGCGGGGAGTTCCCGCATGTCGTCGAAGACGACGGTCCCGGGGCCCGCCAGCCGGTCGGCGGCGGTGAGACCCCCGGCGTAGCCGAAGGCGCGCATGCCGGCGGCGCGGGCGGCCCGGACGCCGGGCTCGCTGTCCTCGACGACGGCGCAGGCGGACGGCGGCACGCCCATCCGCTGCGCCGCGTACAGGAAGAGGTCGGGGGCCGGCTTGCCGCGGGCGACCTCGGTGGCGCTGAAGATCCGGCCGGCGAAGCGGTGGTGGAGCCCGGTGCGGCCGAGGGTGTGCGCCATCTTCTCGTGCGAACCGCTGGAGGCGACGCAGGTCGGCAGGGTGATCGCGTCCAGCGCCTCCGGCAGGCCGTCGACGGCGGCGAGTCCGGCGTCCACCTCCTCGGCGTGCCGCCGGACGAACGCCTCCCACCACGCTCCGGCGGTCTCCTCACCGAGCCGGGCGGCGATCTGTTCGTGGATCGAGGCCTGGGAGCGGCCGATGAAGCGCTCCACCACGTCGGCCTCGGTGAGCGGCCAGCCGAGTTCGGCACCGAGCGCGGCCTGGACGCGGGCGGCGATCCGCTCGCTGTCCACAAGGACCCCGTCGCAGTCGAAGATGACGAGCCGTATCGGGTCCGGTGAGGGTGCCGACGGGAGCGCCGGTGAGGGCGCCGGTGAAGTGATCATGACCGGACAGCATAGGGGGGCGCCCGACCGCCGACGGGCCGCGCCAGGGCCGTCCGTCGGCGGGAGGGGACCGGCGGGAGGATACCGGCGGAAACATGGGTCCCGATATCCGTCATGGCGCCGCAACAATTCTCCCCGGGTATTGCCAGCGACTCCCCGCAACTCCTACAGTCGCTCGCATGGCAGCTGGCGATTTCCTGGCTGCTCGTCGGCATGTCGATTTCGGACGGCTGGCGAGCGCCCTCTGTACAGCCCACTCGGCGTGAGTCGGGCGGCGGTTCCCCGAAGGACGGACGGGAACCGGCCGACCCGCGTCGCGATTCCTCGGGGTGGCTCGCACTCGCACCGTTCGTGCAGGTAGACGAGGCGCCCCGGTTCCTTTCAGGCGGACTGCCGGCGACTCGCCGTGCCCGTGGACGCCCTCCTGGGTGCGGGTGCGGACGAGTCGCGGGCCGGAGTTCCGCTTCCCGGCACCGATTTCCGGCAATGCCGAACCGGGATTTCCCGTGAGCGGCCTTCCGGGATCACCGAAAAGCACGGAGGGAATTCGAATGAGCGATTCCACGGGAGATTCGACCGGCAATTCGACCGACGGCCCGGTCGGGGAGGGCCGGGCGCAGGCCGTCGGCCGGCGGGGGTTCCTCACGGGCGCCGCCGCCGTGGCGGCCACCGCGGCGGCCCCCGCCGCACTCCAGCTCGCCGCCGCCCGGCCCGCGGCCGCCGCCGGCGCCGCCGCCCGGCCGAACATCCTGCTGATCGTCACCGACGACCAGCCCAAGCACACCGAGTGGGCGATCCAGAAGACCGTGGACTGGATCGCCGGCCAGGGCGTCCGGTTCAGCCACGGCCACGTGAGCACACCGCTCTGCGCGCCGTCGCGCTCGTCGGTGTTCTCCGGCCGCTACGCCCACAACCACGGCGTGCGCAACAACGGTGCGTCGCACAGTCTCGACCAGAACACCACCGTGCAGCGCCACCTCCGGCAGGCCGGCTACCGCACCGGTCTCTTCGGCAAGTACCTCAACTCCTGGGCGCTGGCCGACAACCCGCCGCACTTCGAGGAGTGGGCGCTGCTCCAGCCCGCCTTCAACAACGCCAACTGGAACATCGACGGCACCGTCCAGACGCTCACCGGGTACACCACCAACATCATCAAGAACCGCACGCTGGCCTTCCTGGACAAGGCCGCCACCGACACCCGCCCCTGGTTCGCCTACGTCACCCCCTACGCCTCGCACGAACCCAACGTCCCGGCCGCCAAGTACGCCGACACGGTGGTGCCGCCGTGGAACGGCCGCCCCTCCGTGCCCGAGGCCGACCGCAGCGACAAGCCCGGCTACATCAAGAACGCCACCTCCACGCTCGCCGACGCCCAGGCGCTGCGGACCCGGCAGCTGCGCAGCCTGCTCTCGGTCGACGACGCCGTCCAGGCGATCCACGACAAGCTGGTGGCGCTCGGCCAGCTGGACAACACCCTGGTCGTCTACGTCGGTGACAACGGGTACACCTGGGCCGACCACGGCTGGCTCAAGAAGTCCGTGCCCTACTCCCCGGCCCACGAGGTGCCGTTCTACCTGTCCTGGCCGGCCGGTGGGCTCGGCGCGGGCACGGTCGACAACCGGATCGTCGCCAACATCGACATCGCCCCGACCATCCTCGAC
Source organism: Streptomyces sp. BE303 (assembly GCF_036290945.1). NCBI lineage: Bacteria > Bacillati > Actinomycetota > Actinomycetes > Kitasatosporales > Streptomycetaceae > Streptomyces > Streptomyces sp. BE303. Next base: position 145,574 of record NZ_JAQYWZ010000485.1, read on the forward strand.
GCCGCCGGCATCACGCCCGGCACCCCGCAGGACGGCCACTCGCTGCTCGGCACCTACAGCAGGGACCACCTGCTGGTCGAGTGGTGGAAGCAGGGCACGGCGGCGGGCGGCCCGCCCACCTGGTCCTCGTACGTCGCGAAGGACCGGCAGTACACCGAGTACTACGCGCTGCACACCGACGCGAACGGCACGGTGTCCGGCACCGGAGAGGTGAAGTTCCGCGAGTACTACGATCTGGCGGCCGATCCGTACCAGCTGACGAACCTGCTGTACCAGGCGACGCCGCAGGAGGAGCAGGCGCTCGGTGTCCCGGCGCTGGCGGCGCAGCTGGCCGCCGACCGGGTCGCCTGACCGGGCCGCCCGACCGCTCGACCACCGGTGGTCGGCGCCCCGCACCCGGTCCGCCCGGTGCGGGGCGCCGGCCCCGCACCGACCACCCGGAACGAGGAACCCCGTGCCGACCACCAAGCCCTGCTGCACCCCCGGACGCGGCACGGACACCGGCGGGACCACCGCCACCGTGCTGCCGCTCGCCGACCCGCGGGCGCTGCGTGTCGCGCGGCAGCTGACCGGCCTGCCCGGCGGGCGGTTCCTGATGGGGACGGACGACCGGGAGGGCTACCCGGCCGACGGCGAGGGGCCCGTCCGGCCGGTCGAGCTGAGCCCGTTCCGGGTCGCGCCGACCACGGTGACCAACGCCGCGTTCGCGACCTTCGTGAAGGCGACCGGCCACCGCACCGAGGCGGAGACCTTCGGCTTCTCCTACGTCTTCGAGGGCTTCCTGCCCGGGGAGCTCGCCGCCTCCTCGCCCGCGGTGGCCGCCGTGCCGTGGTGGCGGGCGGTCGCCGGGGCGGCCTGGAGGTCGCCGGAGGGGCCGGGCTCCTCCGTCACGACGCGTCAGAACCACCCCGTCGTCCACGTCTCGTGGAACGACGCGCAGGCGTACTGCGCCTGGTCCGGCACCCGGCTGCCGACCGAGGCCGAGTGGGAGTACGCCGCCCGGGGCGGGCTGGAGCAGCGGCGCTACCCGTGGGGCGACGAGCTGATGCCGGGGGGACGGCACCTGTGCAACATCTGGCAGGGCGTCTTCCCGACGCTGAACACGGCGGCGGACGGTCACCGGGGTACCGCCCCGGTGACCGCGTTCCGGCCGAACGGCTTCGGGCTGTACAACACCGTCGGCAACGTCTGGGAGTGGTGCGCCGACTGGTTCAGCCCCGGCTTCCACCGCACGGGGCCGGACCACGACCCGGCCGGGCCGCCGGACGGCTCGGCGCGGGTGATGCGCGGGGGCTCCCACATGTGCCACGAGTCGTACTGCAACCGCTACCGGGTGGCGGCGCGCAGCTCGAACACGCCGGACAGTTCGGCCGGCAACATCGGATTCCGGGTGGCGGCCGACGCCGTGGACGGTGGGGTGGCCGGTTGACGGGCGCGGTGGGGGCGCTCGACGGCGGCCGAACCGCCGTGTCCTTCCGGGAGGCACGGGCCTCCCGGAAGAGGTGCCCGCGGCCTCGGCGACTCAGAGCCCGAGGATCTCGCGGATGAGGCCGAGTTTCCGTTCGGGGGAGAGGTCTTGGGGGCGGTCGGCGAGCAGCCCGTTCAGGACGGTGGGGACGTCGGAGCCCTCGGGCGCCTGGATGGCGTCGATGACCTGGCACCGTAGGCCATCGTCCCGGAGGAACACCCATACTTCCTGCTCCTTGCGAGGTTCGCCGTTCTCCCGGGGTGAGAGCCGTCCGGCCGGAAACCAGCCGAGCCCCTCCTCGGTCAGGGTGTCGGCCACCTCGTCCAGGACGTACTTGCCGAGTCTTCGGTAGCCGAGCTCCTCGCGCAGGTCGCCGAGCGTGACTCTGAGCAGGCCACCTGCGAGACGGCAGCGCTCGGCCACGGTAGCGGCGTTGCCTTCGGCCGCCGCGAGGACCCCGCCTTGCGGATACGTTGGGTCGTTCATGCCCGGGCCAACGACTCCATCCCCCGAGCGATACGTCATTTCACCAGCCTGGACGCGGCCAAGAGAAGAAACGGTACTGCCCAGGGCCGTGACGGTGACCGGCGAGGGGCCGTGGTGGCGGTCGGGTGGACGGGCTCCGCCGAGCGCGATGTCGGGCTCCGCGGGTACGGCCGAATCCGAGTGGCTCGGGCGCAGCGGAAGGCGGAGGCCCTGCCCACGACATTGAGTGCGTGGACAAACGACACGCCGGTGATGGGGGTTGGATGCCCTGTTCGCGTCGACACGTCACTCGATTGCATCTTTATTATTCTTTCCTTTTTATGTTGCTGTTGCACGGTGTGCTGAGTTGGTGACTGTGCATCACCGTCCCTGGTGGGCGCCGCTCTGCGGCTCTCCCGGGGTGGCGCCCGTGGCGCCTCGGCGCGTGCACGAGGGCTTGTGGTCCGACCAGAACTCACCATCGGCGCTCCGAAATCCTCTTTTCGGGTGACGGAGCTCAACGGCGACAAGAAAGGGTCTTGTCCTATGGCAGTCGATGCCATTCCGCCCGCCCTACCGGAGAGACGGCGCAGACGCTCCCGACTCACGGGGGCGCTCGCCCTGTTGTCCGGACTGACGCTGCTTGCCACGGCGGGCCTGATCACCAGTCCCGCGCACGCTGCGGAGGCACCGGTGATGCTGGGTACCGACGTACCGACGCCAGCTATGCGGTGCTGGGCGCATCTACGGTCACCAATACCGGTCCCAGCGTGATCAACGGGGACCTGGGCCTCAGCCCGGGCACCAGCGTGACGGGCTTTCCGCCCGGGATCGTGAACGGAGTCCAGCACGTCAACGACGCCCAGGCCGCACAGGCTCAGTCCGACCTGGTCATCGCCTACAACGACGCCGCAGGCCGGGCCCCCACGGCCAGCCTGACGTCTCCGGGCGACATCGGTGGACTCACGCTGACGCCCGGCGTCTACAAAGCGACGTCCTCACTGAACCTGACCGGGACCGTCACCCTGGACGCCCTGGGCGATCCCAGTGCCGTCTTCATCTTCCAGATCGCCTCCACCCTGATCACGGCCCCGTCGAGCGTCGTCAGCCTGGTCAACGGGGCGCAGCCCTGCAATGTGTTCTGGCAGGTGGGCAGCTCCGCCACCATCGACGTCAGCTCCTTCTTCAAGGGCAACATCCTGGCCATGACGTCGATCACCGTGAACCACGCCTCGGTGATCGAAGGCCGTGCCCTGGCGCGCACGGGGGCCGTCACGCTGGACGACAACACCATCACGAGGGCGGCCTGCACGGTCGGACCGCCCGGTCCGAGCGGTCCGGCGGGTCCGAGTGGTCCGGCGGGTCCGAGCGGGTCTGCCGGCCCCAGCGGTCCGGCCGGTCCTGCCGGTCCCGCCGGCTCGCCGGGTGCCCCCGGTCCCAACGGCGCTCCCGGTCCGGCGGGCTCTCCCGGTGCTCCGGGTGCTCCTGGTCCCAACGGCGCTCCTGGCGTGCCCGGCGTGCCCGGCGCGCCCGGCTCTCCGGGTGCTCCCGGCCCCAACGGCGCCCCGGGAGCTCCGGGTGTTCCGGGTGCTCCCGGCCCTGACGGTGCCCCCGGTGTTCCGGGTGCTCCTGGTCCCAACGGTGCTCCCGGCGTGCCCGGCACGCCCGGCTCTCCGGGTGCTCCCGGCCCCAACGGCGCCCCAGGAGCTCCGGGGGCCAACGGTTCGCCCGGTGCCAACGGGCTTCCCGGTGCCAACGGTTCGCCGGGTGCGAATGGCTCACCTGGTGCCAACGGTTCGCCCGGTGCGAATGGTTCGCCCGGTGCCAACGGGCTTCCCGGTGGCAATGGCTCGCCGGGTGCGAATGGCTCACCTGGCGCCAACGGTTCGCCCGGTGCGAATGGTTCGCCCGGTGCCAACGGGCTTCCCGGTGGCAACGGTTCGCCGGGTGCCAACGGCTCACCCGGCGCGCCAGGCCCGGCAGGCCCCGCAGGCCCCGCAGGCCCGGCAGGCCCCGCAGGGCCGTCCCAGTCTCCAAGCGGTCATGGCGGTCAGGGGCATGGTGGTCATGACCAGGGCGATCACGGGAATGGCCACGACAACCACGGCGACGTGCCGGGTGGCCCCGTCCACGGAGGCAACGTCCAGGGCGGCAACGTCCACGGCGCTCCCGTCCAGGGCGGCAACGTCCAGGGCGCTCCCGTCCAGGGCGGCAACGTCCACGGCGTTCCCGTCCAAGGCGGCAACGTGCAGGGCGCTCCCGTTCAGGCCGGTAACGTCCAGGGCGCTCCCGTTCACGGAGGCAACGCGCAGGGCGGCCCCGTCCAACACCTGAACGAGTCGGGGCAGGCGCTCGCCGCGACCGGTGCGGGCGGATCGATCGGCGTCGTGGTCGGCTCGGTGGCCGCCATCGTCCTGGGAGGCGCTCTCGTCCTCCTCGTGAGGCGAAGCGGACGGGCCGCAGCCCGCCGTCGGCACTGAGGCGCATCTCGTTGTGGGCTGAGTCGCCGATCGGATGCTTCTGTCCGGTTGGTGATCAGTGAAGCGGTAGGGGGACCGGATCGAGCCGCTGTCGCCGGCCGACCCGGTCCGCGTGCGGCGGTGGGCAGACCACCGCCGCACGTCTTTTCGGCGGGCCCGGCCGGCCCCGGAGCGCTCTGCGCGAGGACCCCGTAGCCACTCCCGTCCGGCAGACGGGAGTGGGCGGGCCGCCGGCGCGTGCGCAGATGTCGAGCCGGACGTCGCCGGTGGCCTCCGGTGTCCGCGTCGACGGCCTCGGCAGCTGGATCCAGCAGGTCCGCGCGACCGAGTGGACGACTCCGCTGGTCAACGCCAATAGCCACCAGTGCCTGGAGATCGAGGACTCGCTGACGACGGACGGCGCCGCGGCCCAGCAGTGGGTGTTCTCCCACTGACGTCGTGCAGTGACCGCGGCCGACCGGTTCCCGACCGGTCGGCCGCGACCGCGTCGTGCCGGCTTCCCCACGGCTTCCCCGCAGTCTCCAGGCCGTTTCCGGGCGGCGGGACGAGTCCGCTGCCGATCGGGCAGCGCGCGCCTGCCCGCGATCGGACGCTCCGTCACTCCGTCCCTGGTGCGGCGTCCGAGGCCGGGGACTGCCGGCGGAAGGCGCCGGGGGGAACACCGTAGGCCTCGCGGAACGCCCGGCCGAACGCCGACGCGTGGCTGAAGCCCCGCCGCGCGGCGATGACGTGCACCGGCACCCCCCGGTGCGCGGGGTCGGCCAGGTCCTGCCGCGCTCGCGCGAGCCGCTGCTGTTGCAGGAAGCTCGCGACCGTGGCTCCGTTCCCCTCTCGCTGGAACAGGCGGTGGAGATAGCTGACGGATATGTGGTGCGCGGCGGCGATCGCGCGGATGTCCAGCTGCGGGTCGTCGGCGTTGTTCCGCACGAAGGCCATGATGCGGAGCGCCAGGGTGCGTTGGCGGGTCTCCGGGGTCAGCGACCGGTCGGCGTCGAGGACACCGGCGAAGAGCGCGGCCACGAGGTCGGTCAGCACCGTGCTCAGGCGCGGGGCGTCGGCCGGCTGGTAGGAGTGGCTCTCCCTCGTCACCTGGTCGAGGAACGTGGCCAGCAGGGCTCCCATTCCGCCTCGGGCCGGGATGTTCCTTCCGACGATCCGTCGGGCGGTGCCCGGAGGCAGCGGAAGGAGGGCCTTGGGCACCTCGACCCCGATGATCTCGAACGGCTCCTGGAGTGCGCTGACGAACGGGAGCGACGTGTCGGTGGTGTGGTACTCGAACTCCTTGCGGGCGACGCTGTCCCTGCCCTGGGTGACCACTCCCGACCCGCGCTTGACCAGCGAGATGTGGAGGGCGTCGGGGTCCGACCTCCCTATCAGCTTCCGTGTGCGACGGAAGGTGAGGGGTTGGCATTCCAGGGGATAGACGGTGATCTCGCCGAGTGCGATGGTCCGCTGGTTCACCCAGAAGTCGGCAGCGTGATCGCTCCACATGTCCATGGGTGCGTGCGTCTCCGACATGAGCGCCCGCCAGCATTCGAACCGGTCGGCGGGCGGCAGGTCGGCACTACGGAACGTCCTCTCGGGCAGCATGATCACGGGTCTACACCGGCCGGGGCGGACCGCGCAAGGAAATCCCCGGGCTCCGGGCCGCTCCGCCGGCGACCGCTCCGGTGTCCGGTGCCGGGTTCGGGCGGCGGAGTCGACTGTCCGTCAAGATCCGGTCCACTCACCGCCGATGACCGGTGCGCCGGGTCTTGGAAGAGTGAGCGGCGGATCGAGCGGCCCGGAGGGCGACGCCGACGCACCCGGGGGCACGCCTCCGGGGCCGGCTCCTCCGGGCGCTCCCCGGCAACATCGGTCGACAGATGAGGAAGCACCATGAGGAAGAGAATCGTCCGGACAGTCGTGGCGACGTCGGCGATGGCCGTCTTCGGACTCTTCGCGGCGTCCCCGGCGAGCGCGGCGTCCGCATCGTGTTCGAGTGGGGGCGGGGTCTGCACCAGTAGCAGCATCCCGGCGAACGGCAACCACCAGGTGTGCTTCGGGGGGCAGCACACCGCGCTGTCCTACTGGGGTCGTGCCGAGCTGTGGGACGCCGACACGGGCGTGATGGTCGGCTCCATCGCGACCAACCCGTTCCGGTGGCAGCAGGCGTGCACCGGCGGCCTGTACGGGGCCCACTACTACCTGCGTGGCACCGGCAACCAGTTCTACGGCGAGGTCTGGAACTGACCCCTGGCCCCTGAACCCTGACCTCTGACGCCCGCCGTCCGGCGGGCCGGCGGGCCGGCGAGGGCAGCGGAACGGAGCAGGAAGTCGGGGCGGCCGACTTCCTGCTCCGTGGGCGGTCGTGCGTCAGTGGCTGCCCTTCAGGTTGAGCACCACCACGCCGACGACGACCAGGGCGAGCCCCAGCCACTGCAACCGCCCCAGCGACTCGCCGAAGGCCACCACGCCGATGCCGGCGACCGCCGCCGTCCCCGCTCCCGACCAGACCGCGTACGCGACCGACACCGGGATGTGCTTCAGCGCCCTGCCGAGCAGGTAGAACGAGAGGACGTAGCCGATCGCCACCCCCACGCTCGGCCAGAGCCGGCTGAAGCCGTCGGTGAGCTTCAGGCAGCTGGTGGCGCAGATCTCGCTGAGGATCGCCAGGGCCAGGAGTACGTAGGGCACGGGAGGTCAGACCCCGGGCGCGGCGGTGAGCTTCCCCAGCAGCGCGACGTCGGCCTGCTCCAGGCTGTCGAGCAGCGTCACCCGCGAACCGCCCGGGATCCGGGTGTCGCCGGACGGGACGGCGAGCACCGCGCAGCCGGCCGCGGTGGCGGAGGCGACGCCGGTCGGGGTGTCCTCGACGGCGACGCACGCGGCCGGGTCGAGGCCGAGGCGTGCGGCGGCGGCGAGGTAGGGGTCGGGCGCGGGCTTGGTGCGCGGGGTGTCCTCGGCGGCCAGCGTGACGGCGAACCAGTCTCGGCCGATGGTGCCGAGCACCATGTCGACGACGCGGCGCGGCGAGGCCGACACCAGTGCGGTGGGCACGCGGGCGTCGCGCAGTTCGGCGAGCAGGGCGAGCGCGCCCGGCCGGGGGACGGTCTCGGCGGCGACCTTGCCGGCGAACGAGTCGCCGAGCCGGTCGGCGAGTTCGGCCTCGCTCAGCGACGTCCCGCTGACCCGGTGGAGGTGGGCGGCGGTGTGCTCGACGGCCTGGCCGAGCACCTCGGGGACGTCGGAGTCGGTGAGCGAGTGGTGGAGTTCGTCGGCGAGTTCGGCGGCGGCCTGCCACCAGAGGTGCTCGGTGTCGACCAGCGTGCCGTCCATGTCGAAGAGGACGGCGGCGGGCGTCACGGTCGCGGCGGGTGCGGCCGGCGACACCGGTGCGGCGGGGACAGCAGGAACAGCAGGAACGGCGGATTCAGCGGATGCAGGCATGGCGGTACCTTCGGTGGTTCATCAGGAGGAGGGCGGACGGGTCAGACCGTACGGCGGTCGACCAGCACCGGGCGCTCCGGCAGGGTCAGCGCGGCGTGCGAGCCGACGGGCAGTGCGGTGGCGGTCTCGGTCGGCAGGTCGGCCTTGACCTCGGTGCCGTCGCCGAGCCGGACGGTGAGCCGGGTGACGGCGCCCAGGAAGGACGCGGAGACCACCTGGGCCGGGCCGTCCGCCGCCGGGGCCAGCGCGACGTTCTCCGGCCGCACGAGCACGTCCAGCGAGCCGTCCGCGGGCAGCTCGCCGTCCACGGCGTGCCGGCGGCCGAGGACCTCGACGCCGTCGCCGGCCCGGACGCACGGGATGCGGCTCATGGTGCCGACGAACTCGGCGACGAAGGCGGTGGCCGGGCGGGCGTAGAGCTCGGCGGGCGCGGCGCACTGCTCCAGCCGGCCGGCGCGCAGCACCGCGACCCGGTCGGCCATCGAGAGCGCCTCCTCCTGGTCGTGGGTGACGAACAGCGTGGTGATCCCCAGCTCCTGCTGGAGGCGCCGGATCTCCTCGCGCAGCGAAAGCCGCACCTTCGCGTCGAGTGCGGAGAGCGGCTCGTCGAGCAGCAGGACGCGGGGCTGGAGGGCGAGCGCGCGGGCGAGCGCGATGCGCTGCTGCTGGCCGCCGGACAGCTGGTGCGGGTAGCGGTCGGCGTGCTGGGGCAGGCCGACGAGCTCCAGCAGCTCCTTGGCCCGGTTGAGGCGCTCGGCCTTGCCGGCGCCGCGCATCCGCAGGCCGAAGGCGACGTTGTCGGCTGCGGTCAGGTGCGGGAAGAGGCTGTACGACTGGAACACCATGCCGGCGTCGCGCTTGTGGGCGGGGATCGCGGTGATGTCCTCGCCGTCGACCAGCACCTGGCCGGAGTCGTGCTGCTCGAAGCCGGCGAGGATGCGCAGCGCGGTGGTCTTGCCGCAGCCGGACGGGCCGAGCAGGGCGAGGAGTTCGCCGGGCTGCACGGTCAGGTCGAGGCCGTCGAGCGCGGTGGTGGCGCCGAAGGTGCGGCGCAGCGAGCGGAATTCGACGGTCGCGCCGCCCGATCGGGCGGCGGTCTTCTCAACGGCGAGGGAGGTCAAGGGAGTTCTCCGGAGGTGCGGGGGAGGCCGGCGTGCGGTCAGGGAGGTCAGGACGTGGTCTTGGCGTGGCGCTCGCGGCCGAGGGTGGCCAGCAGGAGCAGGAGCAGCCAGGTGATCAGCAGGCTCAGGATGGAGACCGCGACCGACATGTGGGCCTGGCTGTTGCCGACCGTGTAGATCCAGACCGGGAAAGGCTGGTAGCCGAGGATCGAGGCGGCGGTGAACTCGCCGAGCACCAGGGCCAGGGTGAGGAAGGAGGCGTTCAGCAGCGCCCCGCGCAGGTTGGGCAGGACGACGGTGAACACCGCACGCGGCCAGCTCGCGCCGCAGTTGCGGGCGGCCTCGACCAGGGTGCGGACGTCCACGGCGCGCAGGCCGGCGTCCAGCGCGCGGTAGGCGAGCGGCAGGCCCATCAGCACGTAGGCGATGACCAGGACCAGCGGGAAGTCCGGGTCCTGGACGAAGACGAAGGTCTGGAAGAACGGCGTGTCCATCAGGTAGTCCGGGCCCCAGCGCAGCACGCCGATCAGGCCGGCGGTGAGGGCGACGGGCGGGACGACCAGCGGCAGGGTGCAGAGCACGTCGATCACCGGGCGCAGCTTCGGCGCGCCGAGCCGGACCGCGATCAGGGCGGGGACCAGCAGGAGCAGCAGCACCAGGACGGTGACGACGGCGAGCCCGAGGGTGAGCCAGAGGCTGTCGAGGAAGCCGGGCGCGGAGAGCAGCCCGGTGTACGCCTCGAAGGAGTAGCCCTGGGGCTCGTCGATCGAGAAGTAGCCGGCGGCGGCGAGCGGGACGACGAAGTAGATTCCGGCGATTCCCAGGACGGCGCCGCGCCACCAGCGCACCTTGGTGCGGCCGGTACGGGTGGGGGTCAGCTGAGCCATCGGGCGCTCCGGCGCTGGAGGGGGAGGTACACGGCCATCACGAGGACGGCCACGACGATCATGTTGAGGCTGAGGGCGAGGGCGAGGTTGCCCTGGCCGACCAGCACGTTGCCGGAGAGCGCGTCGGCGATCGAGCGGCTGACCAGCGGGACGGTCGCACCGACCATCGCGGCGGCGGTGGCGTACGCGGCGAAGGCGCTGCCGAACAGCAGGACGAAGCCGCCGAGCAGGGAGGGCAGCAGGATCGGCAGGGCGACGTGCCGCCAGTACTGGACGGTGGTGGCCCGGTTGTTCTGGGCCGCCTCGCGCCACTGCACCCGCAGGCCGTCCAGGGCCGGCGTGATGGTGAGCACCATCAGCGGGATGAGGAAGTACAGGTACACGATGGTGAGTCCGGTGAACGAGTAGAGCGTCCAGCCGTGGTCGGTGAGGTGGAGCAGCTGGGTGACCTCGCCGGCGTTGCCGAGGGTGGCGACGAACGCGAACGCGAGCGGCAGGCCGCCGAAGTTGGCGAGCACGCCGGAGGCGGTCAGCACGGCCTGGCGCAGCCAGGTGTGCCGGGAGGTGACCACGGCCTGGGCGATCGGCAGGCCGATCAGGGTGGCGAGCAGGGCGGTCAGCGCGGAGAGCTTGAGGCTGCTCAGCATGGCCGTCCAGTAGGCGCCCTGGACGGAGGCGGTGATGTTGTCGAACGTGAACTGGCCGCCGCCGCCCTCCGCGTCGGTGGAGGTGGTGAACGCGCCGATCACGATGGCGACGGCCGGCAGGCCGAAGCCGACGAGGAAGAAGAGCAGGAGCGGGACGGTGGCGAGCCAGGAGGCGCCGCCGAGCCGGGCGAGCGGTCGCCGCCGGGGGGCGGGGACGGTGGTCGTGGGGGTGGACGTCGTGGCGGTTCCGGACGCCCCCGCGCCGCCACCGGGGTCGGTGGCGGCGGGGGTGGTCGGCACCGGGGTGGGAGCCGTGGTCATGAGTGCCTTTTCGCGGTGGAGTCGGCCCGAAGTGCGGTGCGGGGCGGGAGTGTCAGCCCGCGATCGCCTTGGTCCAGTTCTCGGTCACGACCTTCTTGGCGGCCGTGATCTGGTCCTGGGTCGGGAAGGTGGTGAAGGGCTTCTCGACGGTCGGCAGCTTGGCGGCGGCCGCGGCGTCGAGGGTGCCCTCCTTCTTCAGGGCGTCGAAGGTGGACGGGGTGGCGTAGCCGCCGAGGAAGAGGTTCTGGCCCTCGGCGCTGAACAGGTACTCCTGCCACAGGCGCGCGGCGGCGGGGTGCGGGGCCCACTTGTTGATGCCCTGGTTGTAGAACTGGGCGTAGCTGCCGTCGGAGGGGATGGAGACCTTCCAGTCGACGCCCTTGTCCTTGAACTGGTCGCTGTAACCGGCGTTCAGGTAGGACCAGTCGATCGAGATCGGGGTCTCGCCCTTCTCGATGGTGGCGGGGGTCGACTCGACCGGGTTGAAGTTGCCGGACTGCTTGAGCTTGCCGAAGAAGTCGATGCCGGGCTGGATGTTGTCCAGCGAGCCGCCGTTGGCGAGCGCGGCCGCGTAGACGCCGCCGAACGCCGAGCCGGACTTGGTCGGGTTGCCGTTGAGGGCGACCTGGCCCTTGTACTCGGGCTTGAGCAGGTCGGCGAAGGTCTTCGGGCAGCTGGCGATCTTCTTGGCGTCGCAGCCGATCGAGATGTAGCCGCCGTAGTCGTTGACGGCGGCGCCGGCCGCGTCCTTCTGGGAGGCCGGGACCTTGTCGAAGGTCGCGACCTTGTAGGGGGCGAGCAGGCCGTCCTTGACCGCCTGGAGCGCGAACGCGCTGCCGAGGTCGACGACGTCGGGGGCGCGGTCCTGGCCCTTGCGGGAGGTGATCGCGTTGATCTCGTCCTGGCTGGAGCCGTCCGGGTTCTCCTCCTCGACCTCCAGGCCGTACTTGGCCTTGAAGCCGTCGATGATCTTGCCGTAGTTCGCCCAGTCCCGGGGCAGCGTGATGACGTGCAGCTTGCCCTCCTTCTTGGCGGCGGCGATCAGGCCGTCGATGCCGCCGAGGTCGGCCGCGGAGGTGGCCTCCTTGGCGTCCTTGGTGCCGGCCTTGGCGGCGTCGCCGGCCTTGGCGGTCGAACCGGCGGAGCCGCAGGCGGTGAGGGAGAGCGCGGCGGCGGTCAGTACGGCCGCGAAAGCGGCGGCGCGGGCACGGTGCACGGTCACGGGTCAGTCTCCTGATCAGGGCGTACTGCGAGGGGTGCGTTTCGCGGGGATTCGTCGGGCGAGTGGGGTGGCCGGGGCGGCCGGGCCGGGGTGAGCGGCCGGTTGTTCGGCGCCCGAGTTGACTAGCCAACTTCGCTGACGGGGGTAAGTACGCCGGAGCCCGATGACGGGAAGGTGAACGGATGGCCCAGTCCCGGGGTCGGCTGCGGGAACGGTCGAATCAGGTCGCCGGCGGATGATCGCCGGAGTGCGATGCTTCGGTGGCGCAGCGGGATAAGGTCGGGCTGTCCGCGCCGGTACGGCTGTGCAGGACACCGCCCCTGGAGGGACATTGACTGACGTGGCAGTGGAGTCGGGCCGTCCGGCCGCCGAGGACCGCGCCACCGGCGCGCTCTACCGCAAGGTCGCCGCCGACCTGCGCGAGGCGATCACCACCGGCGCGTTCGGCGAGGCCGGCCGGCTTCCCGCCGAGGGCGCGCTCGCCGAGCAGTACGGCGTCTCGCGCGGCACCGTCCGCCAGGCGCTCGCCGTGCTCCGCTCGGACGGGCTGGTCACCTCGCGGCGGGGCACCCGCCGGGTGGTGCTGGGAACGGCCCGCGTGCAGAGCTTCTCCGAACTGCTCAGCTTCACGCACTGGGCGTACTCGATGGGGGAGGAGCCCGGCGGCATACTCGACTCGCTGGTCCGCCGCCCGGCCGACGCCGCCGAACGCGAGCAGCTCCGCCTGGAGCAGGGCGCGGACGTCTACGTGACGGTCCGGCTGCGCACCCTCTCCGGCAAGCCGGTGATGGTGGAGCGGACGGTCTACCCGCCCCGGGTCGGCGAGATCGTCGCCGAACTGCCGCCGGACGTCGTCTCGCACACCGAGGTCCTGCGCGAGCACGGCATCCTGTTCACCGACGCCGACCACACCATCGACATCGTCGTGGCCAACGCGGACGACGCCCGGCTGCTCGGCTGCCGCCGCGGCGGCCCGCTGCTGCGCGAGCGGCGGCGGACCACCGACCCGACCGGCACCCCCGTGGAGTGGTCCCAGGACCGCTACCTGCCCGGCACGGTGGCGTTCAGCGTGCACAACTCGCTGGCCGCGTCGGCGCTCTCCCGGCACGCCCGGGAAGTGGACTGAACCTTCGGCGGGGGGATGCGGACGGCGTTCGCGGCTCGGGGGCCGGAGCGCGCGGCGGGGTGGTGGGCCGGTCGGCCCACCACCCCGTTCCCGTCCGCCCTCCGGAGGTTCAGCGCATCAACGCGGCCAGCAGCGGGCGGAAGTGCGCGAAGCCCGGGGTGTCCGCGTCGGCCTCCTTGGCCTGCTCGTCCCAGCGGCGGACCGCCACCGCGTCCTCGGCGCCCGGGTGCGCGGCGAAGGCCGCGGCCTGCTCCTCGGACATCGGGCCGCCCTGCACCCGGAGCGTGTACTCGGAGGCCTCGGACAGCCGCGCCCGGTAGCCCGGCTCGACCGCGCACAGGTAGCGCTTGGCGGCCACGTGCAGGCGGACCGGGTCGGTGACCTCCGGGCCGAACCAGCGGGCCAGCCAGTCCGCACCCGTGTCGCTGTGCCGATTGTCCTGACCCTCCATCAGATCCCGTCCGTGCAGAGCCCCCTGGAAGTGGCCGACGTCGTGCAGCAGCGCCGCCGCGACCAGGTGCGGGGCCGCCCCGGCCGCCTCGGCCAGCGCGCCGGCCTGGAGCATGTGCTCGGCCATGGTCACCGCCTCGCCCAGGTACTCGCCGGCGCCCTCGCCCGCGAACAGCTCGGCGATCGCGTCCAGTGCGGCTGCCCGGCGGTGCAGTACGGCGAGGGTGCTGGCCAGCGAGTCCAGGTCGGCGTAGCAGCCCTGGAGGTGGCGGTGGCCGTCCTTCTCGAAGGCCGTCCGGGCGTGCATCAGGCGGACGTTGTCGAAGATCAGGCAGTCGCCCCGGTCCAGCCGGAACTCCAGCTGCAGCTCGGGGCGGAGGGTGATCGCGGCGAACCGGCGGTAGGCGTCGTAGAACGCGTCCAGCTCCCGGGCGGTCCCGCGCAGCGTGCCGATCGAGCGGTTGTTGAACCGCACCTCGCGGATCCGGCCGAGCGGATCCACCCCGATCAGCGGCCGGTCGGCCCGCAGTTCGGTGTCCCGGTCGCGGAAGACGAACGGGACGGGCGTGCGGGTCAGCACCGCGAAGGCCTCCGGAGCCTCCTCGCGCAGGACCGCGGCGGCCTTGAACCCGTCCACCAGGCCGGAGTCCCCGCCGGTCGCCGAGTTCTCCAGGCAGTGCAGCAGCTGGAGGGTGGGGACCGGGTCGCGGTACGGGTTGTCGGTGTGCGGGGTGATCGCCGCGCTGGTGAAGGCCAGGTTGTTCGGGTCCGGCTCGACCCGGACGTCGAACAGCTCGCCGTAGTTGGTGACCCGCACGTACCCGAAGGTCCCGGCGACGGCGAGCACCTGCCGTTCCACCGCAGGCACCCCGCGCAGCACGGCGAAGCCGGACCGGCGTACGGCGGCCAGGACGGCGGCGCGCTCCGCCGGGTCGGCCAGGTAGGCCGTCCACTCCGCCTCCGGGAGGCCGTCCGCGAAGTCCGCCGCCGTCCAGAGGCGCTTGTCGGCCTCCGTCCGCCCGTCACCGTCGACGGTGCCGCCGGCCCCGCCGTCGGGCGCCGCCCCGGCCAGCCACTCCAGCGGGTAGCGGGACCGGTGCCCGTCCGACCAGAGCACCTCCAGGTGCCCGCCCTGCCCGCCCTGCCCGCCCTGCCCGTTCTGCTCGGTCTGTGTGCCCTGCTCGGTCTGCGCGGCGATCGCGAGGTCGTCCGGCAGGTCGGTGATCTGGAACAGCTTCTGCCCGTTCCGCGGGTCGCGGCATTCGGCGCAGGGGCAGTTGTCGCGCAGCCAGTACGGCGGAAGCTCGGGCATGGGGTTCCTCCTGGGCGGTCTCACGAGTGAAGTTGTATAGCCAACTTTGCGTTGCGAGGAGCCTCTCGGGCGCCGGTGAGATCCGCGTGGCGAAACGATGAACCCCTCGGGAACAGAAGCTCCCGAGGGGTGGTGAGGCGTGGCCCGACCGGGCGGGACCGCGCCGTGGCCGGGCCGGGTCAGGGGTGGCCCGGCCGGGCGGAGGGTTCGGTCACCCGAAGGAGGGGCCGACCGCCTCCCAGGCGGCCTCCGCCGCCTTGAGGGCGGAGGTGGCGTCGGTGCCGGTGGCGGTGGCCAGGGCGGTGAGGGTGGCGCGGACCGTCCCGGGGGAGGCGGCCGGGCCGTAGTGGTTGACGCGGAGCATCCCGGCGGCGAGTGCGCCGCCACCGGCCTGGACGGGGAGGGTCGGGTCGAGGCGGCGGAGCTCGGCGGCCAGTGCGGCGGCGTCCAGGCCGACCGGGGTGCGCAGGGTGGTGGCCACCGGGGCGGCGTGGGCGTCGTCCGGGACGAACGGGGCGAGGGTGCCGAGGGCGCGGACGCCGGCCCGGACGGCGGCGGACGCCGCGCCGTGGCGGGCGATCACCGCGGGCAGCCCGTCCGCCTCGATCCGGTCCAGGCAGGCGCCGAGCGCGAGCATCTCCAGCTGGGCCGGCGCGTGCGGCAGGACCGTCCGTCCGGCGTCCGTCCAGCGCTCCTTCCAGTCCAGGAGGGAGAGGTAGGAGCGGCGCGGGGCGGCCGGGTTGGCGGTGATCCGCTCCCAGGCCCGCGCGGAGACGGAGACGGCGGAGACCCCGGCCGGCCCGCCCATCGCCTTCTGGCCGCCGATCACGCACAGGTCGACGCCCCAGGCGTCGGTGAGCAGCGGTTCGGCGGCCACCGAGGCGACCGCGTCCAGCATCAGCAGCGCCCCGTGCGCGCGCACGACGGCGGCGATCTCGGCGACCGGGTTGGTGTTGCCCGTGGCGGCCTCGGCGTGCACCAGGGAGACGAAGTCGACCTCCGGGTGCGCGGCGAGCGCCTCGGCCACCTGCCCGGCGGTGACGGCGGTGTCGAACGGCACGGCGAGGTCGACGACGTTCGCCCCGCAGTCGCGCAGCCAGCCGCCGAAGGTCTGCCCGTACGGTCCGGTGACGATGTTGAGCGCGGTCGACCCCGGGTGCGCGGCGCCCCGGATCGCGGCCTCCAGCGGCAGCAGGGCCTCGCCCTGGGTGACGATCACGTCGGCGGTGGTGTGCAGCAGCGCGGCCACCTGGTCCTCGACGGCCGCGAAGTCGGCGGCGCTGAACGGGGGCAGGTCGAGGTAGGGGGTCACGGGGTCGGGCCTCTCACGTGGGGGAACGGTGACCGGAACGAGTCTGCCCCATCGGCGGTCCTTACAGGGAATGCCGTCGTCGGTAGAGTGCGGGCCATGAGCGATGGCACGGTGCTGCACGTCCGGGGTCGGGTGCTGGTCGGTCCGGAGGACGTCCGCGACGAACTCTGGGTGGTGGACGGCCGGGTGACCTTCGACCGCCCCGCGGCGGCCGGTGACGTCCGGACGGTGGACGGCTGGGTGCTGCCCGGTCTGGTGGACGCGCACTGCCACGTCGGCCTGGACGCGCACGGCGCCGTCGACGCCGCCACCAGCGAGAAGCAGGCGCTCACCGACCGCGACGCCGGCACGCTGCTGATCCGTGACGCCGGTTCGGCCGCCGACACCCGGTGGATCGACGAGCGCGAGGACCTGCCCCGGATCATCCGGGCCGGCCGGCACATCGCCCGCACCCGCCGCTACATCCGCAACTACGCGCACGAGATCGAGCCCGGCGACCTCACCGCCTACGTCCGGGCCGAGGCGCGCCGCGGGGACGGCTGGGTGAAGCTGGTCGGCGACTGGATCGACCGGGAGCGCGGCGACCTCGCCGCCTGCTGGCCCGGCGACGCCCTGGCCGAGGCGATCGCGGCGGCGCACGAGGAGGGGGCGCGGGTCACCGCGCACTGCTTCGCCGCCGAATCGCTGCCCGACCTGCTGGCGGCCGGCATCGACTGCGTCGAGCACGCCACGGGCCTGACCGAGGAACTGATCCCGGCCTTCGCCGAGCGCGGTGTCGCGATCGTCCCGACGCTCGTCAACATCGCCACCTTCCCGCGCCTGGCGGTCGGCGGCGACCTCAGGTTCCCGGCCTGGTCCGCCCACATGCGGCGGTTGCACGCCCGCCGCTACGACACCGTGGGCGCCGCGCACGACGCGGGCATCCCGATCTTCGTCGGGACGGACGCGGGCGGCTCGATCGCCCACGGCCTGGTCGCCGACGAGGTGGCCGAGCTGGTCAAGGCCGGGCTGAGCCCGGCGGAGGCGCTCTCGGCGGCCACCTGGTCGGCGCGGGAGTGGCTGGGCCGTCCGGGCCTGGAGGAGGGGGCGTCGGCCGACTTCGTGGTGTACGCGGAGGACCCGCGGGCGGACGTCCGGGTGCTCGCCGACCCGCGCCAGGTGGTGCTGCGCGGGAGTCCGGTGGGGTGAGGCCGGGGGGACGGCGCGGGGGCGGCGCGCGGCCGTCGGCGGCCGGGCGGGCCGAAGATCATCCGGGTGAACGGGCTGTCGTTGTAGGCCGATAGGGTTACGCCCATGGCACCGCGTCCACTGAATGAGATCGTCGAGCCCGGGTGGGCCACCGCGCTGGAGCCGGTGGCCGGGCGGGTCGCCGCCATGGGCGACTTCCTCCGCGCCGAACTGGCGGCCGGCCGTACGTACCTGCCCTCCGGGCCGAACGTGCTGCGCGCCTTCCAACAGCCCTTCGCCGATGTGCGGGTGCTGATCGTCGGGCAGGACCCGTACCCCACACCCGGCCACGCCGTCGGCCTCAGCTTCTCGGTGGGGGCGGACGTCCGCCCGATCCCGGCCAGTCTGATCAACATCTTCCAGGAGTACGGGAACGACCTCGGTCTCCCGCAGCCCTCGAACGGGGACCTCACCCCCTGGACGCAGCAGGGCGTCCTGCTGCTGAACCGCGCCCTCACCACCGCGCCGCGCAAACCCGCCGCGCACCGGGGCAAGGGGTGGGAGGAGGTCACCGAGCAGGCGATCCGTGCGCTCGCGTCGCGCGGCGGCCCGCTGGTGGCGGTTCTCTGGGGCCGTGACGCGCGCAACCTGCGTCCGTTGCTGGGGGAGATCCCGGCGATCGAGTCCGCGCACCCGAGCCCCTACTCGGCGAACGGCGGCTTCTTCGGCTCGCGCCCGTTCAGCCGGGCCAACGAACTGCTGGCGCGGCAGGGTGCGCAGCCGGTGGACTGGCGCCTGCCGTAGCCGGGCCGCCGTCGCCCGGCTGCCGTGGCCTGCCGTGCCCGGCTGCCGCGTCCGGCTGCCGTGCCGGTGGTCGTGGCCGGAGGCCGGAGGCCGTTGCGGCGGGCCGTGGTGTTCCTGGGCGTCAACCTCACCCGAACGAGTGAAATGACGTTCTGTGTGACTCATGTGACGGATTGTTCGAGAAGACTGACGGCTCGTCGTTCGGAGCGCCAGCCCCTTGGCCCCGCCCCCGCGGGCGGGTGATGTCGGAGGTGCGCTCCTCCTCGTCACCACCCGTGGGGGTACCGCCATGTCCTCGTACCGTTCCGTTCCCGCCGTCACCGTCGCCGCCCTCGCGGTGGCGGCGCTGATAGTCCCGGCGTCCGTCGTGCCGTCCGTCGCCCACGCCACCGCACCGGGTGCGCCGGGGGCGTCCCCGGCGACACCGGCGACACCGGCCGCACCGGCGGCCTCCACGGGGGCCTCCCCGGCGCCCTCCGCCGGCAAGGCGCGCGCCGTCACCGCCGAACTCGACCTGGACGTCAGCCTGTTGAACAAGACCGTGGACGTTCCGGTGAACATCGCACTCAACAAGGTCGAGACCCCCGCGCAGAGGGAGGGGTCCGTCCTCACCGCCGTCGTCGAAGGCGTCGACCAGCAGGGCCCGGTCACCCTGGTCAGGGCCGACCTCGGAAAGTCGGTGACCAAGGTCGACGCCAAGGGCGCCTCCGCCGCCGTCCAGCTGGTCAACGCGGACGTCCACGCCCCCGGCCTCCCCGCCACCACCCTGCTCGGCCTGGAGGCGCTCAGCGCCACCGCCACCTGTCCGGTCGACGGGCGGCCGACCGCCGACGTGGTGGCCCCCGCGAAGCTGACCCTCCTCGGCAAGCCCGTCACCGTCAGCCTGTACGGGCCGACCAGGGTGGAGGTCCCGCTGGTCGGCAGCGTCTCGGTCGAGTTCTCCAAGAAGACCACCACCTCGACGACGGCCGCCGCCTCGGCCCTGGAGGTGCGGGTGGAGGTCAACCCGCTCAGCCTCAACGTCGCCAAGGTGACCGGGACCGTCACGGTCGCCTCGGTGAGCTGCGAGAAGCCGGTGCCGACGCCCTCCGCCCCGGCGCCCGCCACCGCCCCGGCCGTGGCCCCGCCCGCCGAGGTGCCCGCGGCCCGACCGGTGGGGGACGGCACTCCCACCGGCGCCGCCGGTACCGGCCGGGCCGCTGCCGCCCCGCCGTCCGCCACCGGTACGCAGGCCGCCCGCCGTCCGGCCTCCGCCGCCCCGGCCTCGGCGGACCACCTCGCCGCCACCGGCGGCAGTGACTCCACCGCCCCGCTCGCCGCCGGAGCCGCCGCCCTGGTCGCCGCCGGCGCCTGCGCCCTCTGGGCCACCCGCCGTCGCCGGGCCGCTGTCGCCGCCCACGCCCGCAGGCGCTGAAACCCGCCCCGGATCCCGTGCGGGAGTGCCATCTGCGGCACTCCCGCACGGTGACGGTGCCGACGCGGACGGTTGGTTCACATGGGCGTTACATGAGAGGAACAACCGGGAAACGGCGGCTTGCGACGCTACGCGGGCACCCACCACTCAGTTTGCGAGGGACATCGCCGTGGCAATCAAGGCCGAGTACATCTGGATCGACGGCACCAAGCCGACCGCCAAGCTCCGCTCCAAGACTCGGGTCCTGCCGAACGCCGACAAGATCCCCACCTGGGGCTTCGACGGTTCCTCGACCAACCAGGCCGAAGGCCACGCCTCGGACCGAGTGCTGGAGCCGGTCAAGGTCACCAAGGACCCGATCCGCGGCGGCGACAACATCCTCGTCCTCTGCGAGGTCCACGAGACCGACGGCACCCCGCACGAGTCGAACACCCGCGCCCTGCTGCGCACCGTCGCCGAGCAGTACGCGGCGCAGGACTCGATCTTCGGCATCGAGCAGGAGTACACCTTCTTCAAGGGCTCCCGCCCGCTCGGCTTCCCCGAGGGAGGCTTCCCGGCCCCGCAGGGCGGCTACTACTGCGGCGTCGGCGCCGAGGAGGTCTTCGGCCGCGAGATCGTCGAGTTGCACCTCGACCGCTGCATGGACGCCGGCCTCGCCATCTGCGGCATCAACGCCGAGGTCATGCCCGGCCAGTGGGAGTTCCAGATCGGCCCGGTCGACGCCCTGACCGCCTCCGACGACATGTGGATCGCCCGCTACCTGCTCTACCGCACCGCCGAGGAGTTCGGCATCGACGCCACCCTCGACGCCAAGCCGGCCAGGGGAGACTGGAACGGCGCGGGTGCGCACACCAACTTCTCCACCCGGGCGATGCGCGAGGGCTACGACGCGATCATCACCGCCTGCGAGTCGCTCGGCGCCTCCCAGGAGATCGTGCTGGAGCACGTCAGCCAGTACGGCGACGACATCCAGTCCCGCCTGACCGGCAAGCACGAGACCGCCCCGTGGAACGTCTACTCCTACGGCGTCTCCAACCGCGGCGCGTCGGTCCGCATCCCGTGGCAGGTCGAGGTGGACCAGAAGGGCTACATCGAGGACCGCCGTCCGAACGCCAACGTCGACCCGTACGTGGTCACCCGCCTGCTGATCAAGACCTGCTGCGCCGCCCTGGAGAAGGCCGGCCAGGTCTGAGCCACCGCTCACCGGTAACAGCTGAAGCGCCCGCCGGGCCTCCCCCTGCTGCATGGGGGAGGCCCGGCGGGCCTTTCGCGTGGTCGGGGTCAGCCGGAGTGGATGACGTCCGCCAGTTCACGGGCGAGAGCGGCGAGGTCACCGAATCCCGCGTCCCGGACGGCCGTTCCCGGCCGCCCGCCCCCGGACGTTCCAGGACGCTGCCGCCGATGCCCGGCAGGACGTGCACGAGGCGCCTGCGTGCCACGCTCGCTCCACTCGAAGCGCTGTGCTGGTGCTGACGGCGGTGCCGCGGTCTCTTGATCCGTGCCGGTCGTGGGCGGATAATCGCCCGCATGACCGCCCCCGCCGCCTCCGCCGCTGCCTCCGGGTGCCTCGTGCGGCGCCTGCACGTGGACCTGGCGCGGGTGTGCGCGGCCGCCTGTCGTCGGTGAGTGCTGCTCCCTCCCCTCCCCACAGGCGTTCTCGGCACCGGAGTGTGTGTTCATGTCCCTGACCTTCCACTGGTTCCTGCCCACCAACGGCGACAGCCGGCACGTCGTCGGCGGCGGGCACGGCTCGACGCCCGGGACCGCCGGGGCGGACCGGCCGCCGTCCGTCGCCTACCTGGGTCAGATCGCCCGCAGCGCGGAGCAGTTGGGGTTCGAGGGGGCGCTGACGCCGACCGGCGCCTGGTGCGAGGACGCCTGGCTGACGACGGCGATGCTCACCCAGGTGACGGAGCGGCTCAAGTACCTGGTGGCGTTCCGGCCGGGGCAGATCAGTCCGACGCTGGCCGCGCAGATGGCGGCGACGTACCAGCGGCAGTCCGGCGGCCGGCTGCTGCTCAACGCGGTGACGGGCGGTGAGTCGGCGGAGCAGCGCGCGTACGGGGACTTCCTCGACAAGGACGCGCGGTACGCGCGGACCGGCGAGTTCCTGTCGATCACGCGCAGGCTCTGGGCGGGCGAGACCGTCGACCACGAGGGGCCCCATCTCCGCGTGGAGCGGGCCGTGTTGAACCGGTTGCCGGACCAGGTGCCGCCGGTGTACTTCGGTGGTTCGTCGCCGGCGGCGGGCGACGTGGCCGCCCGGTACGCGGACGTCTACCTCACCTGGGGGGAGCCGCCCGCGCAGGTGCGGGAGAAGATCACCTGGATCCGCGAACTGGCCGCCGCGCAGGGCCGGGTGGTGCGGTTCGGGATCCGGCTGCACGTGATCACCCGGGACACCTCGGCGCAGGCGTGGGCGGAGACCGAGCGGCTGCTGGCGGCGATGGACCCGGTGCGGATCCGGGAGACCCAGCGCGCGCTCGCGGAGAGCGAGTCCGAGGGGCAGCGCCGGATGCTGGCCCTGCACGGCGGTTCGGCGGCGCGGTTGGAGGTCCACCCGGGGCTCTGGGCGGGCATCGGGCTGCTGCGGGGCGGCGCGGGGACGGCGCTGGTCGGCAGCCACCGGGAGGTGGCCGACCTGATCACGGAGTACCACGAGCTGGGCATCGAGGAGTTCGTGCTCAGCGGGATGCCGCACCTGGAGGAGGCGTACTGGTTCGGGGAGGGCGTGCTGCCGCTCCTCGCGCGGCGCAACCTGTGGCGGCGGCCGGAGTAGCTCCGGCGGGGCCGGCCCGCCAGGTCCGGGGTCGGGGCCCGGCCTGGGTCGGGTGGGGCGGGTGCGCGGGGCCGGCCGTCCGGTCCGTTCTGCCCGAAAGGGAACGTGAAGGGTGGGGATGTCCCCCGGTCGGATCCGGGGGCGTGCCGTCGTGAACTCCGGGCGCCCGGTTCCTAGCGTTGACGACATGACACACCATCACATGATGCTCCGGGGAACCCTCCGGGGTGCGCGGCGGCCGGCGCGGTGGGGGCCCGTGCTCGCCGCCGCCCTGGCCGCCTCTGCGCTCGCGGGCACCCCCGCCGCGTCGGCCGCCGGCTCCTCGGCTCCCGTTTCCGCTTCCGTCGGGGCCGAGGCCGGGGCCGGGGCCGCCGCTGCCGCGCCGGGTGCGTGCGCGGCGACCCGTGCGGCCGTCGGAGCGGCCCTGGACACCCTGGTCGGAGGCGACGGAGTCCCCGGCGCGGCCGCCGAGTTCACCGACCCCCGCTGCGGGCGCCGGACCGCCGCCCGCGGCGTCGCCGACCTGGCGACCGGCCGCCCGATGCGGGCGGAGGACCGGCTGCGGATCGGCAGCGTCACCAAGACGTTCACCGCCACGCTCGTCGTCCAACTCGCCGCCGAGGGCCGGATCGGCCTGGACGACACCGTCGAACGCCACCTGCCCGGACTGGTCCGGGGCAACGGCCACGACGGCGGCCGGATCACCGTCCGCCAACTGCTCCAGCACACCAGCGGACTCCCCGACTACACCGAGGCGCTGGTCGGACTGCCCGTGGACGCGTGGCGGTTCCGCCACTTCGAGCCGCGCGAGCTGGTCGCGATCGGGCTCACCCTGCCGCGCCCGGAGAAGGCGTGGTCCTACTCGACCACCAACTCCGTGATCGCCGGCCTCCTGGTCGAGAAGGTCACCGGCCGCCCCTTCGAGGCGGAGCTGCAACGCCGGATCATCGGCCCGCTGGGCCTGCGGGACACCTACTGGCCGGGCGACGAGCTCCGCATCCGGGGCCCGCACTCGCGCAGCTACTACGTCGACCACGCCGCACCCGAGGGCGCCCCGCGCATCGACGGCACCGAGTGGAACGCGAGCTTCGGCGGCGCGGGCGGCGCGCTGGTGTCCACGCCCGCCGACGTGGACCGGTTCTTCCGGGCGCTGCTCGGCGGCCGGCTGCTGCCCGCGCGCTGGCTCGACGAGATGAAGCGCACCGTGCCCGCCGACCCGGACCGCCTCTGGCCCGGTGCCCGGTACGGGCTCGGGCTGATCGCGAGCCCGCTGGAGTGCGGCGGCTGGTGGTGGGGCCACGGCGGGACGATGCCGGGCGGGCACCGGACGCTCGCCGCGGTCGGGCCGGGCGGCCGCAGTCTCGCCCTCGCCCTCACCGAGGTCCCCCGCACCGAGCAGGCCGAGCAGGACTTCCGTGCCGTCGCGACCGCCGCGTTCTGCGCGCCGGTCGGTGGCGGATCCGATGCGACCGAGGAGACGTCATGAGCGACCGCCGTACCGCCGAGGCCCGTTTCGGCGAGGCCCGCTCCGCCGCCGGCCGTTCCACCGGGAGCCGGGCCGCCCGCCCCCGTCGTGCCGGCGGGCGGCGCCCGGCCGGAACCGGGGCGTCGACGGCCGTCCGCCGGGCCACGGCGGCGGGCCTCGCCTTCGCGGCCTGCGTGGCGGTGGTGTCCGCAGCGACCGGCCCCGCCCAGGCCGCGTCCGCCGACGCCTCCGCGTCCGGCGCCTCCGCGTCCGCGACCTCCGCCCCCCGCGGGCTGGACCGCTACTACAACCAGCGTCTCGACTGGCGCAGTTGCGTCAAGGGGCCGGACGACAAGGACGGCGCGGCCCTGGAGCAGGCGGGCGCGCGCTGCGCGGACGTGACCGTCCCGCTCGACTACGGCGACCCCCGGGGCCGCACCATCACCGTCGCGATCTCCCGGATCAAGGGCACCGACACCCGCCACCGGATCGGCGCGATGCTGCTCAACGACGGCGGCCCGGGCGGCGAGACCCTCGGCACTCCGCCGCGCGTGCAGGCGGCGCTCAAGGAGACCGCCGCACGTTACGACATCATCGGCATGGACCCGCGCTTCGTGGGGCGCAGCACCCCGCTGGACTGCGGCTGGCCGGTCGGAACCACCATCGCCTCGGCGGGCCTCGGCCGGGCGAGCTTCGACCGGCAGGTCGCCTTCCAGAAGGACCTGGCCGCCAAGTGCCGTGCCGCGACAGGGTCGTTGCTACCGCACGCGAGCACCCGCAACACGGCCCGCGACATGGACGTCGTCCGGGGCGCGCTCGGTGAGCGGAGGATCTCCTACCTGGGCGTCTCGTACGGCACCTACCTGGGCACCGTCTACACCCAGATGTTCCCCGGCCGCTACGACCGGGTGGTCCTCGACGGGGCGCTCGACCCGCGCACGTACGGGCCCCGCCTGTTCCCGGGACTGCTGGCGGAGAACGAGCAGGCGCTCGCCGACTGGGCCGCCTGGGCGGCGGCCCGCCACGACACCTACGGGCTCGGCCGGACCGGGGAGGAGGTGATCGCCGGGATCCGGCGGACCGTCGAGGCGTCGGCGCGTGCGCCGTTGGCCGTCGGCAGCGGCACCGGCACCTTCCTGGTCGACGACACCCGGGTGCCGTTCCTGCTCTTCGCCGGGATCGCGGACGACACGGACGAGGCGCGCGCGGACCTCGCCGAAGAGATGGCCGTGCTGGCCGAGGCCGCGGCGGGCCGGCCGGCCCGGCCGTCGGAGGCGTTCGCCGCCGTGTTGCGGTTCGCGTTCGGCGCGGAGGGGTCGGCGACCGGCAGCTCCCAGCAGGCGATCATGTGCGCGGACGGCACCGCGCCGCGTGACCCCGAGTCGTACTGGCGGGGCGTCGAGCGCACCCGGGCCGAACACCCGCTGCTCGGTCCGATGCTCAACAACATCAACCCGTGTGCCTTCTGGGACCGCCCGCGCGAGGCGCGCACCGAGGTGCGGAGCGACGCCGAGGTGCTGATCGTCGCCGCCACCGGGGACCCGCGCACCACCTACCGGGACAGCGTCGCGCTGCACGGGCTGCTGCCCGGCTCTCGCCTGCTGACGCTCAAGGGCGCTAACCGGCACGCGCTCTACGGGATGTACGGCAACGCGTGCGTGGACGACACGGTCAACGCGTACCTGGCCAGTGGCAGACTGCCGAAGGGGGACCGGACCTGCACCAAGTAGCCGTACGCTCCGGCCGTGACCCGTGACCCGTGACCCGTGACCCGTGACCCGTGACCCGTGACCCGTGACCCGTGACCCGTGTCTCGGGCCGGTGCCGCCGCCCGGCCGTGGCGGCCCGCGGGCGCACTGCCCGCGGGCTCACGGCTCGCCGGTTCACTGCTCGCCGAGGGCCATCCACTTCTCCGGTGTCTCCAGCGGTGTGAACCCGACCTTGGCGTAGACCTCGTGGGCGTCCGCCGTGGCGAGCAGGACGCGGCGCAGGCCGTAGGGGGCGAGGTGGTCGCGGACGGCGGCGGCCAGCGCGGTGCCCAGGCCCTTGCCGCGCGCGGCGGGGGCGATGTACACGTCGCAGAGCCAGGCGAAGGTGGCCAGGTCGGTGACGACGCGGGCGTAGCCGAGCTGGGTGCCGGCGGCGCGGTCGTAGACACCGAAGTTGAGCGATCCCGCGACGGCGGAGTCCTGCTTCTCGCGGGGGCGGCCCCGGGCCCAGTAGGAGTCCTCCGACAGCCACCGGTGGATCAGCGCGCCGTCGAGGCGCCCGGGGTCGGTGGAGATCTCGTAGCTGTCGGGGAGGTCACTGGTCATGGCGGGATCCAACCAGAGGCTCCCGCGCCGATCCACCGGATATCCGCAGGCCCCGGGGCGGCCGTGCCTCCTCGCCCGGGGCCGCGGGTCGGGAGTTCAGGCCCCGAACCGCGGGACGACCAGGGGGGACCGCAGGACGAGTTCTCCGATGACGGGCCGGTCGGCGCCGTCGCCGTGGACCAGGGAGGTGAGGGTGCTCGGGAACGCGTCGGTGACCGTCCAGCTCACCGCCGGGGTGCGGGGGCCGTTCAGCAGCGAGACCGTGACGTCCTTCCGGTCGACCGTGTTGAGGCCGATCGTGTCGATCCAGTCGCACAGGGCCTGGTAGCCGTCGGCCGAGCCCCGGCGCAGGGAGACCGTGGCCGTCCTCCGCTGTCCGGGCATCAGGTGGGTGGTTCCCGAGCCGTCCCTGTGCTCGATGACCTCGTAGGACGTCTCCAGCCCGGAGACGTCGTGGAAGAGGTGGTCCCGTCCGTCGACGGAGAGCTTGTAGCGGTAGACGGGCATCGACACGGACGCTCCCGGGGTCGGCCGCACGGCGCGGCGCGGACTGCTGCTCGTAACGGGCGAATCTATGCCACGGAGCGTCAGTTCCGGTTCTCCGTAACCCGTGCGGGCGAGACGCGCCGCGGCGGATCCGGCGGGCCCCCGCCCGGCTCCGCCCCGGCTCCGCCCCGGCTCCGCCCGACCCGCTCAGATCCGCCGCAGGGAGAAGGTGTCGCCCGGCGTGCCGGCGAACGCCAGGTCCAGCCGGCCGGAGAGCGCGTACACGCCGCCGCCGGGGCCGGGCGTGACGGCCGTCGGCAGGAGGTCGGCCGAGGGGCGGACGGAGGTGAGCCGGGCGGTGCGCCAGCCGTCGGTGGAGCGGAGCTCGACCGAGGCGTCGCGGCCCGCGCCGGCCAGGCCGTTGGTCACGCCGACGATGCTGCCGTCGGGGCGGCCGAGCAACCCGTCCAGGTGCAGCAGCGCGCCCGGCCCGCCCGTGCCGGGGCCTCCCGTGACCGGGATCGGGCGGAGGTCCGCCGGCCGGTGCACCGGCACCTGCCAGAGCGTGCCGTCGTCCCACTTGCCGATGATCAGCCGGCCGTCCCGGAGGGCGATGCCGTTCAGGCCGTAGCCGCCGGGCGCCGGGGTCAGCCGGGCGTCGCGGACCAGGACCGAGGCCGTGCCGTCCGTGCCGATCCGGTGCACCACCGGGGCGAGCGAGTCGGTGACGTACGCGGTCCCGTCCGGTCCGAAGGCCACGTCGTTGGCGAAGTGCGGGCCGCCGTCGCCCGCCACCGCGGCCAGGTCCGCGTAGAACAGTCGCCGGCCGGTCTCCAGGTCGTAGGCGCCGAGGCCGGCCAGCCGCCCGGCGGTCGCGGCGGAGGTGCGCGTGCCGAGGCCGTTGTCGCCGTTGGCCAGCAGGACCCGGCCGCGGGCCCGGTCGACGTGCAGGCCGATCACCGAGACCAGCGTGTCCGGTTCGTCGATCAGCGTGCGGACACCGCCGCCCGGGCGGACGACCGAGACCGTGCCGTGGCGCAGCGATCCGACCAGGAAGCGCTGACGGTCCTGGTCCCAGGTGGCTCCCTCCGGGACGAGGGTCGGGGCGTGGCCCGCGATCACGGCCGGGCCCCGGCTCTCGTGGCCGCCGTGGGCGGAGGCCGGCAGAGCCCCGGCGGTGCCGAGCAGGAGGCCGGCCGCCGCAGCGGTGACGGCGGCGGTGCGGAGGAGGTGACGGGTCATCGGAAGTCTCCCTGCGAGGTGGTGCGTCCGGCTGGTGCCCTCAGCCTCGCGGGGCGGTCCGGAGGGCGGCAGTGTCTGTGGATACTGGCAGTGGGACTACCAGGGAAGGGACGGGCGGGGGGATGGACGACGCGGAGACGCGGCGGAACGCGCTGTCGAGCTTCCTGCGCAGCCGGCGTGCCCGGCTGACGCCGGAGGACGTCGGGATGGCGCCGGGGGTGCGGCGGCGCACCCCCGGGCTGCGGCGCGAGGAGTTGGCGCTGCTCGCGGGTGTCGGGGTGACCTGGTACACGTGGCTGGAGCAGGGGCGGGCGATCAACCCGTCGCCGGAGGTGCTGGCGAGCCTGGCCCGGACGTTGCGGCTGGACCGGGCGGAGACGGCGTACCTGTTCCGGTTGGCGGGGAGCCATCCGGGGGCGGCCGGAGCGCCCGGGGCGGTGGGGTCCGAGGCGGCGGGAGACGTGCCGGCGCCGCTGCTGCGGCTGATGCACGCCCAGTGGCCGGCGCCGGCGTTCGTGATGGACGCGGACTGGGCCGTCCGGGCCTGGAACCCGGGCGCGGAGGCGCTGTTCGGGCTGTCCGGCCGGGAGCCGGAGGACTGCAACCTGGCCTGGGTGGTGTTCGCCAGCCCCCTGCACCGCGCCCGGACGGTGGACTGGGAGCACCATGCCCGCCGGACCATGGCGCAGCTGCGCTCCGCCTACGCCGAGCGCGGCGGCGACGGTGCGCCGGCGGCGCGGCCGCTGGCCCGGTTGATCAGGCGGCTGCGGGCGGCGTACCCGGAGGCGGACCGCTGGCTGGACGAGCACCAGGTGCTGGAGCGCGCCGGGGCGGAGAAGGACCTGCTGCACGAGGAGTTGGGGATGCTGCGGATCGACCAGGTGGTGCTGCAGGCGTCCGGCGGGCTGCAGTTGGTGGTGCTGACGGCGCGTGACGCGGAGACCGGCGACCGCCTGCGTCGCCTCGCCCCGTCCGCCGTCCGGGCCTGACCGCCGCCCGGCCCGTCCGCCGCCCTGCCCCGCCCGTTGTCCGGACGACCGGTCGACCGGTCGACCGCGATCGTTCCGCCGACGCCGGACGCGGGATTCCGGCCGGGGTCACCTGGCTGCAGGGGGGAGTTGGAGAGACGTTCATCCGTTCATCCGCCCGGAACTCCGGCCTCGGGGTTTCTCCGGGAGGGGGACTGTCCTCATACGTCCGGAATTGCCTGTGTGCGAAGAGTCGGCGCCTCGGCCGTGAAGCGCGTCCGCTAAATAATGGTGATATGACAACCATGCAACAGGACTTATGCTGACCGGGCTCACGACTTCTCCCCGTGTTCTTCGCTCGAGAAACAGGTCTGCTTGATGAAGTTGCCCAAGGTGTCCGCCGTCCTTGCCGCGGCTGCACTCGCTCCGACCGTCCTGTTCCCGTCGATGGCGTCCGCTGCCGAGCAGCCGAAGCCCGTCGGAGTCAGCGGTCCGGACACGGCGGCCGACACCACGGAGGACGGCGGCTCCCAGGAGGCGGCGGACCGGGCCGAGGTCCGGCGGATCCTGGCCGACAAGGACGCGGGCATCAGCGTCCACGAGGCCGCCGCGAAGGTCGTCGACGGCACGGCGGCCGAACTGCGTCAGTTCCTGGAGGTCGGCCTCCCGAACGCGCGGATCATCGACGACCGCGTCAAGGCCGCCCAGTTCCTCTCCGTCGGCGGCCCTGCCGTGAAGGCGGCGGCCGAGAAGGCCCTCAAGTCCGGCAGCCCCGAGGCGGTGCGCAAGTTCCTCACCGAGGGCCAGTTCGTGGCCCGTGCCGAGGACGACGACCGGGCCGAGGTCCGGCGGATCCTGGCCGACAAGGACGCGGGCATCAGCGTCCACGAGTTCGCCGCGAAGGTCGTCGACGGCACGGCGGCCGAGCTGCGTCAGTTCCTGGAGGTCGGCCTCCCGCGTGCGCGGTCCATCGACGACCTGGTCAAGACCGCCCAGATCCTCTCCGCCGGTGGCCCTGCCGTGCAGGCGGCGGCCAACAAGGCCATGAGCTCCAACAGCCCCGAGGCGGTCCGCAAGTTCCTCGCCGAGGGTCAGCACACGGCCCGTGCCGAGGACGACCGGGCCGAGGTCCAGCGGATCCTGGCCGACAAGGACGCGGGCATCAGCGTCCACGAGGCCGCCGCGAAGGTCGTCAACGGCACGGCGGCCGAGCTGCGCCAGTTCATGGAGGTCGGCCTCCCGAACGCGCGGGCCGTCGACGACCGCGTCAAGGCTTTCCAGGTCCTCGCCGTCGGCGGCCGTGCGGTGAAGGCGGCGGCCGAGGCGGCCCTCAGGACCGGCAGCCCCGAGGCGGTGCGCAAGTTCCTCACCGAGGGCCAGCACACGGCCCGCGCCGAGGACGACCGGGTCGAGAT
Source organism: Streptomyces sp. BE303 (assembly GCF_036290945.1). Classification (NCBI taxonomy): domain Bacteria; kingdom Bacillati; phylum Actinomycetota; class Actinomycetes; order Kitasatosporales; family Streptomycetaceae; genus Streptomyces; species Streptomyces sp. BE303. The sequence goes on from NZ_JAQYWZ010000485.1 coordinate 175,869, forward strand.
CCTCATCCTCATCGCCGACAAGGAGGTCGGCCCGCGCGTCTTCGCGGGGGCCCAGAAGGCCCTCGGCGGCACGCCCGCCGACCTGCGCCGCTTCCTTGAGGTCGACCTGGCGGGCCTGCGCGAGAGCGACAACCGCGTGAAGGTCTCCCAGGCCCTTGAGACCGGCGGGCCGGCGGTCAAGAAGGCCGCGGGCGCCGCCCTGGAGGGCAGCTACGCGGACGTCCTCGCGTTCCTCAAGGAGGGCTGGTCCAAGGCCCGCGCCGAGGACGAGGCGAACGCGGCCGCCGCCAGGCCGACCTCGCCGGTCCAGGGGCAGAACGCCGGTCAGACCGTCCAGACCGCCAGCGGCGCGGGCACCGTCGCGAACCCGGCCCCGGCCGTGGTGCCCGCCGTGGCACTCGCGAAGGTCACCGGCACCACCGCGACCACCGGCACCGCGGCCGAGACCTCCGGCCCGCTCGCCGCCACCGGCGTGGACGAAAGTGTCCGCTGGGAGGCCGGCGGCGCCGCCGCGGCCGTCGCCGCCGGTGCGGCCCTGGTGGCCGTCTCCCGCCGCCGTCGCGCCGCCGAGTAGTCACATCGGCGCGACGACCGCAGCGTGACCAGGTGCCCCGCCCCCACGGTCGGGGCACCTGGCGTTCGGCACCGCGTCCTACGACCCGGTCGAGTCTGTCGACCCGGGCGGGCCGGGCGAGAGCGGTGTGCGGGCCACCGTCAGATACCGGGAACGGCGTCCTTCGGAACGGTGTGCCAGTTGGTGACCACCGGCTTGTCCACCTTGGTCGGACCGACCGGGAGGCTGACCGGGTCCGGGTCGGCCTTGCCGACGGCGACGATGACGTCGGTGAACTCGATCTCCTGGTTCCCCTTGGTGCTCTTGGGGTTGACGCCCGCGTACGCCACCTTGTCCCCGCCGAGGGTGATCGGCGTGCCGACGGCCTGCTCGGCGTTGACGGCCTCGATACCGCCCGAGCCGAACGCGATGGTCGCGTGCGGGCCAGGGAGTGTGCAGCTGACGCCAGGCCTGGCCTTGGCGGTGATCAGGATGAACCCGCCGGCCTGGGACTCGGTCCTGGTGGTGAACGTGAGGTCCTTCGTGGCGCAGTTCTGCCCCGGGGAGCCGGATTTCGTCCCGGGCGCGGAGGCAGCGGCGGAGGCGGAGGTCGCTGTGGAGGCGGACGCACTGCCGGACGGCGAGGTCGCCTTCGAGGGCGCGGCGGCGGGGGCGGTCGGCGTGGCCGCCGCCGTGGCGGCGGCCGTGGCCACCGGGCTCGCCTCGGCGGAACCCCCGTCGCCGTTCTCCGGTCCGCAGGCGGTGGCGGCAGCGGCGAGCACCGCGACGGCGGCGGCAGTGAGGGCGAGGCGGCGCGTACGCATACGGGGCTCCCGGGTCGGTCCACCGGTGCGGTTCACCGGTGCGACCACCGTAGGTCCGGGCCGTTCACGGCCCGGTCCGCGCAATATCCCGATCCTGTCCCAGAAGCCGCGGAGCCCGGATGCCGGGCGGAAGGGGCCGGGGAGCCCGGGGCGCGTGGCCGACGCCCCCGCTCCGGGGCCGGGCGACCCGTGACGCCCGCCGGTGACACGGGTCGTCAACTCGTCCTCCGTGCGCGACGATGCCGTCATGACGACGCCGCTCCCGCTGCTTCTCCTCGACGTCGACGGGCCGTTGAACCCGTACGCCGCCAAGCCCCACCAGCGGCCTGCCGGGTACGGCACCCACCGCGTCAAGCCGGACTCGTGGGTGGCCCGGTTCCCGCAGCGGCCCGCCGAGTACGTCCGGCCGCTGCGGCTCTGGATCAACCCCGACCACGGCCCCGAACTCCTCTCCCTCCCCTACGAGTTGGTCTGGGCGACGACCTGGATGGCGGAGGCCAACACCTGGATCGCCCCGCTCCTCGGCCTGCCCGAACTCCCCTACGTCGCCTGGCCGCAGCTCCACCAGGAGGACCCGGACGGCCTGCACTGGAAGACCCGCGCACTGGTGGCGTGGGCCGCCGGCCGCCCGTTCGTCTGGGTGGACGACGAGCTGGGACCGCAGGACGCCGCGTGGATAGCCGACCACCACCCCGGACGGGCCCTCGCCCTCCACGTCGATCCGAAGCTCGGCCTGCGGGGCGGCGACTTCGCCACCCTCCGGGAGTGGGCGGCCGCCGCGTGAGCCGCGGACCGGTCGGCGCCGCGCGCCACCCGGTGAGCGACCTCGCCGGCAGCCGTCGGGCAGCTCCCGGCGTGTCGGGCGGGCCCCGGCGCGGCCGCGGGCGACGGGGCGGGCCCGGGCGTCACCGGGGCCGTGCCGAGGCGCGGGTGTGGCCGGGTGTGGCCGGGCGTGGCGGAGCGTGCCCGGAGGAGCCCGGAAGAACCCGGAGAAATTTCCGTCGGCGATGTCGAGAACCCGTGGCCGGCTCCGTCCCAGGGGCGGACGCGGCCACAATGGGTCGCACAGCACCGAGGAGAGACGTCATGGCCAAGTACCTGCTGCTCAAGCACTACCGCGGAGCTCCGGTCCCGGACGACTTCGTGTCCATGGAGCACTGGACGCCGGAGGAGATCTCGGCGCACGTGCAGTACATGCGCGACTTCGCGGCCCGCCTGGAGGAGTCCGGCGAGTTCGTCGACAGCCAGGCGCTCGCCCCCGGGGGCGCGTGGGTGCGCTACGACGGCGAGGGCCGCCCGCCGGTGACCGACGGCCCGTTCGCCGAGACGAAGGACCTCGTGGCCGGCTGGATGGTGATCGACGTCGACAGCTACGAGCGCGCCGTCGAGCTGGCCGGTGAGCTGTCCGCAGCCCCCGGGGCGGGCGGGAAGCCGATCCACGAGTGGCTCGAACTGCGCCCCTTCCTGTCCGCGCCGCCGACCGTCACGGAGTGACCTCCCCGGTGGACGAGGACCTGCTCCGGAACCTCACCCCTGGCGTGCTCGCGATCCTCGTCCGGCGCGGAGCCGACTTCGCGGCGGCCGAGGACGCCGTGCAGGAGGCGCTGGTCGAGGCGGTCCGCGGCTGGCCCGCCCGGCCGCCGGCGGACCCGAAGGGCTGGCTGGTCACCGTGGCCTGGCGCAAGTTCCTCGACGCGACCCGGGCGGACACGGCCCGCCGCCGGCGGGAGGAACTCGTCGACGAGGAGCCGGAGCCGGGGCCCGCGCCCGCGCTGGACGACACGCTCCGGCTGTACTTCCTGTGCGCCCACCCGTCGCTGACGCCCTCGTCCGCGGTCGCGCTCACGTTGCGCGCCGTCGGCGGGCTCACCACCCGCCAGATCGCCCGGGCCTACCTGGTGCCCGAGGCGACCGTGGCGCAGCGCATCAGCCGGGCCAAGCGCACCGTCTCCGGCGTGCGGTTCGACCGGCCCGGGGACGTCGCCACCGTGCTGCGCGTCCTCTACCTGGTCTTCAACGAGGGCTACTCCGGGGACGTCGACCTCGCCGCCGAGGCGATCCGGCTCACGCGGCAGCTCGGGGCCCGGATCGATCACCCCGAGGTGGCGGGTCTGCTCGCGCTGATGCTGCTCCACCACGCGCGGCGTGCCGGCCGGACCGCACCCGACGGCAGCCTGGTGCCGCTCGCCGAGCAGGACCGCACCCGGTGGGACACCGGGGCGATCGCCGAGGGCGTCGCGATCCTCCAGGCGGCCCTGGCCCGGGACCGGCTGGGCGAGTTCCAGGCCCAGGCCGCCATCGCGGCACTCCACGCCGACGCGCCCACGGCCGGAGAGACGGACTGGGTGCAGATCGTCGGGTGGTACGACGAGCTCGTGCGCCTGACCGACAGCCCGGTCGTCCGGCTGAACCGCGCGGTGGCCGTCGGCGAGGCCGACAGGCCGCGCGCCGGTCTGGCGGCCCTCGCGGAGCTGGACGACTCCCTGCCCCGCCACACGGCGGTGGCCGCGTACCTCCGCGAGCGGGACGGTGACCTGGCGACGGCGGCGCGGCTGTACGCCGAGGCGGCCCGGGAGGCGCCCGACCTCGCCGAACGCGACCACCTGACCCGGCGGGCCGCCCGGCTCAACGCCCGCCTGCGTCGCTGACGGGCCGCTCCGGGTGCCTCGCGGGTGCCTCCCGGGTGCCCGCGGGTGATTCCGCGTGCACCCGGGGACACCCCGGAGGCAGGACGAGGACGAGGGCGCGGCCCGGCCGGCGGCCGGTGGGCGGCGGTACCGGTCAGTTGAACTGGCCGGGCCGGTAGTCGCCGGCCGGCGTCTTGAGCAGGACGTTCGCGCGGTTGAAGGCGTTGATGATCGCGATGGCGCCGACGAGGGCGGCGAGCTGCTCCTCGTCGTAGTGCTTGGCGGCGTTCTCCCAGACCTCGTCCGGGACGCCGCCGGCCGCGTCGGCGATGCGGGTGGCCTCCTCGGTCAGCTCCAGCGCCGCGCGCTCGGCCTCGGTGAACACCGTGGCCTCCCGCCACACCGCGACGAGGTTGAGGCGCTCCGCGGACTCCCCGGCGTGCACGGCGTCCTTGAAGTGCATGTCGGTGCAGAAGGCGCAGCTGTTGATCTGGCTGGCGCGGAGCTTCACCAGCTCCTGGGTCGTGGCGGGGAGGGTCGAGTCCTCCAGCACCTTGCCCGCGGCGATGATGTGCTTGAAGACCTTGCCGAGGACCGGGCTGGTGAAGGGGTTGAGGCGGGCTTCCATGGTGTTCTCCGTTGCCGTCGTCTGTCGGGACACACCTTTGACGGGACAGCCCGGCGGGTTGTGACACGCGCCCGTTGTGACGGTGGTCACTCCCCGCCGGCGGGCCCGGCGGGCGACGCCGCGCGGGCCGGCGCGTCCGGGGGGAGACTGCGAAGCATGGGACAGCGTGATGTTTCGGTGGCGCGCGAGATGGCGGCCCCGGCGGACCGGGTCTGGCGGTCGATGACCGACCTGGAGTCGATGCCGCAGGTGCTGAGCGGCGTCGACTCGGTGGAGGTCCTCACGCCGGGCCCGTTCGGCGTGGGGACGCGCTGGCGGGAGACCCGGCGGATGCTGGGCAAGTCGGCCACCGAGGAGATGTGGGTGACGGTGTGCGACGCCCCGGTCCGGTACGTCGCGGAGGCGGACAACGCGGGGATGCACTACGTGTCGGAGTTCCGGCTCGTGGAGCGCACGCCCGGGCGGACGACCGTGACGATGACCTTCTCGGCCCGGCCCCGGCACGGCGACAAGCTGCCGTTCCTGGCGCGGCTGCTGGGCGGGATCGGCGCCAAGGCGGCGGCGAAGGCGATCGCCAAGGACCTGGCGGACGTGGCGGCCTCGGTGGAACGCACGCCCGGGGGCGGACCGGACCGGTAGTCGCCCGCCCCCGCCCGCCCGCTCGCGCCCGCCCCCGCCCCCGCCCGTTCGCGACTCGATCACTGCCCGGTCGCCGCTCCGCTCGGCCGCGGGCTCAGAGCCAGCTCAGCGCCCGGTCAGCGGCCGGTCACCGCTTCGAGTGCCGCTTCGAGTGCCGCGAGGAACCGGTCCGTGGTCGGCTCGTCCCGGACGGCGATGCGCAGCCAGTCCGGGCCGAGGCCGGGGAAGGTGTCGCCCCGGCGGACGGCGAAGCCGCGCTCGCGCAGCGCGGTCCGGACGGTGTCGGCCCCGGGCAGTTCGATCAGGACGAACGACGCCGCCGGCTCGCCGTGCACCCGGACGGCGGGCAGGGCGGAGAGGCCCTTGAGCAGGTGGTCGCGCCGGAGGGCCAGTTCGTGCGACGCCTCCTCGGCCTCCGCGAGGGCGGCCGGGGTGGAGCAGGCCTCGGCGGCGGCCAGGGCGGGGGTGGAGACCGGCCAGAGCGGCTGGGCGGCGGCGAGGCCGGCGATCAGCGGGGCCGGACCGAGCGCGTATCCGATCCGCAGGCCGGCCAGGCCCCAGGTCTTGGTGAGGCTGCGGAGGACGACCACCCGGCCGGGCAGCTCGCGGGCCGACGAGGCCAGGGACTCGGTCTCGCCGGGCACGGTGTCCATGAACGCCTCGTCGATCACCAGGGTGCGTCCGGGTCGGGCGAGGGCGGCGACGGCGGCGGCCGGGTGGAGGACGGACGTCGGGTTGGTGGGGTTGCCGAGCACGACCAGGTCGGCGGCCTCGGGGACGGCGTCCGGAGTGAGCCGGAAGCCGTCGGCGGGGGAGAGCAGGACGCGGTGCACGGCGTGTCCGGCATCCCGTAGCGCGGCTTCCGGCTCGGTGAACTGCGGGTGCACGACAACGATGTGACGCGCCGTCAGGGTGCGGGCCAGCAGGACGAACGCCTCGGCGGCGCCCGAGGTGAGCAGCACCTCGTCGACCGGGCGGCCGTGCCGGGCGGCGACGGCGGCATGCGCGGACGTGCCGTCGGGGTAGGCGGCGAGGTCGGCGAGGGTGGCGGCCAGGTGCTCGCGCAGCCACTGCGGGGGCGTGCCGGTGCGGACGTTGACGGCGAGGTCGACCAGGTCGGGTCCGGCGGCGCGCACCTCGGCGTCCCCGTGGTGGCGGAGATCGGGTTCGGCGGCCTTGGCGGCCTTGGCGGCCTCGGCGGCTCCGGCGGGGGAGGGCTCGGCGGCGGAGGGGGTGTGCGGCCCGGGGGTGGAGCCGGATGCGGGGGTCATGGGCGGATCTCCTGCGGGGGCTGGCGGGGGAGCGGGGTGGCGCGGCAGGCGGGCGACGGCGACCGTCGCGGCCGGGGACTTCCGCTTGGGCACGACGAGTTCCCCGCCGGGCGCGCTCGCCAGTGCTGCCGCCTCGGCCACGCCGGCCGTACCCACCGCCGCGCCGACGACGGCGGACGGGTGCGGTACGGGGACGGTCGCCAGGGCGTCGGCCGGGTGTTCGGCGACCGGGACGCCGAGTGCGGCGGCGGCCCGGCGGACGGCCGGGTGGGCGGCCTTGCCGGTGAGGGTGGCGATCAGGGCGACGGGCGTGCCGGGCGGCCCTGCCTCGGCCAGTGCCCGGCGGATCAGCCCGAGCAGCTCCGCCGCCGTGGCCGAGCCGCGCGCGCCCACGCCGACGACCAGGGCTCCCGGCCCGGCGGCGGTGACTCCCGGGCGTGCCTCTCCGGCGCCAGGCGCGTCGGACACGTGCGCGCCCGCGTCCGGTGGGCCCGCTCCCGGTGCGCCTGGGGTCGGTGCGCCCGCGTCCGGCGCGCACGCCCCCGCGCACGAGCAGGCAGGCGCGCAGGAGGGCGGCTCCGCGCGCGCCCCGGAAGCACCCACGCCCGAACCGTTCCCGACCGGACCGCTCACGACCGGCTCACGTCCATCTCACGCCCTGCTCACGTCCGACTTCTCCGCGTCATCCGCCCGACACCCGTCCGCCGGCCGCTGCGAGCCGATCCGGGGCGGCGCGGGCCGATCCGGGCCCCGTGCGGGCCGGCGACGGTCCGCGACCACCCGTGGCGGTCGGTGAACGTCCGGCCGTCGGCGGCCCGAACGCCCACGTCAGGGCGATGGGGGCTGCGGAAATCCCACCACGGCCGTCACGGACGGGTCAATCGGCGGGGCTGTGACCTGCGCTTGACCTTCGGCTGTGGGGCGCGATCGCTGTTCGCCTGCTCTTCATGTCGCGGCCGGAGCCCACGCCACCGTCCCGCTCCTACTGTTTGCGGCGCTCAGGCCCGGTGATTTCCCATCGGGTATTCCCCGCCGGTTCCCCCTCGCGGCCGGGCCACCTCCCCGGCCCGGCCGCCCCCGACGCACGGAGGACACCCATGTCCGAGACGCCCCGGACCCCCGAGACGCTTGTCATGAACGCAACCCACGGGAGATCCCGCCGCCGCACCCTGACCGCCCTGGGCGCCGGCATCGGCCTGGTCGCCGGCTCCCTCGGCCTCTGGGTCGCCACCGGGACGGCCGCGCACGCCGCCGCCCTCCCGGCCCCGGACCACGTGGTGGTCGTCGTCCTGGAGAACCACGCCTACTCGCAGATCATCGGAAGCTCCGGCGCGCCGTACATCAACAACACCCTGAAGGCCGGCGGCGCCAACCTGACCCAGTCGTTCGGGCTCACCCACCCCAGCGAGCCCAACTACTACCAGCTGTTCTCCGGCTCCAACCAGGGCCGCACGGACGACAGCTGCGTGCCGGTCGGCTCGATCAACAAGGCCAACCTCGCCTCCGAGCTGATCGCCGCCGGCAAGACCTGGGGCAGCTACAACGAGGGCCTGCCGAGCCAGGGCTCGACCGTCTGCTCCAGCGGCAAGTACGCGCAGAAGCACAACCCGTGGTTCGGCTTCAGCAACGTGCCGACCAACACCGCCTACACGATGACGCAGTTCCCGACGAACTTCGCGAGCCTGCCGAAGGTCTCCTTCGTCGTGCCGGACCTCTGCAACGACATGCACGACTGCTCGGTCTCGACCGGCGACACCTGGATCAAGAACAAGCTCGGCGCCTACGCCACCTGGGCCAAGAGCAACAACAGCATCCTCGTCGTCACCTTCGACGAGGACAACCGCCTCTCCGGCAACCGCATCCCCACCATCTTCTACGGCGCCCACGTCACCCCGGGCTCCTCGACCGCCACCACCTACAACCACTACAGCGTGCTGCGCACGCTGGAGGACCTCGCCGGGCTGACCACCCACGCGGGCAACGCCGCCACCGCCGCCACCATCACCGGCATCTGGAACTGACACCCGTGTACGTCGCGGACTCCCGCAGCTCCAAGGCCCCCGTCGCCCCGGCCGCCACCCGGCCGGGGCGGCGGGAGGCCGCCGCCGACACCGCCACCGGCCCGGACACCGGCGCGGCCCACGGCACCGACACCGCCGACACCGCCGATGCCGCCGACGCCGTAGGCCGCCCCGGCCGGGCGGCCCGGGCCGCCGTGCCCGGCACCGTGCTGGCGCTGGGCACCGTCAGCCTGGTCACCGACGTGTCCTCCGAGATGGTCAGCGCCGTCCTCCCGCTCTACCTCCTCACCGGGCTCGGCCTCTCCCCGCTCGGCTTCGGCCTGCTGGACGGCATCCAGAACGGCTTCAGCGCGCTCGTCCGCCTGGCCGGCGGCCACCTCGCCGACCGGCGCGGCCGGGACGGCGCACCCCGGCACAAGGCGGTCGCCGCGCTCGGGTACGGGCTGTCGGCGCTCTGCAAGCCGCTCCTGCTGCTCGTCCACACCGTGCCGCTGATCGGCGCCGTGCTCGCCGTCGACCGCACCGGAAAGGGCCTGCGCACCGCGCCGCGCGACGCGATGATCTCGCTGGCCACCGAACCGGCCCACCGCGGAAGGGCGTTCGGCGTCCACCGGGCGATGGACACGGCCGGTGCGCTGCTCGGACCGCTCACCGCCTTCCTGGTGCTCCGGACGGCCGGCGGTCCGCTGCTGGCCGACGGCGGCCGGCAGCAGGGCTTCCAGGCGGTGTTCGCGGTCAGCGCCTGCGTCGCGGTGCTGGGCGTGCTGATCCTGCTGCTCTTCGTGCCGCACCGCCCCGACGCCGCCGGGCCGCCGTCCGGGCCGTCCGGGCCGCAGTCCGGCTCCCCGGGACTCCGGGACGGCCTCGCGCTGCTCCGCAGGCCCGACCTGCGGCGGCTCACCCTCTGCGCGGTGCTCCTCGGCCTCACCACGGTCAGCGACTCCTTCCTCTACCTGCTCGTGCAGCGCCGCCTCGGCCTGGCCACGGAGTACTTCCCGCTGCTCCCGCTCGGGACCGCCGCCGCGTTCCTCCTCCTCGCCGTCCCGCTCGGCGCGCTCGCGGACCGGATCGGCCGCCGCCGGCTCTTCCTGGCGGGTCACGGCGTCCTGCTGCTCGCGTACGGGCTGCTGCTCTCGCCGCTGGGCGGGCTGCCGGCGGTGGTCTGCGTGCTGGTGCTGCACGGCGCGTTCTACGCCTCGACGGACGGCGTGCTCGCCGCCGCCGCGGCCGACGCCGTCCCGCCCGGGCAGCGCGGTGCGGGGCTCGCCCTGGTCGGTACGGGCCAGGCGCTCGCCCGTTTCGCCTGCTCGCTGGCGTTCGGCGCGCTCTGGGGCGTGGTCGGCGGCACCGCCGCGCTGGCCTGGTCGGCGGGTGCGCTGGCCTGCTGTGCGGCCGGTGCGGCCTTCGTCCTCCGCGAACCGCCGAGCGGCCCCGCCGGTCCGGCCCCGGCCCCCGGCCACACCCCGGTCCCCGGCCCCACCCCGACCCCCGCTCCCGCCGCCACCGACCCCGAGGTGCCCTCGTGACCGCCACCCCGCTCCGCAACCGCACCAGGGTGCTGATCCTGCTGGCCGCCGTCGTCCTCCTCGGCGCGGTCGGCACCGGCGCCGTCCGCTACGCCGCCGACCGCTCCGCCGAGCGCGACCGGGCCCGGCCCGACGGCCCGGTCGTCACCCGCGGCGACGTCTCCCTCCGGACGCCCGCCTCCCGGCAGCTCGCCTTCCGCAACATGGCCTGGGGCCCCCACCGCGACGAGATCGCCACCGTCCCCGCCGACCGCCCGGACGGCCCCCGCACCGCCTCCGGCGTCCAGTGCCTGCGCTTCCACGCCGCCGCCGGCACCGGCATCTGCCTCCAGGCGGAGCGCGGGGCACTCCAGGACACCTACCGGGCCGTCGTCCTCGACGACCACCTCCGGGAGCTGCGCTCGTTCCCCGCCGCCGGGATCCCGACCCGCTCCCGGGTATCGCCGTCCGGCCACCTCGTCGCCTGGACGGTCTTCGTCAGCGGCGACTCCTACGCGGGCACCGACTTCTCCACCCGCACGGCGATCGTCGACGTCCGCGACGGGAACCTCCGGGACAACCTGGAGACCTTCGACGTGATCAAGGACGGCAAGCCGTACCGCGCCGCCGACGTCAACGTCTGGGGCGTGACCTTCGCCGACGACACGGCCTTCTACGCGACCGTCGCCACCGGCGGCCGGACGTACCTGGTCCGCGGCGACCTCGGCGCCCGCACCCTCACCACCCTCCACCAGAACGTCGAGTGCCCCTCGCTCTCCCCGGACGGCACCCGGATCGCCTACAAGAAGCGCGTCCCGGGCGTGTCCGAGGACGCCCCCTGGCGGCTCTACGTCCTCGACCTCGCCACCATGACCGAGACCGCCACCGCCGAGCAGCGCAGCATCGACGACCAGGCCGTCTGGGCCGACGACGGGAACCTCCTCTACGCCCTCCCCGGAGACTTCGGCGCCGATCTGTGGACCGCCCCCGCCGACGGCACGGGCGCCGCCCGGCGTCTGCTCGACGCGGCGGTGGCCCCGGCATATCTGGGCTGATCAGGCTGGTTGGTCCGACTCGGAACTTCGAGCGTAGGGTCCACGTCGAGCAATACGAGTGGCGACGCGACGCCGCGACGCCACGCCGACGGACCGGGGGAGCAGGAAAAGTGAGCCAACGAGGGCCCGACCGCGGGCTGTCGCCGGAGCAGCGCATGTCCAGCGACTCGTGGCCGGCGCTGCACGGCCGCCCCGTGCTGCGCCGGACGATCGCGATGGGCCTCGTCCTGTTCGTCGCGGTGATGGCGGCCCTCGCCGTCCGCGGCGTCAACGCCCTCACCCTCGGTCGCGGTGTCGTCGAGACCGACCGGGACCGCGCCGAGCTGCTCGCCGGCCTGCACCCCTCGCAGCACCCCGGTGCCGGGCGCTACTACGTGCCCGTCGGCGCGGTGTACACGCACACGCCGGACGGCGTCCCCGTCGCGTACCTGCACTACCGGCTCGGCGGGGGGCGCGAGGTCGGCGTCGGCGACTTCCTGCGCACCTACGACCTGCCCGCCCCCGGGCCGACGACCGCGCTGCCCCCGGACCTCACGGAGGCGCTGGGCGGCGACGAGCCGGACCTCGCCGCCGAACTCTTCGAGCCGTTCGTGACGGTGCCCGCCGATCCGTCCGCGGACCCGTCCGTCGATCCGTCCGTCGATCCGTCCGCCGGGTCGTCCGCCCCGGTGTCCGCCGGGACGACCCCCGCCCCGGCGCCGGTCCACACCTCCGACGGCACCGGGCCGGTTCCCACGGGTGTGCCCACCGAGACGCCCGCATCCGAGGTCACCGTCGAGGCCGGCCTCGCCGCCGGCCCGGAGGGCGAGGACGGCTTCGCCCCGGCCTTCCCGGCCGACGTGCCCGACCCGGCCCAGGGGACGCCGTCCCCCTCGACCGAACCGTCCCCGACGTCCGAGCCGTCCCCGACCCCGGCTCCCGAGCAGTCGCCGACCGGCCCGGCCGCGACCGCCACCCCGGCGCGCCCCTCCACGGTCCGCCGGATCTACGTCGCCACCGTGCCGGGCGGGCTTCCCGGGGCCGCCGATATCTACGTCCGCGCCACGACGGGGTGAGCCGGCGGCCCCCGGCCCCCCGCGCCGCCCGGTGCCGCCGCGTTCGGACCCGCCGCGTTCAGTCCGGGATGCGGTCGCCCGTGTCGCCGGGCCCGTCGGGACGGTCGGCGGATCCGCTGACCAGCAGGTCCCCGCCGTGGGCCGCGCGCGGCGTCAGCGTGAACGACACTCGGTGCGTGCGGCCGCGCGACACCCCGGCCTCGGTCTCCGCACCGACCGCCCACAGCCTGAAGCCCGCCTTCGCCCTGGCGTCGGCCCTCAGCTCGACCTCGAACTCCATCTCCACGGGGCCGACGGCGAACACCACGTCCTGTCCCGCCCCGCGCGCCACCGCCTCCAGCAGTTCGTCGCGTACCGCCGCGACCGCGTCCACCAGCGGAATGTCCATCGGGCCCCCTTGTTCCAGCCGTCCGTGCGTCGGATCAACGAGACTGCCGGGGTGGCGAGTTCCCGTACGACGGGCAGGACGCGGGCCGGGGCGCGGACCTAGCCGACGAGGATCATGACGGCCGCGACGACCACCGCGAAGACGACCGCGAGGACGAAGCCGAGCATCACCGGCGAGATCCGGTCCCGGAGGCTTTTCGGCGGTCGGACCCGTGCGCCCTGGTCGGTGCTCAGCTCCCACCAGTCGACGACGCGCCACCAGTCGGCGCCGAACTCGGGGTCGGGGTACATGTCGCTGTGCTGGAGCCCGGGCAGTGAGCGCCGCCGGCCGCCCCTGAGGAACATCCGGGCCACGGTCGACGACCCGTACCGGCTGTCGGTCTCACGGGTGTCGATCCACTGGACCTCCTGCCAGGCGTAGGTGCGGCCGCGCCCGATGCCCCAGCAGATGGTGACCCCGGCGGGCCCGACCCTGGACCAGCTCCTGAACGCGCAGTAGGCGACCGGGGCCAGCACGGCGATGGTGCCGCCGATCAGCCAGAAGGCCCACACGGGACCGAGTTTGACGGAGGCGAAGGTGCCCTCGAAGACGAAAACGACGATGGCCAGGAGGAGATGCGACCGCGCCGGACGGTACCGGTCCCTCCCCCCGGAAGATCAGTTCGTTCGCACCACGCACACTATGTCGTGGGCCATCGATCGGAACAGTGGGAGTACGTCCGGTCGTCGCCAACAGGCTTGTTTCGCAGCGCCCTTAAGGCCCGGCGCAGTCCTCGTGCCGGCCCGCGCGCACCGCGCGTGCCAGCCGTGTGAGGCCGTAGCCGAGCAGCCAGGGAAGCACGGTGAGGGCGCCGACGTAGACGGCGAGGTAGCCGAGGAGGTCGTCCAGCCGGCCCGGTTCGTTCCAGGTGTCGGTGGGCAGGACCATGGCGGTCGCCGAGACCGCGACGGGCACCGCCGGGAGCAGCAGCGACCAGAGGCGTGGTGCCCGCCGCCCGGGCCGGCGGGCGCACCACACGCCCGTGGCAGCCATGGCGAAGGGGCCGAGCGGCACCCACAGCACCACCGGGACGAACAGCAGGACCCACCATTCGTCCGAATATCCGAACATCATCGGCGCCCCCGATCTCCGCCCACCCTTGAACCCCACCCACCCGCCGGGTTCCTGCCCGCCCCGGCGGCTCCGGAACCGGACCGCTGCCGGCTGCCCGCCGCGCGACGACGACGGCTACCCCTCCCGGCGCCCGAACCGCCGCACGGCCGGCTCCAGGAAGTCCGCGTGCGGCCCGCGGAGGTCCGCCAACTCGGCACACCGGTCTCCCCGGCCAACTCCCGGGCGGCGTTGCGCCGCAGCGCGGCCGTGTCGAGCGGCTCGCCCGGGCCCGGCGGCTCGACGGACCCGCAGGGCGGCTGCCACCTCCCAGGGGCGGCCGTGGACGCGGACATCCGGCCCAGCAGGAGCCCGCCGCCCTCGGAGGCCGTCCGAGGCGCTCTGGTGCCGCCGGATCGGCTCTGACACCATTTCGGCCGAGATGAACGGGCAGTGCGCGAATGGTTCATCTCAGCTGCATCAACGTAGCCGTAGAGCGTCGAGTAGATCCGAGGCCGACCATGAAGACCTTACGCACTCACGTCCCGAATCTGGTGACGGCCGTGCTGCTCCTGCTGGGCCTGATGACCGCCGCGACCGCGCAGGCCCAGGCGGCCCCGCAGCGGCTCGCCGGCAGCGCGACCGTGTGCTCCAACTCCCCCATCCCGACGGGGTGGGTCATCACGAGCTCGTACAGCAGCAGCGGCTGTCCGGGTACCGGCGTCGCGTACACCATCGCCGATACGACCGGGCTGACGAACGCGACGGTGTGTTCGATGTCGCCGATTCCGGCGGGTTGGGTGATCACGAGTTCGTACGGCAGCGGTGGCTGTGTGGGCACCGGTTACGCGTACTCGATCGCCAAGATCACCACGCAGACCTACGCCACCGTGTGTTCGTTCTCGCCCATCCCGGCGGGTTGGGTGATCACGAGTTCGTACAGCAGTGGCGGGTGCGCGGGCACCGGCTATGCGTACTCGATCGCCAATGTCGCCAACCAGACGAACGCGACGGTGTGTTCGATGTCGCCCATCCCGGCGGGTTGGGTGATCACGAGTTCGTACAGCAGTGGCGGGTGCGCGGGCACCGGCTATGCGTACTCGATCGCCAATGTCGCCAACCAGACGAACGCGACGGTGTGTTCGATGTCGCCCATTCCGGCGGGTTGGGTGATCACGAGTTCGTACAGCAGTGGCGGGTGCGCGGGCACCGGTTACGCGTACTCGATCGCCAAGATCACCACGCAGACCTACGCCACCGTGTGCTCGTTCTCGCCGATCCCGGCGGGCTGGGTCGTCTCCGGCTCCGTCAGCACCAGCGGCTGCGCCGGCAGCGGCATCGCCTACAACATCCGCAAGGTCTGACCTTCCGCCGTCGAGGTCCTGTTCAGAGGCGACCGCCCGCGCCGCGAGGGTGCTGCCGGTCCGTTCCGCCCCGCCGGGTGTCATCCGGCGGGGCGGAACGCCGTGAAGGGGGAGTGCGGTGCGCCTGGTACGTGCGGGCGCGGAAATGCGGGCGACAGGGGCCCGTGGCGCGAGGTAGAAAGGCCGCGTCCTCCGGAAGGGACCGGGGGCGGGAGCGTCGGAGGACGAATGCGGGCTGCGCGGTGAAGTTGAGGACCACGATCCACCGGGTCAGGACGGGGCGGGGGGAGTACCGGGTGGTGTCCGCCGTCCCGCGGGAGGGCCGGGCCGCGCTGTACGAGAGCCAGTTCTCGATGCAGTTGTACGCCGACCGCGCGGGGGCCGGGGTCCTGGCCACGGCCTGGGCGCTGGCCGCACGCTCGCGGCGCTCGCTGGTCCACCTGCCGCTCCGGGCCTGGGCCCGTGGACCGGTCGGAATGTCGGACTGGGTGCACAACGGGCTCGGGCTGGACCTCGTCCTGTTCCAGCACGGTGTGGGCCTGCCGCCCTCACGGTGGAAGGAGGTCCGGGCCCGGCTGGGCGCGGGGGCGCCGCACACCGTGGACATCCCGGAGACGGACTTCCCGGCGGAGGACGGGATCGACTACGCGCGCCACCGCCACGCCGAGTGGCGGGACGGGCTGCATTTCGCCATCGCGGCGCGGACGTTGTTCGTCTCGGGGACCGCCGAGGCGTTCCGCTGGTCGGGATCGCTGGTCAGGTCGCTCGGTACTGAGGGGCCCGCGGCGGCGGCCGGGTACTCGGGGGGCGTTCACTACTGCGTCGAGCTGGACCACGAGCCCGGTCAGAGCCGCGGGAAGGGCTTCTGGACGCAGGCGAAGACGGACCCCGGGATGCTTCACATCGAGTACGCCCCCGGCTGGCGGGCGGCCTGACGGGAGGGCACGACGGCTCCGCCCGGTCGTGCCGGGCGGAGCCGTCGGGGAGCGGTTGTCAGACGGTGCCGAACTCGCCGGACCGGACGGCGTCGACGAAGGCCGTGAAGGCGTCGGCCGAGAAGATGAGCGCGGGGCCTTGGGGGTCTTTGGAGTCGCGCACGGGAACGGTACCGGGGAAGCTCGCGGAGACCTCTACGCACTGACCGCCGTTGTTGGAGTGCGACGATGTGAACCAGGATGCGTTGGACAGCTCGGGGTTCATGGGGCTAGCTCCTTTCGAGCCTTCTGGGTGGAGGCCAGGGAGGCTTTCTCGGACAGCACTTCAACCACTTGCGCAGGTCGGGGCCGGCGGGGGAGCGGTTGTCAGGCGGTGCCGAACTCGCCGGACCGGACGGCGTCGACGAACGAGGCGAAGGCGTCGGCCGAGAAGACGAGCGCGGGGCCCTGAGGGTCCTTGGAGTCGCGGACCGGGACGGCGCCGGAGAATCCTGCGGCGACTTCAACGCAGTTCCCGCCGTTCTGGCTGTGGCTGGACTTGACCCAGACGGCGCCGGTCAGGTCTACGGGGATGGTGCTGCTCATGGTCGGAGGTCCTTCCGGGCTGCGCGGATCGCTTCCAGGGAGGCCACATCCGAGCTGGCTCCCACCTGGAGCCGATCGTAGTCCCTGGCCCACATCGTGACCGTTGTGGATTCCCTGGTGAGAAAGCCGCGTTCCTGAGACTCGGTGTACCCGAGCATGCTGCGGTCAGCCATGGTCAGCAGAACCAGCGGCAATGCGAGGGTTCGACGCTCGCCCATCGAGAACGGCGCCACCTGAATGATAGTCCTGGGTTGGTCGGCCAACTCGGCGAGATGGTCCAGTTGTTCCCGCATGATCCGCGTTCCGCCGACCAGTCGGCGAAGGCAGCTCTCATCGAGCACCGCGTGAACCAGAGGCGAATCCCGGGTTCCGAAACGCTGCTGACGGGAGAGCAGGTAGGAGACTCTCCCCTCGGCCTCCTCATCGGTGATGACCCCTCGCCGCAGATCTGCGCCGGCCAGGGTCTCCGCGTAGGCCTTCGTCTGGAACAGCCCGGGGATGACGCCGAGCTCGAACTGTCGGAGCTCGACGGCCTTCGCCTCGTACGCCGCGTACTCCGGGAAGCCCTCCAGCAGTGAGGATCCGTTCAGGCTCCAGTACATGAGTTCCAGAGTCCCACCGGTCATCAGTACCTTGTCGGCGCTCTGTACCCAGTCAAGTGTGGGATTGCGTGTCCCTCGTTCGAGGTTCGAGATCTGGCTGTCACTCAGCCCCGTCCGCTGTCCCAGTTGGATCTGGTTCAGCCCGATCGCTTTCCTTGACCTGCGGAGTTGGACACCGAAGGCCGCCAGTGGAGATGTCGATGGGTTGAGCTCCGCCTCACGCACAATCAGACCTCTTCGATCCCTGAATCCCATGGAGAAATCTGTCAAGTGGGAATGGCTTCCGATAGTAGAGGTCGGCGGGCCACGATGGCTACACCCCGTGAGAGATCCGGGACCCTGTGCGACCAATGGAGCCCCCATGCCCAGTTGCCCCCGCATGCCCGTGTACACCCCCGTCGTCGGGGAGGTGGTCCGTGACTTCGGGTGCCGTGTCCCCGCCGGTGGGGTGCTCGAAGGCGTCTACATGGACACCCTCGGCGGCCTCGCCTACCTCCGCCACGAGGGCGGC